>NZ_JBVHXY010000011.1:28371-176496 GCF_055569215.1 Kitasatospora sp. NPDC029312 | reverse complement strand
CCCCCCCCCCCCCCCCCCCCCCCCCCCCCCCCCCCCCCCCCCCCCCCCCCCCCCCCCCCCCCCCCCCCCCCCCCCCCCCCCCCCCCCCCCCCGCTGTCGGGCTGCTCGGAAGCTGTCGGGCTGCTCAGGCAGCGCGGTGGAAGAAGAACGGGTCGATCGAGACCGGTACCCCGGCCACCCCGTTGGGGCTGAGCAGTCGGTGGGTGGTGAAGTCGGCGTTGCGCTGGTACGTCACGCCCACCGGGAAGTTGGCCCGGTCGGGCGTGTTGTTGCCCGCGAAGATCCCGTAGAAGTCCTTGCCGACCGTGAGCATCCGGAGGTAGTCGCCCAGGTACGGGAGACCGCCGCCGGATGACGGGACATCGCCCGGAGCCTGGTGCAGGACGTTGCTCTCCATGGTCGTGAAACCATCCGGGCTCAGCTCCAGCACCGTCCTCCACTGGCTGTGGGTGAGCTGCTGGTAGACCAGCCCGACCAGGCCGTCGGAATTGACCGCCAGCGAGGGGTTCTTGGCGTTGATGAGGTCCTTGCGGGTGGCAGCCCAGGTCTGCCCGCGGTCGGCGGAGTGCTGGACGTGCAGCACGTAGTCGGTCGGGACGGTGCCGCCCGTGGCGTCGCACCAGGCGATCCACACGCTGTTGGAGTCCGTCGGGTCGACCGCGATCGACAGGTCCGCGCCGGTGCGCTCCTGCCCCAGTGCCGCGACCCGCACGTCGAAGGGCAGGGTCCTACCACTGACCACCCGCCGGCCGACGCCGCCGTCGGCCGGGTCCCGGAGGTCCTGGAACGGGTCCTGACCGAGGCCGCCCTTGTCGTCCCGGGTCACCACCACGTCCATGGTGACGATCAGCCCGAACGTCGGCTCCGCAGCGTTCGTGACGGCACCGCTCCAGCTCTCGAACGCGGTGTAGACCGTTCCGTCGGGGTGCGCGGCGAGCCGAACGGGCGGCCCGTCGTGGACCGTGCCGGAACGCCGGTCGACCGGGACGTTGCTGAACCCGCCCGAGCCGGTGCGCGCGTTGGCCGAGACCGCCACCATGGCGGTGCGGGGCAACTGCTGATGGCCCCGCTTCCCCACGTTGTTGCCGACGTACACGATGTCCTGACCCGCGCCGTCGGCCGTGGCGGCACCCGTGACCACCCAGGGCTGGTCCGGTATGTCCTGTGCGGGCACGTCGAGCAGGACCTCCATCGGCGTCGCGGTGGTGATGTCCGCGGCGCGCAGGATCTCCAGGTCGTCGTCCTGGCCGTTGAGGATCCCCGTGTAGAGCGCGCCGCCGTGCGCGGCGAAGCCGACGGTGATGTCCCCCGTGCCCGCGACGGCGTTGTTGCCGGGGACGGCGCTGTTCAGCACCCAGGTGTCCCCGCCGTCGGTCGAGACGTAGACGGGGGCGAGCGGTCCGTTCAGCGGGTCGGGTGTGAAGGCGGTGGCGACGATCTCGCGCGGGTTGTCCGGGTTGACCGCGAGGTTGGGCTCCGCGTCCAGTCCCGTGTTGCCGCTCTGTGCCTTGGGAGTGATGTTGACGACCTTGATGGTGGCCATGTCGGCTCACCTTCCTTCACGCAGCACGGCGAGCTTCTGCGCCGGCTGGTAGTCGTCGGGGTGGAGCAGTCGGTACGGTGCCTGGGAGGCCAGGTCGCCCGTCGTGGCGTGCATCAGCCAGAGGCCCAGTTGCCCGGCCCTCGGTTTGGGCACGTGGCGCCAGCGGATGTCACCGCTGTGCGGGTAGAGGACGCTGGTCCGCCCCGCGTCGACGCTGCCGGCCTCGACGTGCGAGACGGCGAGGGTGGCCCGCCACCAGTGCGGGGCGTGCTCGGAGAACGCCGGCAGGCCGAGGTCCTCCAGGCCGACCACGGTACCGACCACCACGGCGTCCGCCTCCCGGGCGTGCGCGGCGATGTCCTGGTTCCGGATCTCGCGCTGCACCGAGGAGAACGGCATCTCGTCGGCGGTGGTGGCCGCCAGCGAGACGTGCGGCCGGACGGCGTCGGCGGGCAGCCGGCCCAGTTCGGTGAGGCCGAGGGTCTCGCCGTAGACCAGGCCCTGGGTGAAGAAGGCGGCCGTGTCCCCGACCTCCAGGAGGTCGGCGTCGGGCGCCAGTTGGACGGTGACCTCGGTGCCGGCGAGTTGCCGGAAGGCCTCGGGCGCGTGCAGCACCCGGTCCACCCTGATCACGGTCGTGCGGTCGTTGCGCCGGTCGGCCGGGAAGGCCGCGAGCGAGGTGCCGCCGACCCGGGTGACGGTGCCCAGGAAGCTCAGCGGAGCCTGCCGGACGAGTTCGGTCAGCCGGTCGGGCGCGGCGGCGGGAGTGGTGTCGGTGGTGTCGGTCATGACGGTCCTCCGATCCGGTCAGCGCGCGACGCGGGCCGAGGACGGGTGGCTGCGGCGCCACTCCGTCCGCGCGGCGAGCGCGCAGGCGGCGGTGGCGGCCGCGGCGAGCGCGACGACCAGCCACTCGGCGGCGCCGCTGCCGGCGTCGGGGTCGAGGCCGAGGAACGTCTCGATCCACTGCGGCCACACCAGGGTGAGCAGGAACAGCAGCCCGGACAGGCCGCCGAGAGCCGTCTTCAGCCAGAAGCGCGGCCGGACCGGGCTCGAATGCTGGAAGGGTTGGGACGGTTGGAAACGATGGAAGGACTGAAAGGGCCGGAAGGGCATCGCTGCACCTTCCCTTCTCCGCCCGCCCGGGCCGTGCCACGGCGCGCCGCGCGCGCCGTCCCCGTGTCGCCGCCCTGAACGGCGGCACGACCCCGGCCGGACCGGCCCGGGTGGGGGGTTCGAACCCGTCGGCGCCGCCGGTCGGGGGCGTGGTCGCCGCGGGGTGTCGGCTTCGATCCGCGGCGCCTGGGCCGCGGTGGGAGTGCGTCGGGCGGGGCCTCGACCGGGGCCGCTGGTGCTCGGCGCTGTACGCCTACGAGGCACACGTACTTCGTATACGAGTCTGCTCGCACCCTGCGTAGCGGGTCAAGAGCGCGGCCCTGGGAGCCGCCTGCGGTCAGACCCGGGCGCCGAGCATCCGCAGCACCAACTCGCCGTATCGGCGGCCGAGTTCCTCCGGGGTCTCGGAGGAGCGCTCGGTGTACCAGCGGGAGACGTCGATGCCCAGCGAGGTGACGGCGCGGGCCGCCGTGCGCACCTCGGAGACCTGGAAGTCGCCCGCCGCCACGCCCGCCTCGATCAGCGCGCTGACCTCGCGCTCGATGTCCAGCCGCAGCGCCGCGACCACCGCGTAGGCGCCCTCGGGCAGCGCGTGCAGCTCGTAGTTGACCACCCGGCCGACCGTCCGGGCCCGGGCGTGCCAGACGGTGAACTGCTCGACCAGACGCCGCATCCGCTCGACCGGGCCGCCGTCCCCGCCCGCCGCCCTCCGCACCAGCGCCAGGGTGGCGGCGTGCCCGGCCTGGCTGATCTCGGCGAGGAGCGCGGCCTTCGACTGGTAGTGGATGTACAGCGCGGCGGGGCTCATGCCGGCCGCGGTGGCGATGTCCCGGGTGGTGGTGGCGTGGAAGCCGCGCTCCGCGAACGACTCGACGGCCGCCTGGAGCAGCCGGTACGCCGCCTCGGGGCGGGTGTCGGCGCCGGGCAGGGTCGGCCAGAGGTCGGCGATGGGCGTGCTGGTCATGGCGCCATCCTCCCAGAGAAGTCGTACAGGCATTCCGGTGCCCGCGCGGCGGGCCGTCGGGCGGGTCGGCCGTCGGGCCGTTGCCGGCCGCGGGGCTGTTGACAGGGTCCCGCACCGACAGCATGCTGAGCAAGCGCTTAGTCAGCACACAGCGACTCGTCCGTCCAGAACTCCGCAACCCAGGATTCTCGCGCGAAAGGCAGGACCCTCCGTGGTGCACTCCTTCAAGGGCCAGGTGGCCGTCGTCACCGGATCGAGTCGGGGCATCGGCCTCGGGATCGCGCGCGAGCTGGTCGCCCGCGGCGCCAAGGTCTGCCTGACCGCCCGCAACCCGGAGCCGCTCGCCGAGGCCGTCCGCGACCTCGGCGGCCCGGACAACGCGATCGCCGTCGCCGGCAAGGCCGACGATCCTGCCCACCAGGACGAGGCGGTCGCCCGCACCCTGGAGGCCTTCGGACGGCTCGACCACCTGGTCAACAACACCGGGATCAACCCGGTCTACGGGCCGGTCCTGGACACCGACGAGGCCGCCGCCGCCAAGATCATGGGCGTCAACGTGCTCGCCCCGCTCGGCTGGATCCGCCGGGCCCGCGCCGCGTGGATGGGCGAGCACGGCGGCGCGGTCGTCAACGTCGCCTCCATCGCCGGCCTCCGCTCCTCGGCCGGGATCGGCATGTACGGCGTCAGCAAGGCCGCCCTGATCCGCCTCACCGTCGAGCTCGGCGCCGAGCTGGGCCCGCAGGGCATCCGGGTCAACGCCGTCGCCCCCGCCGTGGTGAAGACGAAGTTCGCCGAGGCGCTGTACGAGGGCCGGGAGGAGGAGGTCGCCGCCGCCTACCCGCTGGGCCGGCTCGGCGTGCCCGAGGACGTCGCGGGCGCGGTCGCCTTCCTGCTCTCCTCCGACGCCGGCTGGATCACCGGCCAGACCCTGGTCGTGGACGGCGGCGTGACCCTCGGCGGTGGGATGTGACGGTGGACCTGACCGGCCAGGGCGTGGTGGTGACCGGCGCCGGCCGGGGCATCGGCGCCGCCCTGGCCAGGGCCTTCGCCGCGGCCGGCGCCCGGGTCGTGGTCAACGACCTGGACGCCGAGGCCGCCCGCGCGGTCGCCGGGGAGTTCGGCGGCACCGCCCTGCCCGGGGACGCCGCCTCCGCCGCCGGCCTGGCCGCCCTGGTCGACGGGGCCCGCGCGGCCGTCGGCGAGATCGACCTCTGGTGCGCCAACGCGGGCGTCGCCCCGGTCGGCGGCGCCGACGCCCCCGCCGCCGCCTGGTCGAGCGCCTGGGAGGTCAACGTGATGGCGCACGTGCGGGCCGCCGAACTGCTGCTGCCCCGCTGGCTGGAGCGCGGCAGCGGCCGCTTCCTGGCCACGGTCTCCGCGGCCGGACTGCTCACCATGCTGGGCTCGGCCCCGTACGCCGTCAGCAAGCACGGCGCGCTCGCCTTCGCCGAGTGGCTGTCCGCCACCTACCGCCACCGGGGCGTCACGGTGCACGCGCTCTGCCCCCAGGGCGTGCGCACCGACATGCTGGCCTCCACCGGCGCGGTCGGCGAGGCGCTGCTCACGCCGACGGCGCTGGATCCGCAGGACGTCGCCGCGGAGGTGATGGACGCGCTCGGCCACGACCGCTTCCTGATCCTGCCGCACCCCGAGGTCGCCGAGTACTACCGCGTCCGGGCGGCCGAACCGGACCGCTGGATCGCCGGGATGAACCGGCTCCAGCGGGGCCTGGAGCGGAGTGAGGCGCTGTGAGGGCCTGGCAGGTGGGTGAACTCGGCGAGCCGGCCGCGGTGATGCGGCTGGCCGAGGACGTGCCGCGGCCGGTGCCCGGCCCGGGCCGGCTGCTGGTCCGGGTCAGGGCGGCGGCGGTGAACTTCCCGGACGCCCTGATGGTGCGCGGGCAGTACCAGGTCCGCCCGCCGCTGCCGTTCACGCCCGGCGTGGAGCTGTGCGGCGAGGTCGCGGAGGGCGCCCGCCGGGGCGAGCGGGTGATCGGCAATCCGGTGCTGCCGCACGGGGCTTTCGCCGAGTACGCGCTGCTGGACGCCGAGGCGGCGTTCCCGGCGCCCGAGGCACTGGACGACGCGGGGGCGGCCGCCCTGCACATCGGCTACCAGACCGCCTGGTTCGCCCTGCACCGCCGGGCCCGGCTGCGGGCCGGCGAGACCCTGCTGGTGCACGCGGCGGCCGGCGGGGTCGGCAGCGCGGCGGTCCAGCTGGGCCGGGCCGCCGGCGCCCGGGTGATCGCCGTGGTCGGCGGCGCGGCGAAGGCACAGGCGGCCCGCGCGCTGGGCGCCGATCTGGTGGTGGACCGGACGGCCGAGGACTTCGTCGCCGCCGTCAAGCAGGCCACCGGCGGGCGTGGTGCGGACGTGGTGTTCGACCCGGTCGGCGGCGACGCCTACACCGGCTCCGCCAAGTGCGTCGCCTTCGAGGGCCGGATCGTGGTGGTCGGCTTCGCCGCCGGGCAGATCCCGGCGCCGGCGCTCAACCACGCCCTGGTGAAGAACTACTCGATCCTCGGCCTGCACTGGGGTCTCTACAACACCCATGACCCGCGCGCGGTGCGCGCCGCCCACGACGAGCTGACCAAGCTCGCCGAGCAGGGCGTGGTCCGGCCGCTGGTGAGCGCCCGGGTGCCGCTGGCGGGCGCCGCGGAGGCCGTCCAGCGGGTCGCCGACGGGCTGAGCACCGGCCGGATCGCCGTCCTCGGCGAGTAGCGGCGGAAAACGACCGAGTAGGGCGGCCCTCAGGCGTTGCGGCGGGCGGACTCGTTCTCCTGGGCGAGCCGCCGCAGCGCCAGCAGCGCGGGCTCCAGCAGGACGGTCCGCAGCAGGGCGCGTTCGGCCTGCTCCAGCGGGTCGGCGGCGGGGTCGAGTCCGTCGAGGTCGAGGACGGCGGTCCGCTCGGCCAGTTCGGCGTACTGGCGCAGGACGTCGTGGGAGAGCTCCGCGCCCAGCGAGCGCAGGGTCTCCAGCGTCTCGCCGAGGACCGCGCGGGCGGGGGCGTGCGCGGAGACCTCCCAGCCGAGTTCGCCGATCAGGGCGGCCACCTCGGCGGCGCCGGGCGCGGGCGCCTCCGCCTCGTCCCCTTCCTCGCCGTCGCCCTCGCCCTCGCCCGCGTCCGAACGAAGTGCGGTCCCTCGCGGACGTCCCGCGCTTCTTCCTCAGGTCGCTGGCCGTCTGGCGCCAACTGCGCACCGCGCCCGGCGCCTTGGGCGCCTCACTGATCGCCCGGCCGCTCCGGCGGACCTTCTGCACCCTCTCCGCCTGGGAGAGCCGCGAGGCCCTCGACGCCTTCGCCGCCACCGAGCCCCACCGCAGCGTCATGACCGGCCTGCGCGCCACCACCCGGGAGTCCACCTTCACGTTCTGGGAGGCGCCGGTCGAGCAGCTGCCCATCGCCTGGCCGGAGGCCCACGCCCGGATCGACGCCCGGCGCGCCCGGGTCACCGCCCCGCGATGACCTCCAGAACCGGGCGGGGCGGCCGGCCGAGCAGGGCCGCCAGGTCGCCCGGCGCACCCGGGCCGGCCAGGAAGCCGTGGGCGATCGCCGAGTAGGTGCCCACCAGCATCGGCACCTGGAAGTCCCGCGCGCCCGAGGCCGTCGCCGCTTTGCGGGTCTCCCCCAAGGCGCCCGGGCGGTACTCGGCGCCCAGCGCCTCGGCCACCTCCGCACCGCCCACCGCCCGCTCGCCGACCAGCTCGTAGCTGCGGCCAGCGTGGGCGGCGGGCGCCAGGGCCACGTTGACCGCCGCTTCGGCCAGGTCCGCCCGGGCCACCGCCGCCAGCTTCCCGTCGCCGAGCGGCGCGGTGATCACCCCGTCCGGGCCGGGGGCGGCGATCACGGCCAGGAACTCGGCGTAGAGGCCGTTGCGCAGCACCGTCCAGCGCACGGTGGCCGACTCGCGCAGCCGCCGCTCGGTCCAGCGGTGGGCGAGGGCGTAGGGCAGGTGGTCGCCGTCGCCGGAGAGGCTGGTGTAGACGACGTGCTCGACGCCCGCCCGCTCCGCCGCCTCGATCGCGGCGCCGTGCCGGGCGATCACCACGTCGTCCTCGGCGGCACCGGCGGAGATCAGCAGCAGGGTCGTCACGCCCTCGAACGCGGCCGCGAGCGTCTCGGGCCGGTCGAAGTCCACCAGCCGGGCGGGGACGCCGGCCGGCACCCGCCCGGGCGTCCGGCTGCCGGCGAGGACACCCTCCCGCGCGCCGAGCTTCTGCAGGACGAGGGCGCCGAGCCCTCCGTTGACACCGGTGACGAGCAGCATGTTTCTCCTCCGGAAGACCGGTCGTTGCGGACCCGACCATCCTCGATAGCCTGGGCGTCCGGCATAAGGAGGCACTTCCATGTCCGTAGGGCACACCGCGGTAACCACTCCCCGCCCCGTCGTCTGGTGCGAGGACGGCGTGGACTGCGGGATCCGTGACCTGCTGAACCGGCTCGGCGACAAGTGGTCGGTGCTGGCAGTCGTCGAACTCGCCCAGGGCGTACGGCGGTTCCGCGAGCTCCAGCGGGCGCTGCCGGGGATCTCGCAGCGGATGCTGACCCTGACGGTGCGCCGGCTGGAGCGTGACGGGGTGGTGTCGCGGACCGTCCACCCGACCGTCCCGCCGCAGGTGGAGTACGAGCTGACCCCGCTCGGGCACAGCCTGACCCGGCTGGTGCGGGCGATGGTGGACTGGTCCTACGACCACCACGACGAGATCGTCGACTCGCGCCGGGCCTGGGACGAGGCGAACCCCGACTCGGAGATCAGGTAGCCCGGCCGTCCGCGCCGCTCACCCTCCCCCCTGGGCAGCCGGGGGTGCGGGCGGGGGCGTTAGAGTCCGACCCATGCACGAGGACACCGCCCGCTGGTACCGGATCGCCGATCTCCTTCCGGAGCCCGAGGCGCAGAGCGTCAAGGACTGCTGGCAGACCGGGGAGCAGGAGAGCGGGCTCGCTCTGCTCGTCGAGGGCCTGGTCGCCCGCCAGGTGCCGATCGGCGGAGCGGACCGGGCGCAGGTCTCCGTGCTCGCCGAGGAGTGGGGCCTGCGCGAGGGGCTCACCCCCGGCATCCTGCGCTGCCTCGGTGACGGCGCGCCCGCGCCGGTGCGGCTGCTCGACGGGGAGGGCGACGAGGCCGAGCTGGTGACGGGCTGGAGCGAGCCCGAGCTCGCCGGCCTGGTGCTGGTGCCGTGGATCGGCTGCACGCGCTGCGGCCGGGTCCTGCTGCGCGCCCACTCCTGGGAGCCCTGGGACGACCTCTCCCACGTCGCCGAGCACTACGTGATCAGCACCCCGGACCACGGCTCGGCGCTGCGGATCCTCCCCTCCGGCGCCGCCGGTGAGGCCTTCGCCGAGCTGCTCCGGGACTGCCCGGAGGTCTGACCGGCCGCGCGAGCCGCAGCGCTCAGCGCTCGTACACCATCTCCGGGAAGCGCGCCGAGGGCCCGTCCAGCAGGTGGTCGTCGTGGCCGCGCAGCCAGCGGTCGAAGAAGGCGGCGACGTAGGAGCGGGTGGCCAGTTCGGCGCGGTCGGGGCGGACGTCACCGACGTCCTTGCGGAGCTGCTCGTCGGTCACGGCGCCCTGGCGGGCGAGCTGCGGGAGCAGCGCCTCGGCGTCGGTGTAGGAGCCGTGCCGGGAGCCGGTGAGGGTCACGTCGGCGTGCCAGCCGGTGCTGTGCTGCCAGAGGGCGTCCCAGCCGGGCTGCCGGTGGTAGCTGCCGGAGTCGTCGCTCTGGGTGCCCATCAGCAGGAACGGGCGGTTCAGCCCGTCCTGGGCGACGCTGGGCAGGTCGATGCCCGGCTTCCCGTCCGAGCGGGGGAAGTGCAGCTGGCCGTCGAGGTTGATCCCGGCCGCGATCCGGGGGTCGTCGTGCATGGTCTGCAGGGCGGTGAAGCCGCCGGCGGAGTGGCCGACCATGCCGATCCGGTCGAGGTCGAGCGAGTCGGCGAGGCCGGCCGGCAGGCTCCGGTCGCCGCGCAGCCCGGCGAGCCGGTCGAGGACGAAGCGGGTGTCGTCGACCCGGGTCTGCATCGAGGCGTGCAGCACGGCCGGGACGTCGAGGTCGGGCTTGCCCATCAGTTCGGTGAACACCGAGGTGGCCAGGTCCCCGTCGGGGAACTGCACCTCGGAGGCGTCCCAGGTGTGGTCGACGGTGACCACCACGTAGCCGCGCGAGGCGAGGTCCTCGACCAGGGCGGTGCCCCAGGTGCGCGGGTCTCCGAGGCCGGGTGAGTAGAGCACGACGGGGCGCTTGCCGCCGGGCAGGGCGGGTGCGCCGGCGCGGGCGTGGGTGCGGACGCCGGCCCAGTCGGTGCGGTCGGGTTCGAAGCCGTAGTTCGCCAGTCCGGCGCTCCCGGCGCTGCCGAAGTGGGCGGCCGCGGCGGGCGCCATGGACGGGGCGCGGTCGCCGCCGGTGGCGGGGCGGGCGGTCGGGTACCAGAAGCTGATCATCAGTCGGCGGGGCTTGCCCGGCTTCAGCGGGAACTCCCGGTCGGGGTCGGTGAGCTGCAGGGAGGTGGTGCCGATCGGGTACGGCCCGGTCGGGTGCGGCAGCGCCGCCGTGGCCTGTCGCGCCCAGCCGGTGTCCCCGGGTGCCGCCGTCGCCCCGGGTGCACCCGCCACGCCCAGGGCCACCGCCGTCGCCAGCAGCACCGCCGCCACGGCCCGTCCACGCCTGCTCATCGCCGTTCCTCCTCGCTGTCATCCCTTGCGCAGGAGACGGTACGGGCGGAGCGGGGTCGCAGCCGTCATACCGGGGAGCCAAACCGCCGTGGCTACCCCGGTATGACGCCGTCGGGTCAGTCCGTGGCCGAGCGGTACTTCTTGAGTTCCCGGCGGGCCAGCGAGCGCTTGTGGACCTCGTCCGGCCCGTCGGCGAGGCGCAGGCTGCGGATGCCGGCCCAGAGCTGGGCGAGCGGGGTGTCCTGGCCGGTGCCGCCGGCGCCGTGGGCCTGGACGGCCTTGTCGAGGATCCACTCGACGGTGCTCGGGGTGGCGATCTTGATGGCCTGGATCTCGGTGTGCGCGCCCCGGTTGCCGACGGTGTCCATCAGCCAGGCCGTCTTGAGCACGAGCAGCCGCAACTGCTCGATGCGGACGCGGGATTCGGCGATCCAGTCCTGGATGACGCCCTGCTCGGCGAGCGGACGGCCGAAGGCGACGCGGGCGGTGGTCCGGCGGCACATCAGCTCCAGCGCGCGTTCGGCCATGCCGATGGCGCGCATGCAGTGGTGGATCCGGCCGGGCCCCAGCCGGGCCTGGGCGATGGCGAAGCCGGTGCCCTCCTCGCCGATCAGGTTCTCCACCGGCACCCGGACGTCCTCGAAGAGCACCTCGGCGTGGCCGCCGTGGTCGGAGTCGTCGTAGCCGAAGACGGTCATGCCGCGCTTGAAGGTGAGCCCGGGGGTGTCGCGCGGGACGAGGACCATGCTCTGCTGGCGGTGCGGTTCGGCGGTGGGGTCGGTCTTGCCCATCACGATGATCAGCTTGCAGTCCGGGTTCATCGCGCCGGTGATGTACCACTTGCGGCCGTTGATCACGTACTCGTCGCCGTCCCGGACGATCCGGGTGGCGACGTTGGTGGCGTCCGAGGAGGCGACCTCGGGCTCGGTCATCGCGAAGGCGGAGCGGATCTCGGCGTCCAGCAGCGGGCGCAGCCAGCGCTCCTTCTGCGCGGCGGTGCCGAACTCGGCGAGCAGCTCCATGTTGCCGGTGTCGGGGGCCGCGCAGTTGAGCGCGGGCGGGGCCAGCTGGGGGCTGCGGCCGGTGATCTCGGCCAGCGGGGCGTACTGGAGGTTGGTGAGGCCGGCGCCGTGCTCGCCGGGGATGAAGAGGTTCCACAGGCCCTGCTTGCGGGCCGCCGCCTTCAGGTCGGCGACCACCGGCGGGACGCTCCACGGCTCGCGCGCCGGGTCGGCGAGCTGCTCGGCGAGGACGGGCTCGGCGGGGTGGACGTGCTCGTCCATGAAGGCGAGCAACTGCTCCCGGAGTTCGTTCGTCCGGGAATCGTAGGCGAAGTCCATCGGTCAGCTCTCCTTGAGGGTGCTCAGGCCGTGCCGGGCCAGGATCGGGGCCATCTCGCCCGCGCGCTCGAATCCTGCGCCGAGGGTGCGGCCCTGCTGGAAGCGGAAGTGGATGCCCTCGGCGACGGCGGCGAGCTTGAACGAGGCGAAGGCCACGTACCAGTCGAGGTCGGTGGCCTGGCGGCCGGTCAGCTCGGCGTAGCAGGAGACGATCTCGTCCGGGCCGGGGAAGCCGGGGGCGGCCATCGCGGAGGGGATGATGCCGCCGCCGACGCCGGCGAGTTCGGTGTACATCACGAGCAGGCCGATGTCGGTGAGCGGGTCACCGAGGGTGGACATCTCCCAGTCGAGGACGGCGGTGATGGTGTCGCCGTCGTCGACGAGGACGTTGTCGAGCCGGTAGTCGCCGTGGACGAGCGCGGGCGCGGGCGAGACCGGGAGGCGCGCGGCCAGGAGGGCGTGCAGACGGTCCAGGTCGGGGAGGTCGCGGCTGCGGGAGGCGGCGAGCTGCTTGGACCAGCGGCGCAGCTGGCGCTCCAGGTAGCCGTCGGGGTGGCCGAAGTCGGCGAGGCCGACGGTTGAGGGGTCGATCCGGTGGAGGGCGGCCAGGGTCTCGACGAGCTGCCGGCCGAGGGCGCCGACGCGCCGCTCACCGAGCGCGGCGAGGGTCGCGGCGTCCCGGTGCGCGGTGCCGGTGACGTACTCCATGAGGTACCAGGGCGCGCCGAGGAGGGTGTCGGTGGGGTCCAGGAGGAGCATGCCCGGAACTGGAACGCCGGTGTCCCGGAGGGCGGACATCACGCGGTACTCGCGGCCCATGTCGTGGGCGGTCGCGAGCACGTGCCCGAGCGGAGGGCGCCGGAGCACCCAGCGGGAGGTGCCGTCGGTGAGCGCGTACGTGAGGTTGGAGCGGCCCCCCTCGATGAGGTCGGCCCGCAGCGGACCCTGGACGGTGCCGGGCAGCTCGCGGTCCAGATGGGTGCGGAGGCGGGCGAGGTCCAGACCGGGCGGATCAGCGGGGGTCTCGGGCATCGGGCGGCTCCTGGGAGGCGGAAAGAAGGGGATGACTAAGCGCTTGCTTAGCATCGGCCGCACGGCGGGCGGTGTCAATACGCGACGAGCCCCCGGACCACGCGGTCCAGGGGCTCGGTCGGCAGGCCGAAGATCAAACGTCGCCGAAGTCGCCGGCGGCAGTCGCGGCGACGAAGGCTCGCCACGCCTCGGCCGGGAAGAGGAGGACAGCGCCGTCCGGATCCTTCGAGTCACGGACCGGGACGACACCCGGGAAGTCAGGCGCGACCTCTACGCAGGAACCGCCGTTGTCAGAGTACGACGACTTGAACCAGGAAGCGCGGGACAGGTCTGGGCGGATCATGGGTCAGAGTTCCTTTCGGGCCTTATGAATCAGGTCGAGGGTCGCTGCTCTCGTCAGCGCTTCCACCTGCAACCGATCGTAGGCCCTTTCCCATGCCCTGACAGTCCTGTCTTCCCGGACGACAAAGCCGTGTTCTGCGGATTCGGTATAGCCGACCACAGAACGATCGGCAAACGTCAACAGCGTCATGAAGGCTCGGAACGGGGCGTGTTCCGCCAAGGTGAACGGAGCCACCTGGAAGATCACATGAGGCTTCGTCGCCATCTCGACGAGGTGATCAAGCTGTTCACGCATCGTCGCAATGCCACCGACCGGCCGACGGATGCCGCTCTCGTCTATCACCGCGTGGATGACCGGCGGCTCGGCGCGCTTGAGCAACCGCTGTCGCGCGATGAGGAACTTCATTCGCTCCTCAGCCTGATCCTGAGTGCTGCTTCCTCGCTGCACCGCCGCTGACTCTCGCGCGGAAGCGTAGGCCTTGGTCTGGAACAGCCCGGGGATGAGATTCGGTTCGAAGATCCGGATCTCCGCAGCACGCGCTTCCTGCGCAGCGTGCTCGGGGAAGCCCTCCAGGAAGCCCTTCCGCCTCATCCCGACCCACATCAACTCGAGCGTCTGGCCCGTCCCGAGCGCCTTGTCGGCCGCCCTGACGAAGGCTCGGCTGGTGGATTTTCGGCCCGTTTCCACCGCAGAGATGTAGCTGTCCGAGTACCCCATGGCTTCTGCCAGGTCCTGTTGGGTCCACCCCAACGCCTCGCGCGAGCTGCGAAGCAGCGCGCCGAACGACTCACGCGGAGACGACGTCGGGTCAAGCTCCTTGCGATTCACAGCACACGCCCAATTCCACCGGTGGCACAGGCAAGTTGAACGATTCCCGAGCTTAGCCGACAGTGGGCACCACCGGTAGTCGTATCGCTACACAGAGGAGCGAACCTTGAGCTGCCCAACGCCCCCACCGGCCTCGGACCGACCCCAGGTGGTCATCTACCTGGCCAAGAGCAACTCCCGCTTCCCCGAGCGCGAGTTGCGCATGTGCGAGGCCTACGCCCACACCTTCCGGTGGGACATCTCGCTGATCGTCGTGGACGACGAAGTGGACGCCAAGGCGCCCGAGCAGCGGCCTCTGCTTCAGGCCGCCCTCCAGCGCCTTCTCGAGCGCCGGGCCGGGGCGATCCTCGTCCCGACCAAAGCCACCATCTCCGCCATCGACGGCGAGTTCAACGAGTTCGCCGAGCGCGTCGAGAAGGCCTCCGGCTTCATCCAGGTGGCGACCCGCCGATGACCACCGACCGCTACACCGTCCTCCCCGCCGATGCCCCGCGCGGCGCCGCCTACCAGGTCTGGATCATCCACGACCGCACCACCGACCGCCCCGTCAAGGCGCTCCCGCCGGCCGACGAGCCGCTGCGCTTCTACTCCTACGCCCACGCCCTGGTCTGGATCCGCAAGAACCAGCCGCGCACCCCGTACGAGATCCGCCTGATCGACGCCAGGAGCCCGCACTTCCTCCAGCTGGAGTGCTGGGGTCTCTGGGACGTCACCAACCACGAGTACCTCCGCATGCCCGGCTCCTCGCACCGGATCCGGCGCTTCTACACCCGGGCCGCCGCCGAGGCCTTCCGGCAGCACGTCAACCGCTCCGTAATGTAGGCACGTTGCCCGCCGGTTCAACGTCCCCCGTGCAACTTATCCCGCCTCCTCGGGCATCGATCACAGTGCTCTGACGATCGAACTCTCGGCCTATTCACTGTTCATCGGGAACCACTTCGAGGACTGGAACGGGGGCATCTACATACAGGCCGTCGAAGACGTGATGAAGAGCGTCTGCAAGCGCGACGGCGTCCGCTGCGTCTCGTTCCGGCAGGTCGCCGACTGGCTGGACGCCCACGACCCGGCGGTCGTGGACAAGCTGCGCCGGCTCGACCCGGGGCAGCCGGGCGACTGGTCCCGCCTGAACAAGTGACCCCGCCGAGGGCGGCCGCGGGGCCGCAGCCACCCTGGCAGCGCACCGGCCCGAGCGGTCGTCAGAGCTTCCTGACACGGACCCTGAGTAGCAGAGACCGTACCCGGCAAGGCGCGCACGTGCGACGGGGCTTCCGCGTCCTCGCCCCCGCGCGGCCGGACGGCCGGACCACCGCCCTGACCTGCGAGGGACGGAACCGGAGCCGGCCATCCCGGCATCCTTTAACCTGTTCACCGCAAAAACGATCGAACGGACACGGGGAGAGAGCCGATGGCGGACGGGTTCAAAGTCGACCTGGATGCGCTCGACAAGGCGGCCTCGGGCATCACCGACACCTTGGCGAAGCTGCAGTTCAAGAAGGTCAGCGACCTCGACCACAAGAAGGAGGACATCGGTCACGACCACCTGGCCGATGTCCTCGGTCACTTCCTGAAGCGCTGGGAGATCGGTGTGGAGAACCTCGGCAAGGACGCCTCGCAGGTCTCGCAGCGCCTCAACGCGAGCGTGAAGGCCTACGGGAAGCTCGACGGCCAGATCGCCGGGCACCTGCACGGCACGCTCAAGCGGGACAGCGGCGAAGACCCGGGGGCGAAGTAACGTGGCGAAGGAACTCGGGGAGACCTCCGACCCGAAGGAACTCATACCGGGCGACCCGGAGGCGGTCGGGTCGACCGCCGCGTGGCTGAAGAGCTACGGCGACACCCTGCACTCCACCGGTGAGGGGCTCAAGCGGATCGACACCACCGACGGGTGGACGGGACAGGCCGGCGACGCGTTCCGGGCCGCCTTCAAGGGCGAGCCGCAGAAGTGGCTGGAGGCAGGCGACTGCTTCCACGACGCCGCCACCGCGCTGACCACCTACAAGTCGACGCTGGAGTGGGCGCAAGGGCAGGCCAGGGACGCCATCCGGCAGTGGGGCGAAGCCCAGGCCGCGACGGACAAGGCCAAGACCGAGCACGAGGCCCAGGAGAAGAGCGAAGGCCACAAGCTGCCGTTCACCGATCCCGGCGACACCACCAGGACGACCGCCGAGAATACCCTGAGCAACGCGCGGACCCAGCTCAAGAGCGCGGGCGACACGGCGGCCGACGCGGTCGCCAAGGGCCGTGACAAGGCCCCGGAGGAGCCGGGCTGGCTGGACAAGGTGGGTGATTTCTTCTCCGACGCCGGGGACTTCCTGGAGGACATGGGCAAGACCGCCCTCGCCGACCTGGAGTCCGTCGGCAACGCGATGGTCCACGACCCCGGCTCGGTGCTGGAGATCGCGGGCGGCCTCGGCCTCGCGACGCTCGGCGCCGGTGGCGAGATCCTGGGCGTCGGCCTGGACCTGACCGTCGTCGGTGCGGCCGTCGGCATCCCCGTCAACGTCGCCTCGGCCGGCCTCATCGTCACCGGCCTCGGGATGGCCGGTATCGGCGCGGCCAACATCGCCCAGGACGCGATGGGACCCGACCGGGTCCAGATGGAGGGCAACGGCGGGGGCGGCGGAAGCAGCACCCCGGACATGCGGACCCAGCCCTCCCGGCCGGCCGACCCCAACGCCAGTCCCGAGGGTCGGGTCACCAACATCCCCAAGAACGCGGACGACACGACCAGGCGGGCGTTCACCCGGGAGAACGAGTCGGCCGACATCCTCGCGAAGAACGGTTACAAGGTCGAGCAGAACCCCGACGTTCCCGGCACGACCAAGAACCCCGACTACCGCGTCGAGGGCGAGGTGATGGACTGCTACGCGCCGACCGCGAAGAACCCCCGCTCCATCGCCACCGGCATCCAGAAGAAGGTCGACGAAGGGCAGGCGGACCGCATCGTCCTGAACCTGTCCGACAGCGACGTCGACGTGGGCGCCATGCGCAAGCAGCTGAACGACTGGCCGATCGAGGGGCTGAAGGAGGTCACCGTGATCGACAAGTCGGGCAACGTGGTCTCCCTCTACCCGTAGCAGAACAGAAAGACGGACATGGCAATCTCCTACAGCCTCGAACTGGTGACCCCGTGGTCCCCGGCCCAGGTCGCGCAGACGCTCACCGACGTCGCCCGGTCCCTGCGGCTGGTCGACGACTCCGCGACCGCCGACGCGCTGCTCGACGACGGCGTGCTCACGGTGTACGGCACCTGGCTGCGCGTGGCCGCGCGCAAGCCCACCCCGTGGGGGGATCCGGAGATCGGCGGCCGGGTCTTCACCCCGACCGTCTCGGTCGTCTTCCGGATGGGCAAGGACGCCGACGTCTCCGGCCAGCAGGACGACATGACCCGCCTCGCCGACGGCCTGCTGGCGCGGGTGCCCGGCGACGCGGTGCTGCACCTCGACTACGAGGACGTCTGGATGGTGCGCCAGGACGGCGAGTTGTCACTCAGCGAGCGCTCCGACTTCTGGCCGCCGAACCGCCTGGCCGGCATCTCGGCGCCCTACCGCCGCCAGAACCACGAGTTCCTCGACGAGGAGTGAGCAGCGCATGAGCGAGGAGTGACACGAGCGACGAGTGAGCTGTGAGGGCCCGGGAGCGTAGCCTGCTCCCGGGCCCCTGTGTGCCGCCCAATTGCGCACACCGGCACGTTTAAGGGCTGCGGATCAGCTTGAAACCGACGCGTTCTGCCTTTGAACTACCGTGCCACGGAGCGGCACAGACGGGACTTGAACCCGCATTCGTCGATGTTCGTCCGCACCCGGTCGATCCGGTGTTCGGCGGCGAATGCTGAGACTGGAGCGAGAGTCTGAGATTCAGGGGGCCTGCCTCTGCCGGGTTTGGGCTACCCCGGCCGGGAATGCCGGGGGGAGGATTCGAACCTCCACTGTGACCCCTGGTCAGCTTCAACATCAGTGTCAGCTTTTCGCACCGCGCGCACAGCGCCCCCGCCCGGTCTCCCGCAGCAGGGCCCTGGCACGCCCGGTGCACCCGCCCGGCTCCCCGGGCGGGCGATCATGAGGCTACCGGAACAGGTAGCCGAAGACGGCGTCGCCCACCCGCTGGTCGGAGACCTCCACCGAGTTCGCCTCCTCGCGGGCGAACTTGACCGCCTGCTGGAGCTTCTCCACCCGCTCGGCGAGCTCGTTCACCCGGCGGGCGGGCAGCGCGCCGGAGAACTTGACCGTGGTCCAGTAGCCGACCGGCACGTCCTCGTAGTAGACCTCGACCTGGGCCGGGTGCTTCTCGGTCGCCTCGGCCTTGACGTGGTTGCGCGGCACCTTCTTCGTGCGGATGGTGCGCACCGGCTCCGTCTTCCACGCGTCGGTGGACGGGTCCAGGTTCCACGACTCGGAGGCGTCCAGCACCGGGAGCTTCCGCACGAAGGTGAACAGGTCGGTGAGCTGCTTCTCCAGGAAGAGCAGGTACGGCACCGGCACCTGGGCCAGGAGCACCTGGCCGTCCACCACCACGTCGGCGCGGGCGTCGACGTTGGCCCAGTCCTTGGTGGCCGTCACGTCGAAGAGCCGGGTGAGGGTGCTCGCGGTGGACCGCAGGATGTCCTCGGCCTTCAGCTGCACCCGGGTCGACTCCGGCGGCAGCTGCTCGCCCTCCTCGTCCTTGGGCTGGTACGTGCGGGAGATCCCGGCCAGGAGCGCGGGCTTCTGCAGGTCCTGGTGGGCCTGCGTCAGCTCCTGGAAGAACTTGGACTTGACGCCCTTTTCGACGGCGATGATCTGGTTCAGCTTTGCCACGCCGCGGACGCTATCAGCCGCGAACTGGTCGGCGACACCCGAATATCCGATCGCCGACGGGCTCAGTCGGTGCGGCGCGCCAGGGCCAGCACGCTCAGGCCGAACATCAGGACGCCCAGCGGAAGGTGGACCGCCGGCACGTGCGCGATGCCCAGCACGATCTGGACGGAGGCGAGCGCCAGGAAGCCGGAGGCCTCCCAGACCGGGCGGAGCGGGCCGCCGCCCGGCGGCGGGTGGGTCCGGCGCCCGTCCCGCCGACGGCGGCCGGGCAGGCCGAGACCGTCCGACGCGTCAAGGTGGCCTGGGAGAACAAGGACATCGCGGCCCTCGTCGCCGTCCTCGACCCGGCCGCCGTGATGACCGCCGACGGCGGCGGCATGGTCGGCGCCGCGCTGCGCCCGGTCGAGGGCGGCGCGCGCATCGCCCAGTACATGGTGGCCATCGCCGACCGGGCCCCGGGGCTGGAACTCGTCGAGCGGTCGGTCAACGGCGTGCCCGGCCTGGTGGCCGAGCGCGACGGGGTCGTCATGACGGTGGCCTCGTTCGAGGTCGCCGAGGGCCGTGTCGTCCGGATCTGGGCGGTCCGCAACCCGGAGAAGCTGGGGCCGTGGCTGCCGGACCGGGCGGCTGGTAACTGACGGGCCGACCGGGTTCTAACCGGCCGCCTTCATGAACGAGGTCCAGATCCTGGTCGGCAACTCGGAGTCCGGGGTGTCCGGGGCGGCGCCGCCGAGGCCCTCCAGCGAGAGCAGCTTCATGTCCTTCAGGTCCGCCCGGAACACCGTGACCGCCGTCGCCAGCCGCGCTCCTCGGCCCGCCGGTGGTTCTCCGCGCCGAGCGCCGGGTCGTACTGCCCGGCCCCCTTCAACAGGGCAGCCAGGAGCGCCCGTTCACTCGGATTCAGCTGCGAGACGTCCTTGCCGTAGTAGGCCGCCGAGGCCCGCTCGATGCCGTAGCTGCCGCGCCCGAACCAACTGGTGTTCAGATGGCCCGCCAGGATGTCCCGTTTGCTCATCCGCTGGCCCAGCTTGATCGCGATGACGGCCTCGCGGAGCTTGCGCGAGTAGTCCTGCCGCTGGTTCAGATAGGCGTTCTTGACGTACTGCTGGGTGATGGTCGAGCCGCCCTGGGTGTCACCGCCCGAGACCATCGTGTAGACCGCCCGGCCGATGCCCTTGAGGGAGATCCCCGGATCCGAGTAGAAGGTCGCGTTCTCGGCGGACAGCACCGCCCACTGCACCGGTTCCGGTACCCGGTCGAGCGGCACCTCCTGGCGGTTGGTCTCACCGATCCGGGCCATTTCGGTGCCGTCCGCCCAGAAGTAGACGTTGTTCTGCTGGGTGGCGAAGGCGTTCAGGTCCTCCGGCACCTCGGTGGTCGCGTAGAGCCAGGCCGCCAGCCCCGTCAGCACCGGCGCCCCCGCGCCGCACAGCAGGAGCATCTGCCGCCAGGACGGGAGCCAGCGGCGGAACCCGCGCCGGCCCCTGCGCGGGAAGTCCATCCACCGCCACGGCCGCCGACGCCGGCGCCCCTCGCCCTCGCCCACGCCCTTGTCCCCGCCGTTGCTGCCCTGGTGCGCACGCACAGACCGCTCTCCGATTCGCTGGTGGGACAGATCCCTCGACCAGTCAGATGCGTTGAGGGCCGCGACCGGACGGCCACCGACCGGTATGATCATGGTCATACCGGGACTGCGCCGGACGGGTGCCGGCCGTGCGACGGCGGTACGCCCGGCGAACGCCGCGCCGCCGTCGGAGGCGCCCGGCCGCACCACCACTGCCCGCGACCGCCAGAATGGCGTCCATGAGGTTGATCCACACGCTGATCGGCGCGTTCGTCCTGCTGGTGGTCGTCGGCAGCATCCTGCGCACCCTGGTCGTCCCCCGCGGGCTCTACTCGGCGCTGGTGCACCGGCTCTGGCGGGTGCTGCGCACCGCGCTGCGCGTCTGGGCCGCGCCGTTCGGCACCTACCGGGCGCAGGACCGCGCCCTGACCTGGCTGGCACCGCTGGTGCTGCTCGGCATGCTCGGGGTGTGGCTCAGCGGGATGCTGATCGCCTATACCCTGCTGCTGCACGGCACGTCCGGACTCAGCTGGTCGACGTCCATCCGCGAGGCCGGATCCAGCCTCTTCACCCTCGGCTACGCCAGCGGCGAGCGGCTGCAGCTGTCCGCGATCGACTTCATGGCCGCCGCCAGCGGCCCGCTGGTGATCGCTCTGCAGATCGCCTACCTGCCCACCCTCTACGCCGCCTACCAGCGCCGCGAGACCGAGGTGACGCTCCTGCAGTCCCGGGCCGGCGAACCCGCCTGGGGCCCGGAACTGCTGGCCCGGCAATCCCTGGTGGACACCGAGACGGCCCTGCCCCAGCTCTACCGGGACTGGGAGCGGCTGGCCGCCGACATCGGCGAGAGCCACTCCAACTACCCGGTGCTGCTGTCCTTCCGCTCCCCGCAGCCCAACCGCAGCTGGGTGGTCGGCCTGATCGCGGTGATGGACGCCGCCGCCCTCCACCTCGCCCTCTGCCCGCGCTCGGCCCCCGCCGAGGCCCGCCTGGTGCTCCGGGCCGGCTTCACGGCCATGCGCGACATCGGCCGGTCCCTGCACGTCCACTTCGACGCCGACCCGGACCCGGCCACCCCGATCCGCCTCAGCTACGCCGAGTACCTGGCCGCCGTCGCCATGATCACCGCCGCCGGCTTCCCCCGCGAACGCCCGGTCGAGGACGCCTGGAAGCACTTCCACGGCTGGCGGGTCAACTACGAGTCATTGGCCTACGAACTGGCCCGCCGCAGCGACGCCGTCCCCGCCCTGTGGACCGGCCCGCGCGACTTCCACGCCCCGGTCATCCCGCCGGCCCGGCCCACCGACCGCCGACCGGACGCGGGGCCCGAACTGCCGGCAGCCTGACCGGCCTGGCCACCGCCGCCGGCCGGCCACCGCCCGGTCGCCTTCCCACGGCGGGCTCAGACCGCCACCGGGCCGCCACCGGCCAGCGAGCGTTCCGCGGCGGCCAGGACCTCCACCACGCGCAGCCCGAAGTCCGCGCCGCAGGGGTGGGGCTCGCCGGTGGCGGCCGAGGACAGCAGGGCGTCCAGGGCGCGGTGCAGGGCGGTCGTCGGGCTCTCGCCGCGCTCGGGCAGCTGCGCCACGCCGTGCTCGCCGCGCAGCTCCATCGCGACGCCGCCGCCCGCCCTCGGGGCGGTCAGGCTGAGCGCGAGGGTGCTGGACGCGCCGCCGGCGTGCCGCAGCACCAGGTGCACGGTGTCCAGCGGCCCGGCGACCGCCGTCACCTCCGTCGCCTCGCCCAGCACCGGCAGCAGCACGGACAGCGCGTGCGGGCCGACGTCCCACAGCGAGCCCTTCTCCCGGCGCCACGGCGAGTCCGCGTACGGGCTGGTGCTGCCGGGAGCGAACACCGAGCCGAGCCAGTCCGAGCGGCCGGTGAACCAGCCGCCCAGCTCGGCGTGGCGCTCGATCCACGGGATCTGCTCACCGCCGAAGCGCACCGTGAAGAACACCACCGAGGCGACCTTGTGCTCCCGCACCGCCTCGGCCACCGCGCGGGCGTCCGGCACGGTGAACGCGACCGGCTTGTCCAGCAGCAGGTGGCAACCGGCCTCGGCGGCCCGCACCGCCAGGCCGGCCTGGACGGACGGGGGCAGTGCGATGGAGACGGCGTCCACCTCGGCGAGCAGCCGGTCGAGGTCGGCGTACCCGGGCACGCCGTGCGCCGCGCCCAGCGCCTCGGCCGCCTCCGCCCGGCGGCCCCAGACACCGGTGAACTCCAGCCCGGGGTGCTCCGCCAGGGCGGGTGCGTGCACCCGCTCCGCCCAGGGGCCGGTGCCCAGCAGTCCGATCCGCACGATGTCTCCGTCCGTTCTTGTTCGGCTCGTTCTTGTTCGGCTTGTCGCGGTGTCGCGGTGTGGCGCTTTCCCCGGTTCAGCCCTGCACGCGGGCCAGCGTGAAGCCGTCGTAGCCCTTGCTGCCGACCGTCTGTACCGAGGTCGCGGTGACCCTCGGCTCGGCCGCGATCAGCTCGTGCAGGGCGCGGGTGGCCACGATCGCCGGGTCGGTGCTGTCCGCATCGGCGATCGCGCCGCCGCGCACCACGTTGTCGACGATGATCAGCGAGCCGGGGCGGGTCAGCTGGAGCGCCCGGCGGAAGTACTCGGGGTTGCTCGGCTTGTCGGCGTCGATGAAGACCAGGTCGAAGGGCTCCTCGCCCTGCTCCACCAGCGCGGCCAGCGAGTCGGCGGCCCGGCCCTGACGGACCTCGGCGACCTTGTCCAGGCCGGCCCGGGCCAGATTCCCGCGCGCCACCTCGGCGTGCTTGGGGTCGAGTTCCAGGGAGATCAGCGTGCCGTCCGCCGGCAGCGCCCGGGCCAGCCAGATGGCGCTGTAGCCGCCGAGCGTGCCGACCTCCAGAATCCGGCGCGCGCCCTGGGTGAGCGCCAGCAGGTGGAGCAGCTTGCCCTGGTTGGGGGCCACGGCGATCCTGGGGAGACCGGCCGCGTCGGCGGCGGCGGTCGCGGCCTCCAGTGCCGGGTCGTGCCCGACCAACTGCTCGGAGAAGTAGGCGTCCACGGCGTCCCACGTGGACTGCTGCGTCGGCTGCTTCGGCTGCGTCATCGGGCCCTCCAGAGGTGCAAGACCGGCAGGTTCGAGCCGATGCTACTCCGGGGGCCCGACAACGCCGTGCCGCGGTACCGCTACCTACCGTTACTCGGCGACAGGAGTCTTCACGGCCCCGGCGGTCCCTGCGGCCTCGGGGGTCCGGGCGGCCTCGGCCGCCTCCTCCGCCTCCTCCGCCTCGATCCTGGCGTGGGTCTTCGCCGCGCGACGCTTCATCAGCCAGGCCGAGGTGGCGCCGACCACGACGGCCGCGGCCAGGCCCGCCCAGGAGAACCGGGACAGCCACGGCTCGATCGCCTTGCCCACCTTGAAGACCAGCAGCGTCGTGCCACCGGCCCAGATGACGCCGCCCAGCACGTTGGCGATCAGGAACTTCCAGTACGGCATCTTCAGTGCGCCCGCCAGCGGACCGGCGAAGATGCGCAGCAGCGCGATGAAGCGGCCGAAGAAGACCGCCCACATGCCCCACTTCTGGAAGGAGCGCTCGGCGGTCGCCAGGTGCGAGGGCCCGAAGTGCTTGGGGAACTTGCGGCCCAGCTTCTCGAAGAGCGGCTTGCCCCCCTTGCGGCCGATCGAGTAGCCGATCGAGTCGCCGATGATCGCGCCCGCGATCGCGCAGGCCGCGATCCCCCAGGGGCTCACCACGCCCTTGACCGCCATCAGGGACGCCGTGACCAGGGCGATCTCACCGGGCAGCGGGATGCCCAGGGACTCGATGCCGATGATCAGGCCGATGAGGGCGTACACCGCCGTGGGCGGGACGCTCTCGATCCAGGCGTCGATGTGCAAGGCCAGTACCTCCGTGGCAGGTCGGAACGGGCGCCGGTTCGTGCTGGAGCCGGCTGCCGCCCCGGCAGTTGTCCGATGGCGGCACCAGGCCGCTCCCCCGAGTCCCCCCGGGTCCCCGGAGGCGCAGCCTAACGTGCCGGGCGGCCTGTCCCCCCGGCCGATCACCGCTGGTTACGACGTGCGCCCCGCGCCCATGGTTGCATGGCCGACCAGCGTTTCTTCAAGATTCGGTAAAACGCGGGGCGGCGACGGGCGGGCTCTGCTTGATCCATTCGATCCGACGCCGGGCGGTGGTGGCGCGCGGAACCCCGCCGGCGGCCCGGCTATGGCTGCGGCTGAGGCTGCTCGGAGCGCTCGGCGAAGGTCAGGGCGGTGACGGAGGGACGGCAGGTGGCCACCGGCGGGATGGTCAGGGCGAGCGGCAGCAGGGCGCCGACGAGGCCGCGTCCGCCGGTGGGCCGGACGTCGCGCACGGACGTCACCGCCGGGCCGGCGGTGCGGAGCTTGTCCCGCTCACCGGCGTCCATCGCCCACGGCATCGGCGGCGCCTGGTAGCCGTGGAAGCGCACCTTTCCGTCCAGGGTGAGCCGGCTGAACCAGCGCGGCACGGTGTCCAGCACGAGCGAACCTCCCGGGAACCGTTCCGCACAGGCGGCGATCAGGGCCTTCACCCGGGCCGGCGGCAGGTACATCAGCAGGCCCTGGGCAATGATCAGCACCTCTCGGGTGCGGTCCACCTCGTCGGCCCAGCCCAGTTCGGTGGCGTCGGCCGCCAGGTAGCGCTGGCGCGGGCCGGGCGGCAGCAGTTCCTCGCGCAGCGCCACCGAGTCGGGCAGGTCCACGCTCAGCCAGTGGGCCCGCCCGTTGTCGACCCGCCAGTACTGGGTCTCCAGGCCGTCCCCGAGGCAGACCACGGTGCCGCGCGGCTCCCGGGCCAGGAAGTCCTCCACCTCGCGGTCGAAACAGGCGGCGCGCAGGGCCTGGAGCTGGCCCTGGGTGGCGCTGGTGCCGAACCGCTCGGCGAAGGGGAAGTCGATCCGGTCGACCAGTTCGACCGCCTTCGGGTCGGGCAGGACGGTGTCCGGCCGGCGCGCCTCCAGCGCCCGGTGCCACAGCGTCCACAGCGCCGTCTCCGGCACCTGGTCCAGCTCGGGCCGTTCGCCGCCGCCGCTCATACAGACTCCTTCGTGGATAGCCCCGGCATGAACCCGCCGATTCTGACACCCCGAGCCCGACGGTCACCGGGGCGACGCGCGGCTCGGCCGACGCTTCGGCCCCGCCGCTTGGACCACTCGCTTCAACCCGCCGCTTCAACCCGCCGCTTCAGCCGACGCTGAAGGCGCCGTCCGGCGGAGGCGGGGAGTCGGTGGCGTCGGCGTCTGTGACCGGCTCGGTCCGGCCGACCAGCGCGGCCAGGTCCTCGCCCGCCGTGAGCCGGGCCGGGAACACGTCCCCCGCCAGCAGCCGGCTCAGCTCCGTGACCGGCAGCGGCGCCGTCGAGCCGGCCAGCAGGACGTTGCCGTACCGGCGCCCGCGCAGCACCGGGGCCTCCGCCACCAGGCAGACGTACGGGAACACCACCCGCACCGTCGCCGCCTGCGCCCTGGCGAAGGAGAGCGGCGGGCCGTCCGCCAGGTTGGCGGCGTAGCAGCCGCCCTCGCGGAGCGCGGTCGCGGCCAGCCGCAGGAACTCCACCGAGGTGAGGTGGGCCGGGGTGCGGGAGCCGTGGAAGACGTCCGCGATCACCAGGTCCTGGCTGTCCGCCGGGATCGCGGCCAGTGCCTCCCGGGCGTCGCCCACCGACGCGGAGATGTCCGCCCCGGGGCCCTGCCAGGGCAGGTGCTCGGCGACCAGGTCGAGCAGCGGCCCGTCCACCTCCACCACCCGCTGCCGGGAGCCCGGCCGGGTGGCGGCCAGGTAGCGCGGCAGCGTCAGCGCGCCGCCGCCGAGGTGCAGCACGTCCAGCGGCTGCCCGGCCGGGGCGAGGGTGTCGGCGAGGTGGCCGAGGCGGCGGGTGTACTCGAACTCGAGGTGGGTGGGGTCGGCGAGGTCGACGTACGACTGCGGGGTGCCGTCGAGCGTCAGCAGCCAGCCGCCGTCCCGGTCGAGGTCCGGCATCAGCTTCGCGAAGCCGAGGTCGGTCCGCCGCCCGACCGGCACCGGCTCCTGCGTCACGCGGTCTCCCCCACCGGCCGGACGTCCAGGTACGCGGCCAGCCAGCGGTCCAGCTCGGCGAACACCTGGGTGCGAGCCTCCTCGCCGGAGAGCACCAGGTCGTGCATGCCGCCCTCGATCCGCACGATGGTGACGTGCCGGCCGAGCTTCGGCCCCTGGGCGGCGATGTCGTCGGCGCGCAGCACGGCGTCGGCGTGGTGCAGGGCGGTGTGCCACTTGGTGGTGGCGATGGACTTCGTCGAGGCCATCAGCAGCACCGGTACGTCGATTCCCAGCCCGTGCCGCAGCCGCCGGTGGCCCTGGTGGATCGCCGACAGCCAGCCCGCGAACAGCGGGAAGCCCTCGGCGCGCTTGAGGGTGAGGTCGAAGTCCCATTCGCCCCGGTGGTCCTTGTGGAGGCTGTGGGTGTAGTGCGGGTTCAGCGCGGACGGCAGGATCCGGGTCGGTGCCAGCCGCCCGAGGGCCGTCACCA
Organism: Kitasatospora sp. NPDC029312; assembly: GCF_055569215.1. Taxonomy (NCBI): domain Bacteria; kingdom Bacillati; phylum Actinomycetota; class Actinomycetes; order Kitasatosporales; family Streptomycetaceae; genus Kitasatospora; species Kitasatospora sp. NPDC029312. Next base: position 149,793 of record NZ_JBVHXY010000011.1, on the reverse strand, counting down.
CCGGGCCGCCGGCGGCACGGACGGCCGGCCCGGTCGGCATCGACAGGAACGGGCTGTTCAGGAACAGCCCGTCCACCAGACCCCGCCCGGCCCGGCGCCCCGCCCACAGCGCGGCCACCAGCCCGCCGGTCGAGTGGCCGTTCACCAGCAGCTGCCGGTGCCCGTCCACCTCCCGGATGATCCGTACCGCCTCGTCGATCTCCTCGTCGTACTCGGCGAGGTCGCGGACGAAGTTCGGCGACTGGTGGGTCCGCAGCGAGCGACCGTACTTGCGCAGGTCGAGGGCGTAGAAGGAGAAGCCGAGGGCCGCGTAGTGGTCGGCCAGATTGGTCTGGAAGAAGTAGTCGTTGTACCCGTGGATGTAGAGGACCGCCCGGTCCGTCCCCGGTACCGCCCGGCGGACCAGCGTCGCGCAGACCGCCCCTTCGGTGTCCGGCCGCAGCTCCAGCTCGGCCGCCTCGTAGGGGGCACCCAGGATGTCTTCCCGAAACTCCATCCGCCCTGACCCGTTCCCTCTGCTCCGCCCGCCTCGCGGCGGGTGACCACCCGTTCCGAGCCCCTGACGATACCGGCCGGTAGGTCGAGGCCGCGCGGCGGCACGGCAGGAGCGTCCGGCGGGCTCGATCACCCGGCGTGGTGCTCGCGGGCGTCCTCCTCGGCAGCAGGCCGGCGCGCGGCGGGCCGAGGCGCAGCCGGTCGCCGACGGCAGTGCGGTCCACCAGGGCCGTGCTGACGCCGTCGGGGCGGGTGCGGCGGACGTGGAACTCCAACTCGCCGTCGCCGCAAGGTGCGTGGCTCATCGGGCACTGCCGCCAGCTGTGCGGCAGCGCCGGGTGTTCGACGGTGCCGTACTGCCCGGCGCGGTAGGGGTAGGGCTCCGCGGTGCGCACCCGGAGGACGGCGAGGTCGGGGCGCGTCGGCGGCGGGCCGGGCGTGAGGAGTCGGCGCCGCAGTCGCATCGCGTGGTGGCGGGCGATCAGCCGGTCGCACTCGGCGGTGGTCCTGCTGCTGGTGTGGTCCATGACGCTGCCCAGTCAACTGCCGCCCGCCGGCGCTCGGAAGGGCCGATCGCCCCGGGCGGACCCGGGACCATCGGCCCTCCCCCCGACGGACCTACCGGCTCTGGTCGGCCGTCCGCTCGGGTGCGTCCCCGGACTCCGCCCGCCGCTCGGTGGCGGCCCAACTCGCCAGCAGCCGGAGGGACTCGGCGGAGGGGGAGCCCGGCTCGGCGTGGTAGGTGACCAGCACCTGGTCGCCGTCCCCGGCCGGGCGCAGCGTCTCGTACTGCAGGGTGAGCCGGCCGACCACCGGGTGGTGGAGGTGCTTGGTGCCGTGGCCCTTGTCCTGGATCTGGTGGGTGGCCCACAGGCGGCGGAAGTCGTCGCTCTTGACGGAGAGTTCGCCGATCAGCGAGGCGAGCCTGGGGTCGTCCGGGTCGCGCCCGGCGTCCAGGCGCAGGATGCCGACCACGTCGGTGGCCTTGGTCTCCCAGTCCTCGTAGAGCTCGCGGGCGGCCGGGTCGAGGAAGACGTGCCAGGCCATGTTGCGCTGCTCGGGCGCCATGGCGGCGAAGTCGCCGAGCAAGGCGGTGCCGAGCCGGTTCCAGGCGATGACGTCGAGCCGCCGCCCGAGCACGTACGCGGGCACGCCCTCCATCGCGTCCAGCAGCTGTTGCAGCGCGGGGCGGACCCGCTGGGAGCGCGCCCCGGCCCGGCCGGCCCGGCGGCGGGCGGGCTTGGTGAGCCGGCCGAGGTGGTCGCGCTCGGCGGGGCTGAGCCGCAGCACCCGGGCGATGGCGTCCAGGACGGCGGCGGACACGTTCTCCCCGTGGCCCTGCTCGAGCCGGGTGTAGTAGGCGGTGCTGACTCCGGCCAGCTGGGCCAGCTCCTCGCGGCGCAGTCCGGGCACCCGTCGGCGGGTGGTGGTGTCCGGAAGGCCCACGTCCTCGGGCCGCAGCCGGGCGCGGCGGGAGCGGAGGAACTCGCTGAGTTCGGTGCGCTGGTCCATGACTGCAGTATGCGGGCGATCCGGTGCGCCCGGGCGCGCGGGAGGGTGACACTGCCAGGCGTACGTTCGCCGGTCGTACGTTCCGCCGTCGTACGCGCGGGCTTCGTACGTAGGGGCTTCGTACGCGCCGTCTTCGTACGCGCGGTCTTCGTACGCGCGGTCTTCGTACGACCCGGCTTCGTACGACGATCTCTGGTCTGGTTGGCCTTCCGGCGCCGCCGCAGGCTGGGGTCATGGCCAACGAGACGAACGAGAACACCCGGGGCACCGCCACCCGCACCGTCGCCGCCTACGCGGCGCAGCGGCCGGACGCCCCGCTGGCGAAGACCACCATCACCCGCCGGGCCGTCGGCGAGCACGACATCGTGATCGACATCAAGTACTCCGGCATCTGCCACTCGGACCTCCACCAGGTGGGCGAGGACTGGGGCACCGGGATCTTCCCGATGGTCCCGGGCCACGAGATCGCCGGCGTGGTCAGCGAGATCGGCTCGGGCGTGACCCGCTGGAAGGTCGGAGACCGGGTCGGGGTCGGCTGCTTCGTCGACAGCTGTCGGGAGTGCGACAACTGCAAGGCCGGCCTCCAGCAGTACTGCGCCGGCGGGGCCGTCCTCACCTACAACGGCATGGGCAAGGACGGGCTGCCGACCTACGGCGGCTACTCGGCGGAGCTGGTGGTGGACGAGGCGTACGCGCTGGGCATCCCCGACAGCCTGCCGCTGGACGCCGCCGCGCCGCTGCTGTGCGCGGGCATCACGCTGTACTCGCCGCTGGCGCACTGGGGTGCCGGCCCTGGCAAGAAGGTGGCGATCGTGGGCCTCGGCGGCCTCGGCCACATGGGCGTGAAGCTCGCCCACGCGATGGGCGCGGAGGTCACCGTGCTCAGCCAGTCGCTGCGCAAGCGCGAGGACGGCCTCAAGCTCGGCGCCGACGACTACCGGGCCACCTCCGACCCGGCGACCTTCACGGAGCTGGCGGGCAGCTTCGACCTGATCGTCAACACCGTCTCCGCCGACCTCGACCTGAGCGCCTACATCGGCCTGCTGCGCACCGACGGCACCCTGGTGCAGGTCGGCATGCCGGAGAAGCCGGTCACGCTGCACCCGTTCCCGCTGGCCGCCGGCCGCCGTTCGCTGGCCGGTTCGATGATCGGCGGACTGCCGGAGACCCAGGAGATGCTGGACTTCTGCGGCGAGCACGGGATCGCGGCGGAGATCGAGCTGATCCGGGCCGACCAGATCAACGAGGCCTTCCGGCGGCTGGTGGACGGCGACGTCCGGTTCCGCTTCGTGATCGACGCCTCGACCATCTGACCGACCGACCGCCGGACCGGCCGCCCGCCCGGCCGCCGGACGGACCGCCCCGCGCCCTGGTGCTCTCCCATCACCAGGGCGCGGGGCGCCGCCGTTTCATCCCCGGCCGACGGGCTCCGGCCGCTGATCACCCGGTCGCGGCTCGGACCGTCAGACCCCCGCCGCCGCCCGGCGTTGCGCGCGCCGGTCCTCCCGCCGCCGGCGCCCGCGGCGCAGCGGCTGGTCGGGCAGCCAGCCGAAGGTCAGGCAGGCACCCACCACGCCCAGCAGCATCCCCATCAGGAAGCCGCCCAGGTTGGAGGTCACCCAGCTGGCCAGCGAGGCGAGCACCGCGAGGATGGAGTAGAACAGCCGCTGCCCCGGGTTGAACAGGATCAGCAGGCCGCACAGCACCATCACCACCGGGACCAGGTACCCCGACAGTCCCGCCATCCCGATGTGCAGGAGGACTGGCAGCGGGGCCCAGAGCGTGAACAGGATCTCGGCGCCGCCGAGCGTCACCAGCAGCCCGCCCCAGAACGGCCGTCTGCCCCGCCAGTCGCGCCGGACCGGGCCCGCGGCGGGCGGGGCCGGGGCCGGGGCGACGGCTGCCGGAGCGGCGGGCGGGGGCGTGCCCGCGGCAGGCGCGGCGGCCGTCCCCTCGGCCGCCACCCCCTCCGTCCGCGGCACGCCGCCCTCGCCGGTTCCGGTCGGCTCCGGTACGGACCCCGCCATGCTCAGCAGCCCGTGGAGCTGAAGCTGAGCCGCAGGTTGGGCAGTTTGAACCCGGCGGCGGTGCTCGCGTAGTTGTGCTGCTTGAGGTGGGTCAACTGGACGGTGTCGGCCTGCTGGCCGAAGACGCCCGGGTTGCCCTTGCCGGCCGGGCCGGCCTTGGTGTACGTGCTGGCGTCGCCGCCGATCTCGATGTTGTTGAACTCCGCGTCGCCGGACAGCAGGTCGGAGTCGGTGGTGAGGTCGGTGGCCGACACGGGGGTGCCGCCGTCGCCGGCGTGGATCACCAGGTTGATGCCGCCGAGGTCGACGCTCTGGCACAGGTTGGTGATCTGGGCCTGCTTGATCGCCGACACCGCGACCAGCACCTGGCCGCCGGTGGAGCCCGCGTTGGGGCTGTCGGGGATCATCGAGTCCAGGGCACCGAACTGCGCGAAGCCCTGTCCGTCGAGCTTGTCCGCGGTGATCGTGAACGGCATGCCGGAGATGGAGAACTGGGCGGCGAGCACGCCCTGAGCGGTGAGGGTCATCAGGACGCCCCCGGCCACGATGGCCGGGACGGCCATCAGGGCGGAGCGCTTCAGCCGTACCCGGCCTCTTCTCGACCCGGTCGGCGGTTGCGGGGTTTCCGCCGCGGCGGCGGCGTCCTCGGACATGGCCATGTGTGCTCCCTGTGGGTGGATGGGTGTGCAGGCACTGGCACGTTGCCCTGGCGCGGACAGCGTCGGGCGTCCCCGGCCGGATCCGTCCGCCCCTCGGCAGCGGGGCGGGACCGGTCGGAGCGCGATGAGTAACTGGGAAGCTACTGCCCGGTATTGGCCCGGTCAATAGAGGTGCACGAAGGATCTTCACGAATCCCGGCTCCGAGCCGCCGGGCCGCCTCCGCCGGACCGAGGAACGGCGCCAGGCAGAACATGCTCAGCACCGGCAGGAGCTCCGGAAGCCGGTCGGTACGGCCGGAGGAGATCCGCCGGTAGAGCGCGCTGTAGACGCCGCCCACCACGGCGTCCACCATCTCCTCCACCTCGACGCCGCCCGGCAGTTGAGGAACCTCCGCAAAGAACGCCCGGAACCGGTTGAGGAGTTGGTCCCGCTCACAACGCCCCGCCGGACCGACCGCCTCGATCTCGATCACCGCCATGGATGCGAACGACGGTGTTCCGGCCAGCAGTTGCAGCATGGCGTCGAGCGCCCGGCGGATCCCGGCGCACCAGTCGGATTCGGCCGCGAACGCCGCCGCCATCCGCCGGAGCACCACCCCGGTGCCGTACCGGTGCGCGGCCAGGAAGGCGTCCTCCTTGCCGCTGAACAGCTCGTAGAAGACCGGCCTGGTCACACCGGCCGCGCGGCAGATGTCGCTCACCGTGGCGTGCTGGTATCCGCGTTCGGCGACCGTGCGGACCAGCCCGTCCAGCAGGCGTTCGCGCTGGGTGGCGGCGACCACTCCGGCGGGCAGCCGGCGCGGGCCCGGCTTGATCGACCTGGCCGGATCCCGGCCGGTCCGGGCACCCGGCAGCAGGACCACCTCGGCGGCCCGAAGGTGCTTGGGATCCATCACCAACTCCTGTGGACTGTATTGACATTGACGGAGCGCGGGGGTTACAAAACTGCCAGGTTTCCAACCGGTGGGTGAGCAGGCCACCACCGGCCGGCCTCCAGGGACTCCGACGGCCCCGGGCCCGCGGCGGCGGCAGCCGCCGACGTGCACCCCCACAGCACCGCGCGTCCGCACCGATGCAGCTTCGTACCGCTGTGCACCGAACCGTCGTACCGCGCACCGCCGTTCCCGAACACCGCCGTACCGCACCGGCGGGCCCGTGGCGCCGGGCCCGCCCGTACCCGCGGTCCGCGGAGCCCCTCGGTACGCCATCACCTCCCCCGTCGTGCACACCACCACACCCGCACGCCGGGATTCCCCCACCGTCCCCGGACGGAGAGAGGCACACCCTCATGCGCATCCGTCGCACCCTCGCAGCCGCATCCCTCGCCGCCATCGCCCTCACCGGCGCCGCCGTGGCTCCGGCCCAGGCGGCCGACACCGCCGTCCTGACCACCGGCAGCCCCTCCGGGCCGGCCGTCTCCGTCGGCGACACCCTCACCGCGAACCTGGCCTCCGGCAGCTACGCCACCTTCTACAACAGCGCCTCCGGGACGAGCGGCATCAAGTGCGCCGCCTCCTCCTTCTCCGCGACCGTCACGTCCAACCCCAGTGCCCCCGGCAGCGCGGTCGAACGGCTCAACGCCCAGACCTTCGGCTCCTGCACCTCCAACGTCCTCGGCGTCACGGGCGTGCGCAGCATCACCGTGACCAACCTGCCGTTCACCAACACGGTCAGCGACGCCCCCGGCAACCCCGTCTCGCTCACCCCCGGCGCGGCCGGCGCGATGGGCACCACCGTCGTGCTCAACACCATCCTGGGCAGCGTCAACTGCGTCTACCAGAACAGCACCGGCATCGCCGGCACCACCTCGAACACCGGCAACACCATCGGGTTCTCCGGCCAGCCGTTCACCCTGGTCTCCGGACCGGGCCTGTGCTTCTCGACCGGCTACTTCAGCGCCACCTACGGCCCGGTGACCGACAGTTCGGTCGCGGGCAGCCCGGTCCTGTACGTCAACTGACGCACCGGCCCCGGGACACCCGGCGGCGGCGCACGACGGGCACCGGCCCGCCGCGCGCCGCTGCACCGCCTCACCACTGCCCCCCTGCACCGCTGCACCGCTGCACCGCGCCCGTACGGCCGCCCGTGCCGCCCGACGACCCGGGACAAGGAAGTGACCGGCCGGTAGGGTGGCGGCGCACGGACACGGCGAACCGGAACGGGGCGGGCAGATGGCCAGCGGCAGCAGCGGGAACGGCGACGGCACGGGCTTCTTCGCATCGGTGGCGGACACCGCCGAGCGACTCGCCGCGACCGGCTACCTGGCCTCCACCGCGGTGGCCACCACCGTCTTCCTCGCCGACCGGCTCGGCAAGCCGCTCCTGGTCGAAGGCCCCGCCGGGGTCGGCAAGACCGAACTCGCCAAGGCGGTGGCCGAACTCGGCCGGGCCCGGCTGGTCCGGCTGCAGTGCTACGAGGGCATCGACGAGGCCCGCGCGCTGTACGAGTGGAACCACGCCAAGCAGCTGCTGCGAATCACCGCCGGTCGGGACGAGGGCTGGGACCAGGCCCGCACCGATATCTTCGGCGAGGAGTTCCTGCTCACCCGCCCACTGCTGACCGCCATCCGCGGCGAGGACCCCACCGTCCTGCTGATCGACGAGATGGACAAGGCGGACGTCGAGGTCGAGGCGCTGCTGCTGGAGGTGCTCAGCGACTTCCAGGTGACCGTCCCCGAACTCGGCACCATCACCGCGAGCCGCCGCCCCTTCGTGCTGCTCACCTCCAACGCCACCCGTGAGCTCTCCGAGGCGCTGCGCCGCCGCTGCCTCTTCCTCCACCTCGACTACCCCGACGCCGAGTTGGAGCGCCGGATCGTCCGGCTCAAGGTGCCCGGCCTGGACGACACCCTGGCCGCCTCCCTGGTCCGGGTGGTCGGCGCGCTGCGGGCGATGGAGCTGCGCAAGGCGCCGTCCGTCGCCGAGACCATCGACTGGGCCCGCACCCTGCTCGCGCTCGGCGCGGACACCCTGGACGACGCGGTGGTCCGGGACACCCTCGGGGTGATCCTCAAGCACCAGGACGACGTCCGGAAGGCCGCCCAGAAGCTCACCCTCGCATGACCGCGCCGCAGGCCGCCGACCCCGCCGCCCGGCTGACCGGCCTGGTCCGCGCCCTGCGCGGGCACGGCCTGCGGATCGGCCCCGCCGAGACGGTGGACGCCGCCGCCGTGCTGGACGTGCTCGGCTTCGCCGACCGCGAGCAGATGCGGGCCGGACTGGCCGCCGCCCTGCTCCGCTCGGAGGGCCAACGGCCGGTCTTCGACGCCGCCTTCGACCTGTTCTTCCCGCTCGGCCTCGGCACTCCCGAGGCGCTGCGCAGCGGCCCTCCGCCGGTGCCGGCCGACCCCGAGCCACCGCGGTACGGCCGCCCCGACCCGCTGCGCGAGCAGCTGCGCGAACGCCTCGCCGCCGCCCTGGCCGCCGACGACCGGGCCGCCCAGGCCCGACTGGCCGGCGAGGTGGTCGAGGCCTTCGGCCGGTACGGCACCGGCGGCGCGCCCGGCTCGGACGGCTGGTCCGCCCACCAGGCGCTCGGCCGGCTCTCCCCCGAGACCCTGCTCGCCCGGATCCTCGCCGCGCTCCGCGAAGCCGCGCTCCGCGAAGCCGCCCCGGACGACGTCACGGCAGCCGCAGCAGCGGACGACGTCGCCGACCGCGTCCTCGCCGATGAGATCCGCCGCCGCATCCAGGCCTTCCGCGCCCTGGTCACCACCGAGGCCCGCCGCCGGGTCGCCGAACTGCGCGGCGCCGAGCGGATCGCCGAACGCGCCGTCGCCCCCACCGCCGACCGGATCGACTTCCTCTACGCCGGCCGCGACCAGCTCGCCGAACTGCGCCGCACCGTCCACCCGTTGGCCCGCAAGCTGGCCACCCGGCTGGCCGCCCGGCGCCGCCGCGCCGCCCGCGGGCGGATCGACCTGCGCCGCACCCTGCGCCGCTCGCTCGGCACCGGCGGGGTGCCGCTGCGCCCCGCGTACCGGCTGCGCCGCCCGGCCCGGCCGGAGCTGGTGCTGCTGTGCGACGTGTCCGGCTCGGTGTCGGGCTTCGCCGACTTCACGATGCTGCTGGTGCGGGCGATGAGCGAGCAGTTCAGCAAGGTCCGGGTGTTCGCCTTCGTCAACCGCACCGCCGAGGTGACGGAGCTGCTGCGGGAGGGCGGCGCCGACCCGGCCCGGCTGGCCGCCCGGATCCTGACCGAGGCCAAGGTGACGGGCTACCACGGCAACAGCGACTACGGCTCCGCCCTCGGCGAGTTCGCCGGCCGCCACCTGGACGCCGTCGGTCCGCGCACCTGCGTGCTGGTCCTCGGCGACGCCCGCAACCACCACCGTGACCCGAACCCGGACGCGCTGCGCCGGATCGCCGGCCGGGCCCGGCGGGTGTTCTGGCTCAACCCCGAACCGCCCGCGCTCTGGCCGACCGGCGACTCCGCCGCGCTCGCGTACGCGGGCGTCGTGGAGATGCACTCCTGCCGCAACGCCCGCCGGCTCGGCGAGCTGATCGCCCGACTGCTGCCGGTGTAGGGCGCGTCCGGCGACCGCCGCCGAACGCGCCCGGGACGGCTCAGTCCAGGGACTTCAGGAAGTCGAGCAGCGCCTCGGTCACCTCGGCCGGGCGCTCCTGCTGCGTCCAGTGGCCCGTCTCCGGCAGCCGGACGTGCCGGTGCAGCCGGGGGGTCAGCTCCGTCAGCAGGTACGCCAACACCTCGGGCGCGATCATCGCGTTCACCAGGTCCTGCTCACCGGCCACGTACAGCGCGGGCACGTCGATCCGCCGGCCGGCGAACGCCGTCATCAGCTCGTGGTTCCGGTCGATGTTGCGGTACCAGTTGAGCCCCCCGGTGAAGGCCCGCTCACCGTGCAGGGCGTAGTCGGCCGCGAACGCGTCGAGGTCCGCCTCGGTCAGCCAGTCCGGCAGCCGCTCCGGCTCAGGAAGGGTGTCCAGCAGCTTGCGGCCCTCGGGGACGACCCAGGGCCGCGGCTCGCCGTCGGGCTGGACACCGCAGAGGACGCGACGCAGGCTGGCCCGCACGTCGGCCGCCAACTCGGCGTCGGCGCGGCCCGGCTCCTGGAAGTAGATCTGGTAGAAGCCCTCGCCGAAGTTCTCCCGGGCGGCCTGCAGCGGCCCCGGCCCGGTGGGCAGCGGCGGCACGCTCAGTCCGGCCACCCCGCGCACCAGGTCGGGCCGCAGCGCGGCAGTGGCCCAGGCGACCGGCGCGCCCCAGTCGTGCCCGACCACCACGGCCCGCTCCTCGCCCAGCGCGCCGATCAGCGCCGTCACGTCCCCGACCAGGTGCAGCAGGGAGTAGGCGTTCACGTCCTCGGGCTGGGAGCTGCGGGCGTACCCGCGCTGGTCGGGGGCGACCACCCGGTACCCGGCCTCGGCGAGCGGCGCGAACTGGTGCCGCCAGGAGTACCAGCTCTCCGGGAAGCCGTGCAGCAGCAGGACCAGCGGTCCCTCGCCCTGTTCGGCGAGGTGCAGCCGCACACCGTTCACCTCGACGTGGCTGTGCTTGATCGCGTCGTTCACATCCGCTCCCCGGTTCGGTCAGACGAAAGGTCAGTTCGAATCGACCCTGCCCAGCCGGGCGGGTGCGGAACCTCGGGCCTGCGCGGAAAGCAGCCGAGGCCGCCCCGGTGTTCCGGGGCGGCCTCGGCCTCAGGCTGTTGCGCTGAACCGTTCGAGGTCAGTTCACCGTGTAGCTGTACGGGATCGCGGCGAGCACCGAACCGGTGGTGCCCACCACGTTGTTGGCGGTCGGCACGAAGTTCGGGCCGGACACCAGGTAGAGCACGCCCTTGACCGTGCTGCCCTTCGGGCCCGTCGGGGTGACGGTCACCTGCAGGGAGCCGGTGGCGCCGGGCGCGACGGTCACCGGGTTGGCGGCCGGGGCGGAGGCGTTGACACCGGAGGCGTACGGGTCGCCGGTGCTGGAGGCCAGCGCCGGGTCGAACGCCAGGGTGTGCGCGGTGGCGGTGATGGTGGAGGTGCCGGTCGGCGCCCCGCCGTTGCCGAACGGGCCGATCTGCTGGAGGAAGGTGCCCCAGGAGCCAGGGACGACCGGCTGCTCGGCGCTGCCCTTGTCGGCGACGACCGAGATGGTCGAGCCGTCCTGGGCCTTCTTGAGGTCACCGAACACGTCCGGCGAGCCGGTGGTGGCGCTCAGCTCGAGCTGCGCCGGCGTCGAGGACGCCGCCACGGCCTTGAGCTGGTCGGTGCCCGGGGGCACCAGGAAACCGGGCACCGAGGAGGTGAGGCTCAGCGGCAGGCTGACGGAGGCCGAGGCGCCCTGCGGCACCAGCGGCAGGTCGACCCGCTTGTCCAGCCGGCCGTCGGCGGCGATCCGCTGGGTGGCCCCGGTGGTGTTGGTGTAGTTCACCTGGACGGTGACCGGCTTGCCGGCCGCCAGCTTGGTGCGGCCGTCGTTCGGCAGACCGGCCGCGGTGGCCTGGTCGCGGTTGAACGCGATGGTGCCGGCGAAGTCCTGGGCGAGCTCCTGGCCGCTGACCGGGCCGAGGACGTTCAGGACGAACCGCCAGTGGCCCTCGGCCGGGTTGACGGTGGTGGCCGACACGCCGTTGCCGCTACCGGTCAGGTTGCCCTGGGCGTCGAACAGCGCGTTGCTCTCGATGTCGATCGGGGTGCCGTTCGGGCTGATCAGCGCGCCCTGCATGAGCAGGTTGGCGTCCTTGGCGACGGTGACGCCGACCCGCACGTCCTGCTGGCCCTTCGGCACGTCGAAGCCGTACGTGAAGCTCTGCGTCGGCGAGGAGCCACGGCCGTTGCCGCCGGTGATGGTGCCGGTGAAGGTGCCGGTGCCGTTGGTGACCGGGACGAGGCTGCGCAGGACGACCGGGACGCTGGTGGTGTGGCCGTTCGCGCTGGAGACGGTGACCGCCTCGCTCGAGTCGCCGCTGGTCGCCGGGGTGGTGACCTGGACCTTCAGCGTCTTCGTCTGACCGGGCCGCAGCTCGGTGCTGTTCGGGCTCACCGCGCCGGCCGGGACCGCGCGCTGGGTGGAGGTGCCGAGCTGGACGTCGCCGGTGAAGCCGGCCTTGCCCGCCGGGGTGTAGAGGATCGCGGTCCACTCACCGGCCACCGGGTGCGGGACGTCCACCAGGCCGAAGTTGGCCGGAGTGGCGCCGCCCTGCGGACGGGTGTTGGTCTCGAAGCGGCCCGACGGGTCGAGCAGCGTCATGCGGACCACGGGGCCGTTGGTGACCGGGTTCGGGCCGCCGTGCCAGGCGATCGACGCCGCGAGGCGGTCGGCGCCGGCCGGGACGGTGAACTTGACCTGCTTCTGCACCCAGTCGGAGCCGTTGGTGGCGTACTTGAAGGTGTCCTTGGCGGCCGCGTCCAGCTTCACGGTCTGGCGGTTGTCCGCCAGCGGGGCGAAGCTGCGGGTCGCGGCGCTCACCGTCTGCGGCTCGTCACTGGTGTTGGTGACGGAGACGTCGGCGGTGTGGGTGGAGCCGGGGGTGCCGGCGATGGTCAGCTGGCCGGTGTCGACCACCACGGTCCTGGCACCGTCGGTGCCGTCGCCGTCGTCGTAGCCGCGGGCGGCCTCGACGGCGGCCCGGACGTTCAGCAGACCGGCGCCCTGCTCCTCGGCCGGGACGCCGAGGTCGGTGGCCGTACCGGTGAGGAACCTCTTCACCAGCGCCGGGGACGGTGAGTCGCCGCCGTGGGTGTCGCGGTAGGCCTGGATGACCAGGGCCGCGGCACCGGTGACGAACGGGGCGGCCTGGCTGGTCCCGCCGAAGGGCTGGATCGGCGAGGGCTTGCCGTTGAAGCCGGTGCAGTCGGTGTACTTGGCGGTGTCGGGGGTGCACAGCGCCCAGTCCGACTCACCCGGGGCGACCAGGTCGACGGTCCGGCCGGCCTGGGTGAAGCCACCCGAGGACAGCGCGGAGATGCGGCTGTTGCTCCAGGTCTTGTTGGAGAACTGGGCGGCCGCGTAACCGGTCTGCTGGTAGTTCTGGTTGTCCGTCGAGGCGCCGACCGCGATCACGTTCGGGTCGGTGGCCGGGGTGCCGACGGTCCCGCTCAGTCCCGCGTCACCGGAGGAGACGGAGACGGTGACACCGGCCTTGACGGCCTGGTCGTTGAAGAGCGAGATGGTGTCGTGCGCGCCGCTGTCCGGAGTGACGTTGCCGCCGAAGGACTCGTTCAGCACGTCGACGTGGGCGACCCGCACCGCGTAGTCGATGGACTGCAGGATCGACGAGTTCGACATGACCTCGCCGCCGGCCTTCAGGGCGACCAGGTCCGCGTCCGGGGCGAGGCCCTTGATGCGGATGTTGCAGCCGGCCGGCAGCGGGTGCGAGGAGTTGACGAACTGCGAGACGTCGTAGGTCTGGCGGCCCTGGGCGATGACCGCAGAGGCGTCGCCGAAGGCCTCGGCGGCACCCGTCGGTGCGGCCCAGCCGTCACCCGCGAAGTCCTGGTAGTCGACCACGGCGTGCGAACCGTCGGCCCGGATGAAGTCCGGGTTGTCCGGGTCGAGGCCGTCGGCGATGTAGGCGACCTTGACACCCTTGCCGGTGGCGAGGTCGGCCGCGCCGGGCTGGCCGTTGCCGCTCACGCCGTGCACCGAATAGAGGCCCTCGGGCTCCAGCAGCGGCTTCGACGGGTCCGAGGGGCAGACCGCGTTGGTCGCGTTCTCCTCGGCTTGGCCGTTGCTGCCCGGAACGGCCTTCGGAGCGGTGCCGGTCTTGGCCGACGTGGCCGTGGCCGCCTCGGCGTCCTTCTTCGCCGTGGTCGCGGCGACCGGGGCCACCTGGACCGCGGTGTCCGCCACCACGGCGGCGACCGCCGGGTCGGCCTGCAGCTTGGCGCGCAGGGCCGGGCTCACGGTGGCCGAGAAGGCGTTGCCGACCACGAAGCTCTTGATATCGGTGCCGCCGTTGGCCTTGACCGTCTGCAGCAGCGGCGCCTGCGAGCCGGCGGCCTTCTGCTGGCGGGCGCCCAGGTGGCCGTGGTCGGCCGGGGCGTCCGCTATCTGGTCCTTCAAAATCACGATCACCGGCGCCGGCGCCCCGTCCGCGGACGCCGCTTGGGCGTTCTGCGGATCCTGGGCCGGAGCCGCGTCGGCGATGGTCCCGAGGCTGAGAACCATGGACGCGGCGGTGATCGTGACGGCGGCTGCAAGCTGAGTCTTCCGCCAGCCGATCAATGGACATCCTTTCGTCTGATGAGACGTCAGGTTGCGCAGCCCAGGGTACGCGGATCCTGGTAGGACGCGTGGTTGCTCCGGACCGCGCGTCCCGACAGCGGACGCATTCCAGCGCATCCGGCAGGACCCCGACAAGAGGGGAAATTCCCATCAGGAAGTAAAAATGACCATCAGAAAGTAAAATTCACAGTATAAATCGCGCCGCGCCCGTCCCTTTTTCACCGATCAGAGCCGGTCAGGGACGGTCGAAACCGGCTACCGAGGCAGCGGAAATGCACATGGCGAACTCTCGACACTGGCGGAACACCGCCACCTCGGGCCCACCGGATTCCCACGCGCTGCCTACTTGTCGACACTTCGACCCGTCCTTCCCGGTCGGCCGCGGGCGAAACGCGGATTTCAGGACCAGCTCGCCAGCCGCTCCTGAGCGTCCGCCAGGTCCTCGGCGGTCGGCGCGTCGTCCTGGGTCAGCCGGTGGCGCCAGTACCCGGTGAAGTCGATGCCCGACTTCGGCACCCCCCACTCCTCCACCAGGCCCCGGCGCAGCTCCCGCACCGCCCCCGCCTCCCCGGCCAGCCAGACGAAGGGCTCGCCCGCCGGTGGCTCGGCGCCCCGGAACGCCGCGATCAGCGCGGAGCCCGGGGCCGCGCCGTCGCGGCACAGCCACCGCACCTCCAGGTCGGCACGGCTCACCAGCTCCTGACGTTCCGCCGCGTCGGCGACCTCGATCCAGGCCAGCGCCCGCACCCCGTCGGGCAACGCCTCCACCAGCGTCGCGAGGGCTGGCAGCGCGCTCTCGTCCCCGGCCAGCAGCACCCAGTCGGCGGCCGCCGCGGCCTCGGCGAACGGCACCGACGGGGCGTACAGCGCGGAGGGGCCGACCATGCCGAGCCGGTCCCCCGGCGCGGCCCGCAGCGCCCAGGCGGCGGCCGGCCCGGTGTCGCCGTGCAGCACGAAGTCGATGTCGATCCGCCGGGTGCCGGGCTGGCGGCGCCGCAGGGTGAAGCTGCGCAGCAGCGGGCGCTCGGCCTCGGGGATCGTCAGGTAGGCCTGGTACCAGCCCATCGGGTCGTCCTGCTGCGCGGGCAGTACCGGCTCGCGCCGGCCGGAGCGCGGGAAGCACAGCTTGAGCTGCTGGTCAGGCGTGGTGCCGACGCCGTCGGCGAGGGCCTCGGCCTCGAAGGTGATCCGGGCGGTGCGCGGAGTGATCCGGTGGACCGCCACGACGTCGAGGACGGTGACGGGCAGTGTCATCGGGGGCCCCTTCGTTCGGTAACCTTACGGCATAAAGGATTGCTGGTGCGAGGATACTTTACGGCATAAGGAGATGTGGATGACCGTCTACGCCGGGCAGGGCGACCCCTACCGCTCGCTCGCGCTGCTCTGGGGCGCGCCCGAGGACCCGCGCCCCGGCCGGAGCGGCCCCAAACCGGGCCTGAGTGTGGACGCGATCGTCTCCGCCGGAATCGCCGTCGCGGACGCCGAGGGGATGGCCGCACTGTCCATGCGCGCCGTGGGCGAACGGCTCGGCCGCACCGCGATGGCGCTCTACACGTACGTCCCCGGAAAGGCCGAGCTGCTCGACCTGATGCACGACCGCGCGCTCGCCGAACTACCCGGCGCCCCATCGCTGTTCGACGACTGGCGGGCCGCCGCCACCACCTGGGCCGAGCAGCTGTACGCCTGCTACCTGCGCCACCCCTGGATGCTCCAGGTCTCGCAGGCCCGCCCCGTCCTCGGCCCCGCCGAACTGACCGCGATGGAAAGCCTGTTGACCGTCCTGCAGCCGGCCGCACTGGCGCCGGAGCGGCTGCGCGGAACGGTCGCCGCGCTCTGGCAGTTCGTCCGCGGCATGGCCGCCACCACCGCCGACGCCCGCGGCGCGGCGGCCGCCACCGGCATCGCGGACGAGGACTGGTGGACCACCCGCTCGGCCCGACTCGCCGAACTCGCCCCGGACTTTCCCGAGCGCTTCCCCCTGCTGACCGCCTTGCAGGGCGCCACCGGCGGCTCCCCCGAGGACAGCGGCCGCGAGGCCTTCCGCACGGGGCTCGCGGTACTGCTCGACGGGGTGGCTTCCGGAGCCCGCTAGGCGTGTCTGACACGCCCTACTCGCGGCGGGCCGCCGGGATCGACAGCAGCACGCCGAGCACCAGGAGGGCCGCGTACCCGACGGTCTCGTGGCCGTCCGGCACCAGGAAGCGGACGAAGCCGAACAGCCGGAAGCCCCCGAGATGGTCGGCCAGCAGGCCGGAGGCGGAGCCGAGGATCAGCACGAAACCGAGGTAGCCGAACAGGGTCTTCACACCCCCGAGCCTAGGAATCCGCGGCCGCCGGCTCATCCCACTTTCGGCGTGGACCAGGGACACCAAAGTCGCGGCCCCCGCCCGCCGCGCCCCTCGGTGCGGTTTCTCCGGACGGAGCAGCAGGCGCGGCGGGCTGACGGCGGCGCCGGTACGTTCGCGGTGTGCAGTCAAAGCGTGTGCAGCAGAAGTCACTTTCCGTCACCGGGCTCGCCGCCGCCTCGGCGGCCTCGGCCCTGGTGCTCGCCGTCGCCGCGCCCGCCGCGTTCGGCGGCGGCGGGGGTGCCGGAAGCCCCTCCGCCTCCGCGACCCCCGGCCGGGACGCCTCCACGACCGTCGGCGGCGAGCGCCTCGGCCGCCCGGACGTCCAGGTCGCGCCGCTGGCCGGTGCGCCCGCCCTGCCCGCCGGGCTGAGCGGGCGCTCCTGGCTGGTCGCCGACGCCGGCACCGGCGAGGTGCTCGCCGCCCGCGACGCCCACCGGCCGCTGCCCCCGGCCAGCACCCTCAAGATGCTGTTCGCGGACACCGTGCTGCCCAAGCTCGACCGCGCCCTGGAGCACAAGGTCACCCCCGCCGAGCTCGCCGACCTCGGCGCCGGCAGCAGCCTGGTCGGCGTCAAGGAGAACCTGCCGTACCGGGTCGAGGACCTCTGGCGGGGCGTCTTCCTCAGCTCCGGCAACGACGCCGTGCACGTCCTGGCGAACATGAACGGGGGCGTCCGGCAGACCGTCGCCGAGATGCAGGCCCGCGCCCAGTCCCTCCAGGCGAAGGACACCAAGGTCGTCTCCCCCGACGGCTACGACATGGACGGGCAGGTCTCCTCCGCCTACGACCTGACCCTGTTCGCCCGTGCCGGGCTGCGCAACGCCGACTTCCGCTCGTACTGCTCCACCCGCACCGCCCGCTTCCCCGGCGGCCTGGACAAGAACACCGGCCAGCGCACCTCCTTCGACATCGCCAACACGGACCGACTGCTCGGCAAGTACCCCGGCCTGATCGGCGTCAAGAACGGTTACACCACCAACGCGGGCGCCACCTTCACCGGCGCCGCCGAACGCGACGGCCGCACCCTCCTGGTGACCGTGATGCACCCGGAGGCGCAGGGCACCGTCTACGACGAGGCCGCCAGCCTGCTGGACTGGGGCTTCGCCGCGGCCGGCAAGGTCCAGCCGGTCGGGCGGCTGGCCGACGACCTCGGCGCCCCGAAGACCGCCTCCGCCGACGCCTCGCCCGAGGTCGCGGACGCCGAGGCCGGGGCCCAGGTGCCGCCGTGGGCCCGCACGCCCGTCCTCCACAACAACGGGCCCGGTCTCGCCCCCGCCCTCTGGTCGGCCGGCATCCTCGGTGCCGCCCTCGCCGCCTGGGGCACCGCCCGGGTCGCCGCCCGCCGCCGGACCACCCCCGCGTCGGGAGCGGCCTCCACCCGCGGGGCCGTCGCGATCGGCTCCACCGCCGTCGGCGGCCGCGACAACCGCCGCCTGTCCCGCCGCGTCCGCGCCCTGTTGCACGGCCGCCGCCCCCGTCGCAGGCACTGACCCGTGGGCGCTCCCTCTACACTCGGGCCATGACCACGCCCGACCCCGCCGCCGCGGACCGGCTCGCCCGGCTCGTCAGCCTCTCCTCCGGGAGCTACCTGCTCGTCACCACCTACCGGAAGGACGGCACCGCGGTGCCGACCCCGGTCTGGGTGGTGCGCGACGGGGACGCGCTCGGCATCTGGACCGTCGCGGACTCCTGGAAGGTCAAGCGGATCCGCAACCGCGCGGACGTCCTGGTCGGCCCCTGCGACGTCAAGGGACGGCCGACCGGCCGGCAGTACCCGGCCACCGCCGAGATCCTCGGCCCCGAACGCACCGCCGCCTACCGCACCCTGCTGCGCCAGAAGTACGGCCTGCTCGGCGTGCTCACCCTGCTCGGCAGCCGACTGCGCCGCGGCGAGCGCGGCACCGTCGGCATCCGCATCACCCTGAGCTGACCCCGATTCGGCCGCGCGGCCACCGGTTCGGCCGGGCGGCGGGCGAGCTGGCAGGCTTGGCGGTCATGGACGAGAACGAGACCGCGCCGCCGCCCCTGCTGGTGGTGGACGGCGCGAACGTGGTCGGATCGGTGCCCGACGGCTGGTGGCGTGACCGGCGCGGCGCCGCCGAGCGGCTGCGGGACTCCCTGGTCCCGCTCGCGGCCCGGGGCCTGCCGGACCTGCCCGGCCCGGTGGAGGTGGTCCTCGTCGTCGAGGGCGCCGCACGGGGCGTGGCCGCCCTGCCCGAGGTGCGAGTGGTCGCGGCGAGCGGCAGCGGGGACGACCGGATCGTGGAACTGGTCCGCGCGGCCCGCGCCGACCGCCCGGAGCGGCCCTGCCTGGTCGTCACCGCCGACCGCGAACTCCGCGCCCGCGTCGGCGCGCTGGGCGCCGCCGTCACCGGCCCGCGCAGCGTGCGGCCCTGACCGGGCCGGGTCACCGGAACAGAGGGGCGGGTCAGCGGGCCCCGGGTCAGCGGGGCTGGACGGCGTACATGCCCCAGTGGATCGACGGGTCCGAGGTCTCCACGGTGAACTGCAGGTCCCGGCCCTCGCGGGCGAAGATCTCCACGGAGCCGGTACCGGTGCCCTCCACCGGGCACTCCACCGAGAAGTCGGCCGGGGCCAGGCTGCCGACGTGCACCCGCACCGAACCGCCGCCCCGGCAGCCGACGGTGACGGTGAACGGCAGGGTGGGGATCACCGAGGCCGTCACCGCGCCGCCGTCCCCGATCCAGTCCGGTATCCAGAGCAGGGTGTCCTCCGTCTCCGGGCGGGGCAGGATCTCACCCGTTCCCGGCCGACCGAGTTGCCCGGGCGAGTGGACACCTCGGGATCGGTCGGCTGCGCCGCCGCCGCGAATGCCCGCTTCGTACGCTTCATCCTCGTCCCCCTGCTGTTGACGCATCCGTGCCGGTCCTCGGCACACGAAGGGATCGTACGGCGGAGAAACGACAGTGGCGGGTGTCACCTCGGGAATCCCCGACCGTACGGGAACCACTCGCGATCCCCGTCCGACTGCTGGGGGGTGAGTGCGAAATCGCCGGGTGTCCGGCCGTTGAGTGTGCTGGTGGGGTTCGCCCTGCTGCTGGTGGTGGTGTTCGCGGTGGCGTACGGGGTGGGCCGGCAGGCGGGGCCGGTGGCGCCGGGGCTCCGGCCGAGTGACGGGCGCGGTGCGTCGCCCGGGACGGGCGGGCACGACATGGGCGGGATGCGATGAGCCCGGTCACGGAGGCGGGCGCCCTGGTGTCCACCGATCTGGCGGTCGGCGGGATGACCTGCGCGGCGTGCGTGGGCCGGGTCGAGAAGCGGCTGGCCCGGATCGACGGGGTGACAGCCGGGGTGAACCTGGCCACCGGACGCGCCCGGGTGCTGCACCCGGCCGGGGTGTCCGTCGAGGACCTGGTGGCCGCCGTCGAACGGGCCGGCTACACCGCCGAGTTGGTCACCGAGGGGGCGCCCGGCGGGCTGCCGGAGGAGGAGCCGGACGAGCGCCGGCGGCTGCTGGTCACCGCGCTGTCGGCCGTCCCGGTGCTGGTGCTGTCGATGGTGCCCGCGGCGCAGTTCACCGGCTGGCAGTGGGTGTGCTTCACGCTGGCCCTCCCGGTGGTGACCTGGGGTTCGGCGGGCTTCCACCGCCGGGCGTGGCAGGGGTTGCGGCACGCCGCCGCGACCATGGACACCCTGGTCAGCCTGGGCGTGGTGGCCTCCTTCGGCTGGTCCGCGTACGCGCTGTTCCTCGGCGGGGCGGGGCAGTTGGGCATGCGGATGCCGTTCTCGCTGACCGCCGACGGCGGCGGCACCGCGCACGTCTACCTGGAGGCGGCGGTCGGCGTGCCGCTGTTCGTGCTGGCCGGGCGGCTGTTGGAGGGGCGGGTGCGGCGGCGCAGCGGCTCCGCGCTGCGGGCGTTGGCCGAGCTGGGCGCCAAGCAGGTGTGCGTGCGCGAGGCGGACGGCGAGGAGCGGCTGATCCCAATCGAACTCCTCCTGCCAGGGCAGGAGTTCGTCGTGCGACCGGGCGAGCGGGTGGCCACCGACGGGGTGGTGGTGGAGGGCGGTTCGGCGCTTGACCTGAGCCTGCTGACCGGGGAGAGCATGCCGGTCGAGGTCGGTCCGGGTGACCAGGTGGCGGGTGCGACGGTCAACGTCGGCGGCACGCTGGTGGTCCGGGCGACGGCCGTCGGGGCGGACACCCAACTGGCCCGGATCGCCGCGCTGGTGGCGGACGCCCAGGCCGGGAAGGCGCGCGCCCAGCGGTTGGCGGACGCGGTGGCCGGGGTGTTCGTGCCGTGCGTGCTGACGGTCGCGGTGTGCGTGCTGGGCTTCTGGCTGGGAGCCGGCGCGGCCCCGCAGGGGGCGGTCACGGCGGCGGTCGCGGTGCTGGTGGTGGCCTGCCCGTGCGCGCTGGGTCTGGCGACCCCGACCGCGCTGCTGGCGGCCACCGGACGCGGCGCCGAACTGGGTGTGCTGGTGCGCGGCCCGGAGGTGCTGGAGAGCCTGCGCCGGGTGGACACCGTGGTGATGGACAAGACCGGCACGCTCACCACCGGACGGATGGAGCTGGCCGCGGTGACGCCGGCCCGCGACCTGGCCGGCGATCCGGCCGGCGGCCTGGCCGACGCGGCGCCCGGGGCGCTCACGCGGGAACAGCTGCTGCGGCTCGCCGGGGCGGTCGAGCACCGCTCGGAGCACCCGATCGGACGGGCCGTCGCGGCGGCCGCCCGGGAACGCTGCGGCGGGGCCCTGCCGGCGGTGGACGGTTTCGCGGCCACCCCCGGCCTCGGGGTGTCCGGCACGGTCGAGGGCCGCGCCGTCCGGATCGTGCGGCCGGAATCGGCCGAGCTGCCACCGGAGCTGGCCGAGGCGGTGACGGCCGCCGGGGCCGCGGGCCGCACCGCCGTACTGGTGGAGCTGGACGGGCGGCCCGCGGCCGTCCTGGCGGTCGGTGACACGGTGCGCTCGGGCAGTTGGCGAGCCCTCCACCGGCTGCGCGGGATGGGCCTGGAGACCGTCCTGCTGACCGGCGACGGCCCGGGCGCGGCCCGCGCGGTGGCGGCCGAGCTGGGCATCGAGCGGGTGCACTCCTCGGCCTCGCCCGAGCGCAAGGCCGAGGTGGTGGCCGAACTGCGGTCCGCGGGGCGGACGGTGGCGGTGGTCGGTGACGGCGTCAACGACGCGGTGGCGCTGGCCTCGGCCGATCTCGGGGTGGCCCTGGCCTCGGGCAGTGACGCCGCGATCGGCGCGGCCGGGCTGACCCTGGTGCGCGGGGACATCGAGGCGGTGGTGGACGCCGTACGGCTGGCCCGGCGGACACTGGCGACGATCCGGGCCAACCTGCTCTGGGCCTTCGGCTACAACCTGGTGCTGATCCCGCTGGCGGCCGTCGGACTGCTGAACCCGATGCTGGCGGCGGTCGCGATGTCGCTGAGTTCGCTGCTGGTGGTGGGCAACAGCCTGCGGCTGCGCACCTGGCAGCCGGGGCGCGGCGGCGGACACGGCGGCGGGGGCGGCGGGCCGTACGGCTCCCGCGGCGGTGGCCGGTACGGCGGTCGGCGCGAGGGGGAGCGGCGATGAGGCGGCTGGACCGGCTCGGGGCGGTCGGCCCACCGGTGGGCGCGGCGGCGCTCGCGCTGGCCCTGCTCACCGGCTGGACGGCGGTCGGCGGCGCCGGCGGGGCCCGGCCGGTGGAGGCCGACGCGGGCTGGGTGCTGCTGCCGACGGCGGGCGCGTCCGCCGCGACGGCGGCCTTCTTCACGGTCCGCAACCCTGGCGATGTCCCCGACGAACTGACCGGTGCCACCTGGGAGTTCGGTGGACCGATCACCCTGAAGCGGCACGTCCACCAGGGCGCCGCGGGCCGCTGGGAGCCGGTCGCCGCGCTGCCGGTGCCCGCCCGGGGCGAGCTGGCGATGTCCCCCGAGGACGCCGATCTGATGATCGCCGCCCCGCCGCCGCTGCGGACCGGCCAGTGGGTGGGCTTCACCCTCACCTTCCGGCACAGCCCGCCGCTGCGGCTGGTCGCCC
Source organism: Kitasatospora sp. NPDC029312 (assembly GCF_055569215.1). Taxonomy (NCBI): domain Bacteria; kingdom Bacillati; phylum Actinomycetota; class Actinomycetes; order Kitasatosporales; family Streptomycetaceae; genus Kitasatospora; species Kitasatospora sp. NPDC029312. Next base: position 127,581 of record NZ_JBVHXY010000011.1, on the reverse strand, counting down.
GGGTGCTGCCCCCGGGCGCGACGCCGCGCTGAGGCGCCGCGCGCGAGGACCCGGATGAACCCCGGCGGTGCCGGCGCACGTTGAGGTGAGTGGTGGGCGGCCCGTGTGGGGCGCGGCCGCACACCACTTCACGCGGGCGGGCTGCCGGCCGCCCCCGTCGAGCGCGTCCTCGACCGACCGCCGGGCATGGCGGCTGCGGGCGGCCCGCGGCCCGCCCGCAGCACCGACCACGGGCCGAAGGAGGCAGACGACCGGGCAGGCAGCAGGGCTCAAGGTCCCGCCACCGCCGACCGGTCGTCACCGCCGCGCTGCGTCAGCCGTGCGTCAGCCGTGCGTCAGTCATGCGTCAGCCGTGCGGAACGACCGCGACCGGCGCCTCGGCGTGGTGCAGCGCCGCGTGCGCGGTCCGGCCGAGCCGGGGGCCGAGCTCGACGGCGCGCCCGCGCCGGCCGACCACGACCAGGGCGGCCCCGGCGGAGGTCTCCACCAGGCCGCGAGCCGCGCCCAGCCGGACGTCCTCGACCACCTCGACCTCGGGGTGCTGCTCGCGCTGACCGGCCAGCGCGAGCGACAGCAGCTTGGCCTCCAGCGCCTCCAGCTGGGCGACCTCCGCCGCCGGAACGGCGCCGCCGGCGTAGCCGAACAGCGGCGGGAGGTCCCAGCCGTGCACCGCCCGCAGCCGGGCGCCGCGCAGCGCCGCCTCGCGGAAGGCGAAGGCCAGCACCTCCTCCTCGGGGCCGTGGGCGTCCACGCCGACCACCACCTCGCCGGAGGCCGGCTGTTCCGTAGCGGGCTCCCGCACCACCACGACGGGCGTCGCGCTGCGCCCGGCCACGGCCATGCTCACCGAGCCGAGCAGCAGCCCGGCGAAGCCGCCGAGGCCGCGCGAGCCGAGCACCAGCAGGTCGGCGTCCTCGGCGGCGGCCACCAGCCCGTCCACGGGTGCGTCCAGGACGGCGTCGGTGTGCACGGTCAGCTCCGGGTGGCGCGCGCGGATCCCCTCGGCGGCCGCGGCCAGGGTGCGCTGGGCGGCCTCGGGAAGGTCGTCCGGCTCGGCGAAGGAGGCCACCCCGTCGGTCAGCCACGGCCAGGCGTGCACCAGCCGCAGCGACGCCCCGCGCCGTACGGCCTCCTCGGCGGCCCAATGGGCTGCGGCCGTGCTGGTGGGCGAGCCGTCGATCCCGGCCGCAACGGTTGACGTCATGTGTTCCTCCATCGTGTCGGCGGCGGGACCGTCGCGCCCTGACGGCCCGTCCGCTCCTGCTCCCCACCCTGTGGTTCGGGCCCGCGCTCGACCAGAGGCCGCAAGCCCCCCGCTCGCGGGACGAAAGACCCGTCCGGGTCGAACCCTACGCGACCCCGCCCGCTGACCGGCCGACACGCGGGCACTAGCGTGGGAGCCGGGCATCGCCGCTGGTCGGACGGCGCCGGATCCGACCGGCCGACAGCGGCGGGCGGTCGGGCGGTCGGGCGGGAACGAGGAGGACAGCGGTGAGCGGAGCGGACGGCGGGGCGGTGGGCGGCGGGGCGCGGATGCCCCGACTGCGCCTGGACGAGCTGCTGGAGGAACTCCAGTGGCGGATCGACGCGGCGCGCGGGACGCAGGACCGGGTGCACAGCCTGCTGGAGGCGGTGCTCGCGGTCGGCCGTGAGCTGGACCTCGCCCAGGCGCTGCACCGGATCGTGGCGGCCGCCGCCGACCTGGTGGACGCCCGCTACGGCGCGCTGGGGGTGATCGGCCCGGACGGGCACTCGCTGTCGCAGTTCCTGACGGTGGGTCTGACCGAGGCGCAGATCACCGAGATCGGCCCGCCACCGTCCGGCCGGGGCATCCTCGGCGAGCTGATCCACCGGCCGCAGCCGCTGCGCTGCCCGGTGCTGTCCGACCACCCGGCCTCGGTCGGCTTCCCGGCGAACCACCCGCCGATGCACACCTTCCTGGGGGTGCCGGTGCGGGTGCGCGGCGAGGTGTTCGGCCACCTCTACCTGACCGACAAGCGCGGCGGGCTGGACTTCGACGAGGACGACGAGGCGGTGATCGCCACCCTGGCGGTCGCGGCCGGGGTGGCGATCGACAACGCCCGGCTGTACGAGGAGGCGCAGTTGCGCCAGCGCTGGCTGCGGGCCAGCACCGAGATCACTCGCAGCCTGCTGTCGGGCGCGCCGCGGCTGGAGGTGGTCGAGCTGATCGCCCGGCGGGCCCGGGAGATCGCGGGCGCCGAGCTGGCGGACGTCTCGGTGGCGTTGGCCGGCCCGCAGGAGCGGGCCGAGGAGCTGACGGTCGAGGTAGCGCTCGGCGGCGCACCGGACGCCCGGCTGGGTGTGACGGTGCCGGTGGACGGCACGCTGTCCGGGGCCGCGTACCTCTCGGGCTCGCCGGTGACCAGTGACGAACTGGCCGGCGACGCCCGCTTCCCGGCCGGGCCGGCGGGCCGCTTCGACGGGCTGGGCCCGGCCGTCGCGGTGCCGCTGGGCACCGGTTCCGGGTACGGGCGCGGCGTGCTGCTGCTGGCCCGGGCGCAGGGGCGGCCGCCCTTCGGGCCGGAGGAGACCGGCCCGCTGCTGGGCTTCGCCGATCAGGCGGCGCTGGCCCTGGAGCTGGCCGAACGGCGGCGGGACGCCGAGCAGTTGACCCTGCTGGAGGACCGCGACCGGATCGCCCGGGACCTGCACGACCTGGCCATCCAGCGGCTGTTCGCCACTGGGATGACACTGCAGAGCGCGGGCCGGCTGATCGACAGCCCGGCCGCCGCGGACCGGGTGGCCCGGGCGGTGGCGGACCTGGACGAGACCATCAAGATCATCCGCTCGACGATCTTCGGGCTGCGCGCCCACAGCGAGCCCGACCGCGGCCTGCGCGCCCGCGCCACCCGGGTCGTCACCGAGGCGCAGGGGCCGCTCGGCTTCGCGCCCCGGCTGAGCATGGAGGGCCTGCTCGACACCGACGTCCCGCAGGAGCTGGCCGAGCACGTGGTGGCCGTGCTCGCCGAGGCGCTCAGCAACGCCGCCCGGCACGCCCGCGCCACCCGGGTCGAGGTGACCCTGCGCGCCCTGGCCGGGCGGGTGGTGCTCACGGTGACCGACGACGGGGTGGGCGTACGGGAGGGCGGCCGGCGCAGCGGGCTGCGCAACCTCGCCGAGCGCGCCGAGCGCGTCGGCGGCGCGTTCGCCCTCGGCCCGGCGGACGGCGGGGGCGGCGGGACCCGGCTGGTCTGGGAGGCGCCGCTCGGTTCCTGAGCGGCCGCCCCGGACAGCCACCTACGGCCCGGACGGCCGCCCAAGCCCGGGCCGCCGGCCGCCGTCGGGACGCTGACGCCCGCTCAGGCCCGGAAGGCCAGCACGCGGTAGCGCGGGTCCGGGCGCGGCCGGTCCTGGTCGGGCAGGCCCGCCAGGGCCCGTACGGTGGCGGCCGCGTCGGCCGGGTCGGCGCACCACGGGATACGCCCCCGTTCGACGGCCTGCCGCCAGGCGCGCGGGCTGCGGCCCTGCCCGGTGCCGGGGAAGGCCGTGGAGCCCGCTGGGCGGAGGCCGAGGGCGGCCGCCTGCCCGGTCAGCCGCTCGGCGCCGTCCGGCACCTGCGGCGCGTGGCTCCGACGCAGCGGCGCCGTGAGTTCGGCGAGGTCGCTCGGCTCGGTGAAGTAGGCGTCGTTCTTGTCCACGGTGGTGATCAGCACCCCGCCCGGGCGCAGCACCCGGCGGGCCTCGGCCAGGACAGGGGCGGCCTCCGGCAGCAGGTGGAGCAGCCAGACCAGCAGTACCGCGTCCACGCTGCCGGTCCGGACCGGCAGGCGGGCGGCGTCACCGCGGGCCACCGCGCCCGGGAGGCGCCGCGCCGCGAGGCGCAGCATGCCCGGCGAGCGGTCGACGCCGAGGACCGCCCGGCCCGGCCGGAGCAGCCGCGCGGTCACGATGCCCGTTCCGCACGCGACGTCCACCACCGTGCCGGTTTCCGCCGGAAGCAGCCGCTCGACGGCCTCCGCGGCGGCCTCCGCTCGTGGTTCACCCCCGCGCGAGGCGTCGTACTCCAGCGCCTCGGCGTCGTAGTCGAGCATCCGCCCTCCCCTGGTCCGACGGGTAGTCAAGCGAACCGCCGGGCGGTCGGGCAAGTGTTCGGCGCGGATCGCCGCGGAAAGGGCCGGCTCGGCCGCCGTGTCGAACGCCACTGACTCCTCATCACATCACCGTGCGCGCACCGTCCCTACTCGAACGACCGGAGCGGCGGGCGCGGTTCACAGTTCCGCCACGGCCTCTTGGAAGAACGCCCTCAACATCCATTGTCGCCACGCATGTTCGAAGGTAGAGTCGCCGTTCGCCGAGCACGGATGAGCAGTTCTCGGCGCTCTCGGCGCCATTTGGGGCGAGCATGTCAAACAATCACCGTTCCCTTCGGGTCGCTCCCGACCTACTTGACGTGTTCAGTGATATCGCACGTCGAAATCCCCGTCGTCCGGCGATCGTCCACAACGGACACGCCCTGAGTTACCGCCGGCTCCAGGAGTCGGCGAACGCCCTGGCCACGCGCCTGGGTCCGGAGCCCGGCACGGTCGCCGTACCGGCGGTCCACACGCCGGAAACGGTGGTCGCACTCCTCGGCGTGCTGACCGCCGGCGGCATCTACTGCCCCGTCGACCCGGTATTCCCCGCGGCCCGCCGACAAGCCATGGCGGGGGCCGCGCAGTGCCGCACCGCGTTGTCCGGAAGGTCCGGCGACGTGCTCCAATTGAACGCCCGCTCCGTGGAGTTACCGGGGCCGACGGAATTCTCCGACGGCCCCCCGGGAAGTCCCCCCAGGAACCCGGCCGGGGCGATCCCGGAACGACCGGCCTACATTCTCTTCACGTCGGGTTCGACCGGGCAGCCGAAACCCGTCGTGACGCCCCGCCGGGCCGTCTCGGCCACCGCGCACGAGCTGGGCGGACTGTTCGACCTCACCCCCGAGGACCGGGTGCTCCAGTTCGCCTCGCTCAACTGGGACACCTGCTTCGAGGAGATCCTTCCGACGCTCACCACGGGCGCGACCCTGGTCATGGACCGGGACGCGCACAGCGGCTCCTTCCCCCGCTTCCTGCGGCTGGTGGAACGCGAGCGGATCACCGTGCTGGACCTGCCGACCGCCTTCTGGCACGAACTGGTCCACCACCTGGTCGAATCGGGGGACCGGCTCCCCTCCTGCCTGCGCCTGCTGGTGATCGGCGGGGAGGCGGCCGGCCCGGCCCGGCTGGCCGACTGGGCCCGGCTGCCGACCGGGGGCATCCGGCTGCTGAACACCTACGGCTGCACCGAGACCACCCAGATCACCCACGCCGTGGACCTCGCCGGTCCGCTCGCGTCCGGGCGGACCTGGGACGGCACCGCTCGCGCCCCGATCGGACGGGCCCTGCCGCACATCGTCGAACGCCTCGACGACAGCGGCGAGTTGCTGATCGGCGGCCCGGCCCTCGCGCTCGGCTACCTCGGCCTGCCCGAGGCGACGGCGGCGCGGTTCGTCACCCTGGACGGCGGCCGGTACTTCCGCACCGGCGACCGGATGAGCCGCGATCCGGACGGGCTGCTCACCCACCGGGGCCGCCTGGACGGCGAGTTGAAGGTACGCGGCATCCGGGTGGACCCGGCCGAGGTCGAGGCGCACCTCACCGGCCACCCGGACGTCACCGCGGCCGCCGTCACCGGCACCACCGCGGCCGGCCGCACGACCCTGGTCGCGTACGTGGTGGCGCGCCCCCACCAGCCGGCCCGGCAGTTGGACCGCGACCTGCTGGCCTACCTGCGGGCCCGGGTCCCCGGCCACCTGGTGCCCGGCCGGATCACCGTCGTGCCCAGGCTGGTGCACACCCCGAGCGGAAAGATCGACCGGGCCGGCTGCCACCTGCGCTACGCGGCGCCCGCCCCCGACAGGTCGAAGGAGACCTCCCTTGAGCACTGACCTCACCACCCCCGCCACGGCCCAGGCCATGGTCGCCGTCTTCCGGCGCGTCCTGGAGCGCGAGGACATCACCGACGACGCCGACTTCTTCGACCTCGGCGGCGACTCCCTGCTCGCCACCCGGGTGCTGAGCGCCGTCGCCCGCACCCACGGCGTCGAGCTGACCTTCGACGACTTCCTGCTCGCGCCCACCCCGGCCGGCCTCGCACAGCGCATCACGGCCGCCGCATGAGCGAGGACCACAGATCCACCGCGCTCGTGGTCGGCGCCGGCCTGGCCGGGCTCACCACGGCGACCGGACTGGCGGCCCGGGGATACGGCGTCACCGTCCTGGAGGCCCGCGACCGGGTCGGCGGACGCACCCACGGCATCGAGGCCGCCCCCGGCTCCTGGGTCGACGCCGGCGCCGCCTACCTCGGCGACCAGCACACCGAACTCGCCTTCCTGCTAGCCGAATCAGGCCTCAAGACCACCCCCACCACGATGCTCGGGGCCAGCCGCTTCGCCCTGCACACCGGAGCGCCGGCCGGCGAGGGGGAGGAGGCCGCCACCCGGGACGGCCGGTTCCCCCCGCTCAACGCCGTCGCCCTCGGCGACCTGTTCGATCGGCTCGCCGAACTCACCGCCGCCGTACGGCCGGAGGCCCCCTGGCTCACACCGGACGCCGAACGGCTGGACACCCTGACCGCCGCCGGGTGGGCCGACCGGCACCTCACCCACCCGGACGCCCGGCTCTTCTTCCCGCTCTTCCTCGGCGAGATGTGTGCCGCCGACCCCGCCGACATCTCCGTCCTGCACCTCGCCTTCTACCTGCGCTCCGGCGGCGGGCTGCGCTATCTCAACGCCTTCGCCGGCGGCGCCCAGCAGGACCGCGTCGACGGTGGCGCCCACCAGCTGTGCGAGCGGCTGGCCGAACGGCTGGGCGGCCGGGTCCGGCTGGGCGAGCAGGTCCGGGCCGTCCACCAGGACGACCGGTCGGTCACCGCCCACACCGACCGGGGCGCGTACCGGGCGGACGTCGCGGTCATGGCCCTGCCCCCGCTGCTCGCCGACGCGATCGCGTACGAGCCCGCCCTGCCGACGCCCCGGGCCGGCGAGCACACCGCCCGCGGCTGCGCCGTCAAGGTCCACCTGGTCTACCCCGCGCCGCTCTGGCGCGACCACGGCCTCTCCGGCTGGTCCGTCAACGCCCGGGGCCCGCTGCTCTCCACCGTGGACGACTCCCCCACGGCCGGGATCGGCGTCCTCACCGGATTCGTCACCGGCGCCGAGGCCCACCGCTTCGGCGCGCTCACCCCGCGTCAGCAGCGCGCCGAGGCCCTCGCCCAGGCCGCGCGGCTGTTCCCGATGCTCCCCGAACCGTCCGGCTTCCACGTCACCGACTGGCTCGACGACCCGTTCAGCCGGGGCTGTTACGCCGCCCTCATGGGGCCGGGCGACTGGACGCGGCTCGGCCCGACGCTGACCGAGCCGCACCGGCGGGTGCACTGGGCCGGCACCGAGACCAGCACCGCGTTCTTCGGCCTGATGGAGGGCGCCGTCCGCTCCGGCCACCGGGTGGTCGCCGAGATCCTCGACCGCGCCTAGCCCGAGCCCCCTCTCTTCTCCCGCTCTGCCCCGCCCGCGCCGACAGGCCCGCGGGCGCCCCTCACCGCTCCCGGACGCCGGTTCCACGAGAACCCGCGCCCGGCACCCACGTCCGGAGACCGCCATGAGCGATCACAGTTCCATCGCGCCCCTCGCCGCCAGAGAACGGCTGATGACCGAGCCGAACCTCGGAGCGGGCAACTTCCTCGACCACGCGGTCGCGGCGAACCCCCACCGCTCCGCCCCCGTCGTCTTCACCCACCGCACCGACCACCGCGGCGAGATCCTGCTGCGCGGCCACAGCCTGCTCGACCTCGCCGCCCTGCGCGACCGCTACGCCACCTGGTACCACGCCAACGGGGTGCGCCCCGGCGAGCCGGTCGCCGTCGTGGTCGGCGAGGGCCTGGAGCCGCTGCTGCACTTCCTCGCACTGACCGCGCTCGGCGCCGTCCCCGCGCTGGTCAACGACGCCATGCGGCACGACGTCATGGTGCGCTACCTCGACCACGTCGGCGTGGTCGGCGCCGTCGCCGACGACACCACCCGGCTGGCCGCCGCCTACCGCCGGGACCCGCAGCGGCGCCCGCGCTTTCTCGCCCTCGCCGCCGAGGTGCGGGCCTTCGACGCCGACGCCGTCGAGCTGCCCGCCGACTACCCGTACCGGCACGACCCCGACGACGTGGTGGCACTGATCCACTCCTCCGGCACGACCGGCACCCCCAAGTCCACGATGCTGGCACACCGAGGCTTCTGGGACGGCAAGCAGCCGCGGATGGTGCGCTTCCCCGCCGAGCCGTACGACCGGCTGATGTCACTGATGCCGCACACCCACGCGGGCGGCCTCAGCTACTTCCTCACCGCCGTGCTGCTCGGGCTGCCGACCGTGGTGATGTCCGACTGGCGGCGCGCCGTGGTCGAGCCGGTGATGGAGGCCTTCCAGCCGACCATGGTCGCCTCCTTCCCGCGCACCCTCGTCGAACTCGCCACCGGCGAGCTGCCGGTGCGCGGCGCGGCCCGGGTGCACTCCTGGTTCAACACCGGTGACAGCGCCCATCACGGGCACGTCCGCCGGCTGGTCACCCTCGGGGAGCGGCCCGCCGGGCTGATCCGGCCCTGGCTGCTGCCGCAGCAGAAGGAGGAGCAACCCGCCCTGCCCGGTTCGCAGTTCATCGACGGGCTGGGCTCCTCCGAGATGGGCATGGCGCTCTTCGGCCAGGTCACCACCCCGGAGAGCGCGCGCGACGACCGCTGCGTCGGCAAGCCGCTGGAGGTCGTCCGCCGGGCCGCCGTACTGGACCACGACGGCACCGAACTCCCGGACGGAACCGTCGGATTGCTGGCCGTGGACTCCCCCTCGCTGACCCCGGGCTACTGGAACGACGAGCGGCTGACCGCGGGCTTCGAGCTGGCCGGCTACTGGCTCACCGGCGACGTCGCCCGCCGCGACGCCGACGGCCGCTACTACCACCTCGACCGCACGGTGGACGTCATCGACACCGCCGGCGGCCCGGTCTACAGCCTGCCGATCGAGGAGGTGCTGCTGGCCGACTGCGCGGACCTCGTCCGGGACTGTTCGGTGGTCGGCGTCCCGGCCGGCCCGGGGCTCGGCCAAGTCCCGATCGGTGTCGTGCAGTTGCAGACAAACGCGGCCGAGACCGAGGCGGAGCAGGTACGGGCCGCCGCCAACGCGGCGCTGGCTGCGGCCGGCCTGGCCCCCCTCGCCGCCGTCCGGATCGCCCGGACCCCGGAGGACTTCCCCCTGGGACCGACCGGCAAGGTGCTCAAACGCGAGCTGCGCACCCGCCACGCCGGCCTCCTCACCGGCCAGTAGCACGCCGTGGCCCGCACCGTGCTCCGCCAGCCGTACCAGTACGTGCGGACGGCGCTGATCGAACCGGACTGGCGCCGACTGCCCGGCTGGCGGCAGGTCACCGAGGCGCAGTGGCGCGACGCCCAGTGGCAGCGCGCCCACTCCGTCCAGGGCGCCCGCCAGCTGCGGGCGGTCGTCGGTTCCCTGCTCACCGACCGATTCTACGACGAACTCGCCGCCGACCAGGCCCAGTTCGCCACCATGCCGATACTGCTGCCACCGCAGGTGCTGAACACCATGGCCGCCGACGCCCCGGCCGAACCGCAGGCCTTCACCGAGGCCTTCCTCGCCGACCCGGTGCGCCGCTACATGCTGCCGGTGCGCAGCGACCGCCACCCGCGCTGGCCCAGCCACCCGCTGGCCGAACGAGACTCGCTGCACGAGGCGGACATGTGGGCGGTCGAGGGCCTGACCCACCGCTACCCCACCAAGGTGCTGGCCGAACTGACCGCCACCTGCCCGCAGTACTGCGGCCAGTGCACCCGGATGGACCTGGTCGGCACCTCCACCCCGCAGGTGGCCAAGACCCGGCTGCTGCTGCGCCCCGCCGACCGGCAGGAGCAGATGCTCGACTACCTCAAGCGGACCCCCTCGGTGCGCGACGTGGTGGTCTCCGGCGGCGACCTCGCCAACGTGCCCTGGCCGCGCCTGGAGTCCTTCCTGCTGCGGCTGCTGGACCTCGGCACGGTGCGCGACATCCGGCTGGCCAGCAAGGCCGTGGTGGGCCTGCCACAGCACTGGCTCCAGCCCACGGTCCTGGAGGGCGTGGCGAGGGTCGCCGGGATCGCCGCCCGCCGCGCCGTCAACCTCGCGGTGCACACCCACGCCAACCACGTCCGGTCGGTCACCCCGCTGGTGGCCGAGGCGGCGCGGGCGCTGCTGGACGCGGGCGTGCGCGACGTGCGCAACCAGGGCGTGCTGATGCGCGGCGTCAACGACACCCCGGTGGACCTGCTGGACCTGTGCTTCGCGCTCCAGGGCGAGGCGAACGTCCTGCCGTACTACTTCTACCTCTGCGATGTCGTGCCGGGCGCCGAGCACTGGCGCACCCCGCTGCACCGGGCGCAGTACCTCCAGGAGGCGATCATGGGCTACCTGCCCGGCTATGCGACGCCCCGCCTGGTCTGCGACGTCCCGCGCGTCGGCAAGCGCTGGGTGCACCAGGCGGTGGAGTACGACCGCGAGCGCGGCATCTCGTACTGGACCAAGAACTACCGCACCAGCTTGGACGCCGGCGAGACCACCGAAGCCGATGAGACCGGCGAGGCCTGCGAGGCCGCCGCGGCCGGCGACGGCGGCCCGCAGGCCGCGCTCGCCCGGCGCCACCCCTACTACGACCCGGTGGACACCCTCCCCGAGGCCGGCCGCCGCTGGTGGGCCGGATCGTCCGCCGCACCCGCACCGCGAGGAGCCCGATGAGCACCCCCGACCCGGCCGGCGGACTGCGCCGGCTGTGCTGGATCTTCCCCGACCGGGAGTCCTCCCGGATGGCCGAGATGTGGCACGGCTTCTTCTGGGACCTGTACGCCGAGAGCGCCGCCGACCTCGGCCTGCGCTGGAGCCGGCACGCCCCGGACGCGGTCACCGTGGACGCCACCGCCCCCGGCCGCCCCCGGGTGTACGTGGACGAGGAGCCGGTGACCCCTGAGGACACCCTGTTCATCACCGCGCTCTACTCGCTGCCGTACCAGTCGATGGACGTCTTCAACCAGTACGCGCTCTACGCGGTGCTCGAACAGGCCGGCTTCTACCTGCCGTTCCCTCCGCAGGTGTCGCTGATCGGCAACGACAAGCTGGCCACCCTGCTGTTCCTGGCCGGCTCCCCGGTGCCCACCGTCCCGACCGTGCGGATCGGCACGGGCCGGGACATCAGCAAGCACGTCTACGAGGTCGCGCTCGGGTCCATGACCTACCCGGCGATCGTCAAACCGGCCGGCTGGTGCGGCGGTGGCGGGATCAACCTGGCCCGCGGCCCCGAGGACGTCCGGGGCCTGGCCAGCCTCGCCCAGGGCGGCGACACCACCCTGGTGATCCAGCCCTACCTGGGCGACGGCACCATCGACTACCGGGTGTACGTGGTCGACGGCCGGCCGTACGCGGTGATGAAGCGCACCCCCGAGCCCGGCTCGCCGGTCGCCAACGCCAGCCGCGGCGGCACCATGGAGTTCCCCCCGGTGCCGCCCGAACTCGCCGCCGCCACCGCCTGGTTCGCGGAACGGCTGCCGATCCCGTTCTTCTGCGTCGACTTCCTGTACGACGGCGAACGGTACTGGTTCTCCGAGCTGGAACCGGACGGCGTGATCGCCCCGGACCTCGCCGACCCGGACCGCGCCCTCCAGCGCGACGTCACCCGCGCCCGCTTCGCCGCCTACCGGGACGGCCACGCCAAGTGGCTGGCCGACGGCGGCCGCCCGCTCACCCTCGACCTCGGCCCCCGCGCCGCTGCCGCCCTCAGCTCCGACCACCGGACGGACCCCCGATGACCGCCTTCTCACTCGCCCCCGAGGCCGCCGCGCCCCGGCTGCACGCGGCCCGGCGCACCCTGGAGCGGCTGCGGTCCGTCCCCGGCCTCGCCCCGCGCTACCCGGACCACCTCGGCGCCGAATCCCTCGACCGGCTCGCCGAACTCCCGCCGCTGGCCAAGGACGACCTCAACACCGCCCTCGCCCACCTGGAACCGGCCGCCGAGCAGTCCGCCACCTGGCTGTTCCAGAGCGGCGGCAGCACCGGCGCCCCGAAGGTCGGCTACGCCCCCAGCGGCTTCTACATGGCGGGCGTGCACGCCCACTGGCAGCCGCTCGACCGCACCGACGTCTTCGTCAACGCCTGGGGCGCCGGCCGGATGTGGGGCGCGCACTTCCTCGCCGCCGCACTCGCCGACCTGTCCGGCTGCCGGATCATCGCGCTCGGCTCGGTCGCCAAGGAGGAGTACGGGGACTGGCTGGCCTTCCTGGCCGCACGCCGGGTGACGGCCATCGGCGGCACCCCCAGCGTGCTGCGGCTCTGGTTCGCGCACGCCCGCGCCACCGGGGTCGAACTGCCGTCGCTGCGCAAGGTGTTGTGGCTCGGCGAGGCCTGGCAGCCCCAACTGGAGGAGGATCTGGCCGCAGTGGCGCCGCAGGCCCGGCGCTGGGGCATGTTCGGCAGCACCGAGACCTGGGTGGTGGGCACCAACACTCCGCAGTGCCCGGCGGACGTCTTCCACCCGCTGCCCGACCAGCTGGTGCACGCCGACGCCGACGGCCTGCTGGACTTCACCACCCTCAACCCCGAGATGCTCAACCCGGTGCTGCGCTACCGCACCGGCGACGCGGGCGAGTTGGCCCCCTGCCCGTGCGGGCGGCCGGAGCCGGCGATGCGCGTCCTGGGCCGGCGCGACAGCGTCGTCCAGGTGCGCGGCCTCGGGCTGGACGTGGACGAGCTGATCGCCCGGGCGGAGCGCGAGCCGGGGGTGGCCCGGGCGCAGGTGGTGCTCACCGAACGGGGCGGCCGGGCCACCGGCCTCGACCTGCTGGTGCTGGCCGCCGGCCCCGACGCGGCGCCGGACGTCGAGCGGCTGCGCAAGGAACTGTTCACGGCCACCTTCACCCTCAGCACCGCCTTCCAGCACGACCCCCGGTCCTTCCGGGTGCGCCCGGTGGACGAGCTGGTCAGCAACGGGCGCACCGGCAAGACCGCCGCCCTGGTCCGCCGGGAGGAGTCATGACGGCGGACTCCGCCCAGGCCGGCCCCACGAAGGACCACCCGGCGCAGCCCGACCCGACGAAGGCCGGCCTGCCGACGGCCGACCTGACGAAGCCTGACCCGACGAAGACCGACGCCGAGGGCCCGGCGCGCCCCGCCCCGCTCGGCCGCAGCTTCTCCCTCTTCTGGGCCGGACAGACCGTCAGCCTGGTCGGCGACAAGGTCACCGTGTTCGTCGTCCCGACCCTGATGATCTTCGTGCTGCACGCCTCCGCCCTCCAGGTGGGCGTGGTCGCGATGGCCCAGTACCTCGGCATCCCGCTGCTCGGGCCGATCGCCGGGGTGCTGGTCGACCGCTGGGACAAGCGCCGCACGATGCTCGCCTGCGACCTGGTCCGGCTGGCCGCGGTCGCGGCGATCCCGTTCGCGTACGCGCTGGGCGTCCTCTCCACCCCGCTGCTGTTCGGCTGCGTGGCCGTCATCAGCGGCGCGACGATCTTCTTCAACGTCGGCTACCTGGTCGCCGTCCCCGCCGTGGTGCCGCCGGACGGCATGGTCCGCGCCTATTCGCGGCTGGAGGGCAGCGGTTCGGTCTCCGAGGTCGCCGGGCCGTCCATCGCCGCCGCCCTGTACAGCGCGCTCGGCGTGGCGGCCCTGCTGGTCGACGCCGCCAGCTACCTGGTCTCGGCGGTCTGCTTCCGCTGGATGCGGCCCTGGGGCGAGCCGACGGTCGAGGAGGGCTCGATCCGGGAGCGGCTGACCCGCGGCTTCCGGCTCAACTGGGCCGACCCGGTGCTGCGCCGGGTGGTGCTGGCGGCCGTGACCCTCAACTGCGGCGGGCCGGTCTTCGTCACCGTGCTGCCCGTCCTCGCCTACCGCGGCCTGGGGGTGGAGGTCGGCGTCTTCGGCGCGGCCATGTCGGTCGCCGCGCTCGGCGCCCTGGCCGGGGCCGTGGTCGCGCCCCGGCTCGCCGGGCGGTTCGGCCCGGGCCGGACGATGGCCTGGTCGCTGCTGCTGCACTGCCTGGTCGGCCTCGGCGTGCTCGCCGCCCCCGCGCTGCCGGCCGGGCCGGTGATCGCGGTGACCATGGGCTGCTACGGCTTCTTCATGTCCTGTATCAACGTGTGCAGCGCACCCACCCGGCAGTCCCGGATGTCCGCGCGCAACCAGGGGGTGATGCACGCCGCCTTCCGGACCGTCACCTGGGGGGTGATCCCGCTGGCCGCGCTGGTCGGCGGCCTGGCCGTCTCCCTGCTCACCGGACCGCTCGGCATCCTGGACGCCGCCCGGGCGGTGATGGCCGGCGGCACCCTGCTCGCCGCCTGCTCCTTCCTCCCCGCCCTCGGCCTCCAGCCGCTGCTGGACGCCGCCGCGCGCGACGAGGCCGCCACCGGGGCCGCCACCGGGCACGACGGCGCCGGGCACGACGGCGCCGGCCCCGAACCGCTCACGGAGGACGCCGAGTGAACGACCCCGGCCGACACCAGCTCACCGACCCGGTCGGACGGGTCCTGCTGATCACCGGCACCTCCTCCGGCATCGGCCTCGCCACCGCCGTCGCCGCGGCCCGGGCCGGGTACACCACGGTCGCCACGATGCGCGACCCCGCCCGGGCCGGGGCGCTGCGCAGCGCCGCCGGGGCGGCCGGGACCGCCGTGGACGTCCGCCGACTGGACGTCACCGACGCCGAGTCGGTCACCGACTGCCTGGACGCCGTGCGGTGGACGTACGGGCGACTGGACGCCGTCGTCAACAACGCGGGCGTCTCCAACTCCGACCCCACCCTGGAGATGTCCACCGACGCGGCGCTGCGCGCCAACCTGGACGTCAACTTCTTCGGCGTCGTCACGGTCAGCCGGGCCGCGATGCCGCTGCTGCGCGCCGCCGGCGGCCGGCTGCTTACCGTCGGCAGCGTGCACGGCGTGATCGGCCAGCCGTTCAACGAGGCCTACTGCGCCGCCAAGTTCGCCGTCGAGGGGTTCATGGAGGCGCTCGCCCCGGTCGCCGCGGCGCACGGTGTCCGGGTCTCGGTGGTGGTGCCGGGCTTCGTCCCCGACACCGAGTTCGGGGTCTTCCCCGACATCGACCGGACCACCATCCAGGCCGCCTCCGGCCCGTACGCGCCGACCTTCGCCGGCTACCTGGACTGGGTCGGCGGCCAGGGCTGGGAGTCGGCCGGCCAGCCGGCCCGGGAGGTCGCCGAGGTCGTGGTGCGGACCCTGCGCGAGCGGCGGCCGCCGTTCCGGGTGCCCGCCAACGCGTGGGCCGCCGACTACCTGGCCGCCAAGCTCGCCGACCCCGACGGCTCCGCCGTCCAGGCCCTCGCCCGGACCTGGCTCGGGGCGGCCGCACCCACCTCCCGTCCCGCCCCCTGAACCGCCTCCCGACCCACGGAGCCCCCCATGCCCACCAAGCCCCTGGCCGAGCTGATCCGGTTCGCCCGCGCCAACTCGCCGTTCTACGCCGAGCTCTACCGGGACCTGCCGTCCGCCGTCGACCGGCTCGAACAGCTCCCCGTGATCGACCAGACCGCGTTCTGGGCCGCCAACACCTGGCCCGACAACCGGGTGCTGACCGGCCCGCTCACCGACGCCGGCGTCTACCGGACCGGCGGCACCACCGGCGTCCCCAAGTTCTCGCCCTGGACCCGCACCGAACACGCCGACTCGGTGACCGCCTTCGGCGCCGGGCTCGTCCGGGCCGGTCTGCGGCCCGGGCACCGGGTGGCCAACCTCTTCACGGCCGGCGAACTCTACGGCGGCTTCCTCTACATCGAGAACGCCCTGCACCACGCACCGGTGGACAACGTCCGCCTCGCCGTCGGCGGCGCCGCCCCGAACGGGTACATCGCCGACCTGATCGCCGGTTTCGGCGTGCACGTCCTGGCCGGCGAGCCGATGAAGCTCAGCGCCGTCGCCGAGTGCCTGATCGCCCGCGGCGAGCGCGCCGACGGGGTGGAGCTGCTGCTGTTCGGCGGCGACCTGCTCTTCGCCGACCTGCGCCCGCTGCTCGCCCGGGCCTTCCCGAAGGCGGCCGTCGCCTCGGTCGGCTACGCCTCCAACGACGCCGGGCTGGTGGGCGCGCCCGTCCCCGGCGGCGACGTCCGGGTCCACGAGGCCTTCGCCGACCGCACGGTGGTGGAACTGCTCGACGAGGTGACCGGCGAGGTCGTCACCGCCCCCGGCACGCCCGGCCGCGTGGTGGTCACCAACCTGTTCCGCACCCTGATGCCGATCCTGCGCTACCCGACCGGCGACCGCGCCGAGTGGGTGGACGGCGAGCGCCGCCGCTTCCGCCTGCTCGGCCGCTCCAGCGAGGGCGCCCGGGTCGGCACCGTCGCCCTGCCCACCGAGGAGGTGCGGGCCGTGCTGATCGCCGCCGACCCGGGCCGGCACATCGCCGGGATGCAGCTGGTGCAGCGGCGCTGGGACGGCCGGGACGGCCTGGTCCTGCGGCTCGGCTACGTCGAGCAGCCGCCGCCCGCCGACCTCGCCGGCCGGCTCGTCGACGCGGTGTACACGGCCCTGCCGCTCTACCCGTCCGAGGCCGCCCTCGGCAGCATCCACCCCCTCACGGTGGAGTGGGTGCCGCGCTCGCAGCTGGTGACCAACCCGCGCACCGGCAAGCTCCAGCAGGTCCTGGACGAGCGTCCGCGGGAATGAGCCGGGCGGGGCCGGCCGCTCAACCGGCCTGCGGCCGGCCCCCGATGACGACGCTCTGCCCGCGGAACTCGGCGATCACCCGGCCGTCCGCCCGGCGCACCGTCACGTCGTAGATCCCGCTGCGCCCGGCCCGCGAGCGCTCCACCGCCTCGGCGACCAGCTCGTCCCCGACGGCCGCCGGGGCCAGGAAGGCCACCTGCGCCGCCTGGGCGACGGTCACCGGGCCGTGGCTGTTGCAGGCGTACGAGAACGCGGCGTCGGCCAGCAGGAAGAGGAAGCCGCCGTGCGCCGTGCCGTGCCCGTTGACCATCGTCGCGGCCACCGTCATCCGCATCACCGCGCGTCCGGCGGACGCCTCCTCCAGGGCGATGCCCAGCGTCCGGCTGGTCTCGTCGCGCTCGTACAGCGCGGCGATCACGGGGTCGAACATGGCGTCGCGGTCCCTCCGTCGGCGGTGTCCGGCCCAGCGTAGGGGACGGGCCGCCTCCGGTCACCGGCCGGACGGGGCCGACCGCAGCACGGACGGCTGCGCGGTGGCGGCCTGACGCCGTTCGGTGGCGATCAGCGCCGCCTGCACCCGGCGCTCCACGCCGAGCTTGGCGAGCAGCCGGGAGACGTGGTTCTTCACCGTCTTCTCGGCGAGGTAGAGCCGCGCGCCGATCTGCCGATTGGTCAGGCCCTCCCCGATCAACGCCAGCACCTCCTGCTCGCGTGCCGTCAGCCCCGGCCCGACGGGGGCCGCCGGGGCGGGTTCGGCGTCACTGCGCAGGCGGTTGAGCAGTCGGGTGGCCGCACCGGGGTCGAGCATCGAGCGGCCGGAGGCGACGGTGCGGACGGCGGCGACCAGGTCGGTGCCGCTGATCTGCTTCAGCACGTACCCGGCGGCGCCCGCCATCACGGCGTCCAGCAGCGCCTCCTCGTCGTCGAAGGAGGTCAGCATCAGACAGGCCAGGCCGGGCAGCCGCGAGCGCAGCTCACGGCAGACCGTCACCCCGTCCCCGTCGCCCAGGCGGACGTCCAGCACGGCGACGTCGGGCCGCAGCGCCGGCACCCGCGCCAGCGCCTGCTCGGCGGTCGCCGCCTCACCGACCACCTCCAGGTCCGGTTCGCCGTCCAGCAGGTCGTGCACCCCGCGACGCACCACCTCGTGGTCGTCCAGCAGGAACACCCGGACCGGTGCCGAGTCCTCGGTACCCGCCGCCTTGGTCGCCATCGTTCGGCTCCACCTTCGTCACCCCCGCACGCTCCCAGCGGGGCCCAGGGCATCATCTCCCGCCCCCGGGCGGGCGCCCAGGGCCGAACGACCCCATCCGCGGTCGGCGCTGACGCCCCCTCGGGCGCGTCAGCGACCCCAGCGCCGCACCTTCCGCAGTCCCAGCAGCAGGAACACCAGTGCCACCGCCGCCCCGCCGGCCGGGCCGAACCGGCCCATGCCCGGCGGCCCCGGCGCTCAGCCCGTCAGCCGGCGCTCAGCCGGCCAGCCGGGCGATCTGGCCGCGTTCCAGGGCCGCGTACACCGCGCCGTCCGGGCCGACGGCGATGCCGTGCGGCTCGGCGCCCGGGCCGGGGATCTGGTACCCGTCCAGCCGTCCGTCCGGGGCCAGCACCCCGATCCGGCCCGCGCCCCACTCGGTGAACCACAGCCGCCCGGCCGGGTCGGCGGCGATCGCGTGCGGCTTGGCGGCCCGGTCGGCCAGCGGGTACTCCGTCACCCGCCCGTCCACGGTGATCCGCCCGACCAGGCCGCCGCCGATGCCCACGTACCAGAGCGCGCCGTCCGCCCCGGCCGTGATCCCGACCGGCGCGGTGCCCTCGGTCGGCAGCCGGTGGACGGTCACCGCGCCGTCGACGTCCACCCGGGCGACGGCGTCCGCCTGGTTGAGCGTGCACCACAGCGCGCCGTCCGCCCCGGCGGTGATCAGTGAGGGGAACGCCCCGGCCAGCGGCAGCGGGTGGTCCGTCACCTCCCCGTCCACGGTGATCCGCCCGATCCGGTCGACGTTCAGCTCGGTGAACCAGAGTGCCCCGTCGGGCCCGGACGCGATCCCGTACGGTCCGGCGTTCTCGGTCGCCACCCCGTACGAGGCCACCTCCCCGTCCACGGTGATCCGCCCGATCCGGTGGTCCCGCATCCGGCTGAACCAGAGCGCCCCGTCCGGCCCCACGGTCAGCACCGAAGGCCCGCACCCCGGCGCTCCCAGCGTGAACCGCCGGACCTCCCCGTCCCCGGACAGCCGCCCGATCTCCCCGGCGTGCACCAGCGTGAACCACACACCCCCGTCGGGGCCCACGGCCACCCCGTACGGCCCGGCCCCGGCTTCCGCCACCTCGAACAGTTCCATCCACACCCCTCGGACACTATTGCGACCTCCGTCGCGTTAGAGATCCTGCCACGCCCCCCGACCCGCCGGCAACCGGATGGGCCACCCCCGGGCCCACTACTCCCCCTGCTCCGCCGGCTGCGCCAGCCCCCGCAGGACCGAGACGACACCCGTGGCCGCCGCGCAGACCGGGACGGCGAGCAGGGCACCGATGATGCCCGCGATGCCGGAGCCGGCCACCACGGCGACCATGATCGTCGCCGGGTGGAGCTCGACCGTGCGGCTCTGGATGACGGGCTGCAGGATGTTGCCCTCGATCATCTGGACCGTCAGCACCACGCCGAGCGCCCACAGCGCCGTACCGAGACCGCCGTCGGCGAGGGCGACCAGGACGGCCACCGTGCCGGACAGGAAGGCCCCGACGAACGGGATGTACGCGCCCAGGAAGACCAGCGCGCCCAGCCCCGGGGCGCCGGGCACGCCGAGGGCGACCAGGCCGACGGTGATGAAGCCGGCGTCGATCAGGGCGATCAGCGAGGTGCCGCGCATGAAGCCGGCCATCGCCTCGAAGGCGCGCTCGGCACAGGCGACCACCGTCTCGGCGCCGCGCCCGGGCAGGTGGGAACGGATGGCGTCACCGGTGCGGTGGCCGTCCCGGAGGAAGAAGAAGACCAGGGCCAGGGCCAGCACCCCGCCGGTGATCAGCTGGGTGAGCAGGCCCAGGCCGGAGAGCACGCTGCCGGTGAGGGTGGAGACCAGCGAGTTGGTCTCGCCCTTGGCGTTGCTCAGGGCGTGCTGGACCTTCTGCCCGAACGGGCCCAGCCAGTCGGCCAGCCGCCTGCCCGCCGCCGGGAGCGAGGTGGCGATCTGCGGGGCGCTGTGCACCAGGGAGTTGACCAGCAGCACGATCACCCCGGCCACCGCGGCGACCAGCACCACGCAGGTCAGCCCGGCCGCCAGGCCGCGGCTGACGCCCCGCCGGACCAGCCAGGGCACCACGGGGTACAGCAGCGAGGTCCCGAGCAGCGCCAGGATGAACGGCACGGTCGCCGCCCGCAGCTCGACCAGCGCGAACACCGCCAGCGAACCGACGGTGATCAGCAGGATCACCGCCACCGACCAGGCCGCCGCCCGCCGCACCGCCGGCGGCAGCATCAGGTACGGCCGACGGTGGTCGGGTCGGGCACCGGGCGGGCGCTCCGGGGACACGGCCACCTCCGCCGGGGGTCGTCGTTGAGTCCGAACCGACCCATCTCAGCAGAGAACGTGACGATCTGCCCGTTTTGCGGACCGGCTACTCCGCCGCCTCGATCCGCACCACCGCATCCCCGCCCGTCCCCCCGCCCGCGTTCCTGTTCCGATCCTGGTCCGCGAAGGCCAGCACCCGCCGTGCCTCCGCCTCCGCCGCCTCCCGGTCGGCCCGCGCCAACCGTACGAAGGGCTGGACGACGACCTCCCGCTCCCCCGTCAGCCGCCAGACCCCGGCGACCAGCCCGTCCACCAGCAGGGTGCCGGGCACGAGGCCGTTCCTGCTCATCACCCGCGCCCGGTACTCCTCCGGCAGCACCCGGCCGCGGTCGGCGTGCGAGAGCAGCAGGTTGTCGAAGGGCGCGACCAGCCGCACCGGCGCCGGCACGTCCGGCTCCGGCC
Source organism: Kitasatospora sp. NPDC029312 (assembly GCF_055569215.1). NCBI lineage: Bacteria > Bacillati > Actinomycetota > Actinomycetes > Kitasatosporales > Streptomycetaceae > Kitasatospora > Kitasatospora sp. NPDC029312. The sequence continues at coordinate 106,884 of NZ_JBVHXY010000011.1, read as the reverse complement.
GGGGCGCGTCCGGCAGGTCGTACAGCACCCGGCCCTGCTCGTCCCGGAAGGTCAGCAGCCCCGGCGCGAGCCGCCGCAGCACCGGGCCGAGCCCGGCGAGGCCGCACCACTTCTTCAGGTCCGCGGCGCCGGCCGGGCCGTAGGCCGCCAGGTAGCGCAGCACCAGGTCGTCCGGCGCGGGCGCCGGGTCCATCGGGCGGCCGAGCCAGGCCTCGGCGGTGGTGTGCGCGGCCGGTCCGCTGCGCCCCCACAGGCCGCGCGGCGGCACCTGGACCAGCGGCAGCAGGCACCGCGCCGCCTGGGCCAGCGCGGCCGGGTCGCGATCCGGCCGGCTCGCGGCCAGCAGGGCGCCGAGCTGTTGGAAGGTGCGCGGCTCCTCCTCGACCAAGTCCCGGGCCTCGGCGGCCAGCACCCCGAGGTCCAGCCCGGCCAGCTGTTTGCCGAAGGTGGTGCGCAGCGCCTGGTCCAGGACGGGCTGGAGCAGCGGGCGCAGGGTGCGGCAGTCCTCGGCGGTGACCAGGTGGATGGTGCCGCGCTGGAGGGCGATCCGGACCACCGCCCGCTGCTCGATCAGCGCGCTCAGGTCCGCCGCCGCGAAGCCGTCCAGCCGGGAGAGCAGCCCGAGGTAGGGCGGCTGCGGCACGGCCTGGGCCTGGAGTCCGCCGAGGTGGTGGATCAGCTCGACGGGCTCCGCGGCGGTGCGGGCGAGCAGGTGCTGACGGGCGAGTAGGGCCCGGCCGAGCGCCCGGTTGCCGAGGACCGTCACCGGCGGCCGTCCAGCACCGTGCGCAGCAGGGAGACCCGGTTGGTGGTGATGGAGTCGACCCCGGTGTCGCGCAGCCGGCGCATGGTGCGCCGCAGGTCGGCCGTCCAGGTGGAGACGGCGAGGCCGGCGTCCGCCGCGGCGGCCACGAAGTCGGGGGTGACGAGCCCGAACGGCGGGTTGAGGAAGGCCGGGCGCAGGTCGGCCAGCAGGGCGGGGGCGGGCAGCCGGGGCTGCTTCCAGGTGAGCGCGATCGAGGCGTCGGGGGAGAGTTCGCGCACGGCGAGCATGGCGGTGACGTGGCCGCAGAAGGCGACCAGCGGCTCCGCGCCGAGCCCGGTGACGACGGACCAGGTGGCGGCGGCCGGCCCGGGTTCGTCCAGGTCGATCAGCAGCCGGGGGCCGTTCGCGGCCGCGACGCTCTTGATCGCCTCGGCGAGGGTGGGGATCGCCAGCTCGCCCTGGCGCAGCTCGTCCAGCTGCTCGACGGTGAGCCGGTCGACGGCGCGCTGGTCGCCCCAGAGCCGCTCCAGGGTGCGGTCGTGGAGCAGCACGGGCACCTGGTCGCGGCTGAGCTGGACGTCCACCTCGACGGCGTCGGCCCCGGCGGCGAGCGCGGACTCGATCGAGGGGATGGTGTTCTCGCGGTACCGGTACGGGTCGCCGCGGTGGGCGACGGCGAGCACCGGGCGGCGGTCGGCGGGCACGGAGGCGGAGGCGGGGGCGGAGGCGGAGGCGGTACGGGCGGGGCTCATCACATCAGTCCAGGAGGGCCGGGGTCGGTGGCGGAGGTTCTCGCCGGGCAGGGTGGGGCTCGGCAGGCAGAGGCTAGCGCCGTTCGATCATCACGTTGGTCGACTTGATGACCGCGGTGGCCGGTGCGCCCGGGACCAGGTTCAGCTCCTCCGCCGACTCCCGGCTGATCAGCGACACCACCCGGAACGGCCCGGCCTGCACCTCCACCTGGGCGGCCACGTCGCCGAGCACCACGTCGGTGACGATCCCGGGGAACCGGTTGCGGGCGGAGGACGGCCGCCCCTCGGCCTCGGCGACCTCCGGCCGGGCCAGTTCGCGGGCGAAGGCGGCCAGCTCGGCGCCGGCGATGATCCGGTGCCCGTGCTCGTCCCGCACGGCGGCGACCTTCCCCGCGTCGACCCAGCGCCGCATGGTGTCCGCGCTGACGCCGAGCAGCGCCGCCGCCTCGCCGATGCGGTACGGGTTGACCGGCGGCCCGGGCTGGCCCATGTGCGACTCCTGACGATGGTTCGGGATGCGGTGGACGTGGGGGGGGGCCACGCGCCCCCGCCGCCATCCTGCCGCACCGGGGACACCGACCGGAAACGCCCCTACGGTTCGCCGAACAGGTCCCGCCGGACCGCGTCCCCCGCGGTGAGGACGGCGCCGGCGAGCACCGCGCCGCCACCCGCCGTACCGGCCCGCACCTCGGTGTGCAGCGGGGAGAAGCCGGCGAGGCGCCGTTCGACCCGCCCGGCGAGTCCGGCACCGCCGGCCCGGCCGACCTCGCCGCCGAGCACCACGCAGCCGGGGTCGAGCACCACGCAGACGGCGGCCGCACCGAGCGCGATCCGCTCGGCCAGCTCGTCCAGGAACGCTTCGCCCCGGGCCCCGGCGGCGGGCGCGGCGCGCACCACGGCCTCGGCGGCGGCCGCGTCCCCGGCCGGGTCGGCGGGCAGCCCGTGGGCGCGGGCGAGTGCGCAGATCGCCGCGCTGCCGACCAGGCCGTGGAAGCCGCCCTCGCAGCTGTCGGCGCTGGGCAGCCCGGCGGTGCCGGGGACGGGCAGGAAGCAGATCTCGCCGGTGCCGCCGGAGAAGCCACGGCGCAGCCGCCCGTCCAGGATGACGGCGGCGCCGACGCTGTGGCCGAGCCACATCAGGACGAAGGTGTCGCGGTCGCGGGCCGCGCCGACCCGGTACTCGGCCCGGCCGGCCAGGTTGACCTCGTTCTCCAGGATCACCTCGGTGTCGGGCAGCTCCCGCAGGGCGGCGAGCAGTTCGGCGTGCCAGCGGGGGAGCTTGCCGGTGCTGTGCAGGCGCCCGGTGGCGGGGTCGACCAGCCCGGGGGCGCCGACCGCGACGGTGTGCAGCCGGCCGACGCCGGCGCCGCGGGCGGTCTCCAGCAGGGTGGCGACGATGGCCTCGGCGGTGTCGGGTGCGCCGTCGCCCTCAACCGGGACCTCGGCGGTGGCGAGGGTGCGCCCGGCGAGGTCGGCGACGACCAGGCTCGCGCCGCCGGAGCGGACGTCGAAGGCGGCGATGTGGGCGCGGGAGGCGACCAGCGCGTAGACCCTGGCGTTGGGGCCGCGCCGCTGCTCGCCGCGTTCGCCGACGACGGCGACCAGGCCGGTGCGCTGCAGGCGGTCGAGCAGGTCGGCGACGGTCGGCCGGGACAGGCCGGTGAGGTCGCGCAGCTCGGTCGCGGTGAGGGGGCCCTGTTCGAGCAGGAGGTTGAGCGCCAGCCGGTCGTTGATCGCCCGGGCGGTGCTCGGCGTGGCCGTACGCGCGGTGGTCATGGCCGCTCATCCTTCCAGAGTGTTTCTATCAGGGTCCCTTCCTGATAGTTTATCGAACCGTCGGCCGGACGGCCGCGCCCACCGCGCGGACCGCCCGGGCGGCACGTAGACCACCCACAGGGCACCGTCGCGCCCCACCGCGCGCGACCGGGAGGGAATGCCGGATGACCATGACGACACCCGAACCACTCACCGCCCCACGCCGGGCCCGGACGAGCATCGCCCTGGTCTTCGGCGTGCACGGCGCCGTCAGCGGCAGCTTCGTCACCCGCATCCCGTGGATCCAGGACCGCCTGGACCTCTCCCCCGGCCAACTCGGCCTGGCCCTCGTCATGCCCGCCATCGGCTCCTCCCTCGCGATGCCGCTGGCCGGGCGCTTCGTCCACCGCTACGGCGGCCGGGCGGCGGTGCGCGGGCTGATCGCGCTCTGGTGCCTGGCCCTCGCGCTGCCCGCGCTCGCCCCGTCCCTGCCGGTGCTGTGCGCACTGCTGCTGCTGTACGGCGCCACGGCGGGCATGGCGGACGTCGCGATGAACGCCCAGGGGGTGGAGATCGAGGAGCGGCTCGGCCGCTCGATCATGTCCGGGCTGCACGGGATGTGGAGCGCGGGCGGCCTGCTGGCCTCCGGCTTCGGCATCCTGGCCGCCCACCTCGACCTCGACGCCCGGCTCCAGCTGGCCGTCACCGCGCTGGTCCTGCTCGCGCTCGCCCAGCCGATCTGCCGGGGGCTGCCCGAGCTGCGGGCGCCCGAGGAGGCGCAGGCGCCGCCGCACTTCGCCCTGCCGCCGCGCAGCTCACTGGTGATCGGACTGGTCGGCTTCTGCGCGGTGTTCGGCGAGGGTGCCTCGATGGACTGGAGCGGTGTCTACCTGCGCGACATCACCGGCGCCTCGGCCACCGTCGCCGCCGCCTCCTACACCGCCTTCTCGCTGACCATGGCCGTCAGCCGGCTCGCCGGGGACGCGGTGATCCGCCGCCTGGGCGCCGTCCGCACCACCCGGCTGGGCGGAGCGGTCGCCACCGTCGGCGGGCTGCTGGTGGTGGCCGCCGACCACCCGGCGCTGGCCATCCCGGGCTTCGCGCTGATCGGCGTCGGCATCGCGGTGATCGTCCCGCTGGCCTTCGCGGCCGCCGGGCGGATCGGCAACAACCCCAGCCAGGCCATCGCCGGCGTCGCCACCGTCACCTACACCTCCGGCCTGGTCGCCCCCGCCGTGATCGGCGCCCTCGCCCAGGCCACCTCGCTGACCGTCTCCTTCGGCCTGGTCACCCTGCTGGCCTTCGCCCTCCTGCTGAGCGCCGGGGCACTGCGCCGGGCCGAGCCGGACTTCCCCGCCGCGAGGACGACCCCGAAACCGCCGGACCACACCCCCGGCAAGGACCTCTCCGCCCTGTGACGGCCCGCTCCCCGGCCCGTTACGCGGACCCATGCCTCCACCGCCGACCGCCGGACGGCCGCCCGCAGCCCCAGGACCGGCGCGCCGGCGCTGCCCGACAACCGGTTACGCTCGGGCGGTGCCCGAAGCCCTGACCACCTCCCCGGTGCCGAGCGTCGCCGAGAACGCCACCGTGAGCTCCGCCGAGACCGCCCTCGACAGCGACCTCGTGAGCGCCGCCGGGCGGCGGGCCGGGTCGCCCTGGTGGCGGTTCGGCCTGCTGGTGCTGCTGCTGGGGGCCTGCGCCGGGTCGCTGCTGCTGTGGAGCCCGACGGACCTACTCTCCGGCGGCCTCGCGGACCGGATGCCCGGCTACTGGTTCGCCCCGCTGTTCACCGTCGTCTACGCCGTCGGCACCCTCGCCTTCGTCCCGCGCCCCGCGCTCAACGCGGCCGCCGGGCTGCTGCTGGGCATCCAGCAGGGGGTGCTGCTGGCCGTGCTCGGCACCACCCTGGGCGCGGCCGTGGCCTTCGCCCTCGGCCGAGGCCTCGGCCGGGAGGCCCTGAAGCCCTACCTGCGCGGCAAGGTGCTCGGCGCCCTCGACCAGCGCTTCACCGAACAGGGGTTCCGCAGCGTCCTGGTGCTGCGGCTGCTGCCCGGCCTGCCCTTCCAGGCCGGCAACTACGGCGCCGCCTTCTCCGGGGTCCGCTTCCTCCCCTTCCTCCTCGCCACCGCGATCGGCGTGGTACCGACCACCGCGGTCTACGTCACCGCCGCCGCCAGCGCGGACCAGCCCGGCTCGGCGGCGTTCCTGGTCTCGGCCGGGGTGATCGCCCTGCTGGTGCTCGGCAGCCTGGTGGGCCTGGGACGCGCGGCCGCCGCCCGCCGCCGGGCGCGGGCCCGCTGACAAACCGCTCGCGCCACCGGGCCGTCGGGCGCGACGATGGTGACCATGACCGAACCGAACCCGCGGGTGGACCCGCCGATGGCCGCCGACGAGGCCGCCATGCTCACCGCCTGGCTCGACTTCCACCGCAGCACCCTCGCCCTGAAGTGCGAGGGCCTGACGGACGACCAACTGCGGCTGCGTTCCGTCCCGCCGTCCACGCTGTCCCTGCTCGGCCTGGTCCGGCACATGGCCGAGGTCGAACGGCACTGGTTCCAGGGCATCCTGCGCGGCGAGGAGATCACCACCGGCCACTACTGGACCGAGGACGACGAGGACGGCGACTTCGACCACGTCGACACCGCCGATGTCGCCGCCGACTTCGCCACCTGGCGCGCTGAGATCCAGGCCGCCCGGGAGGCCGCGGCGGGCCTGCCGCTGGACACCGTCGGCAAGCGGCCGCGCCGCGGCCAGGAGGTGACGCTCCGCTGGATCCTCGTCCACATGATCGAGGAGTACGCGCGGCACAACGGCCACGCCGACCTCCTGCGCGAACTCATCGACGGCTCCACCGGCGAGTGAAATCGTTTCCGCATTGTTGACAGAAGGTCAATTACGCGGTGACCGCTACCGATATGGTCTACGCGCGCAACCGCACGGCAGGCCACCGCGTCGCTTCCTTTGTCCGGGTCCGCCCGGGCTTTCGGCGCGGCACGACTCGTACGGGGGTCGCGAGCGGGCGCGGGACCGGTGAACAGTGCGATACTCGGACAGTTCCGACGAGTGGATGCCGTGTCAAAAAAGACACGCGCCCCCGGGGGACCAGGACGGGACGAGGCAGGGAGGCGCGGCATGGGAGCACTTCGCGACGAGCACCACAACGGGTGGCTGATGCCCTCGGGGAACTACCCGGCCGCCGTGTACGACGACGAGTGGGTCGATCAGGAGACGGTGCCCGCGGTCCCCGCGCCCACGAAGATCGTCTCCCTGCGGCCGACGGGCTTCGAGGCGGCGCGCACGGTCGGCGAGCACATCCGGGCGAGCACCCCGGTGGTCATGGACCTCACCGAGATGGAGGAGGCTGAGGCCAAGCGCATGGTCGACTTCGCCTCCGGTCTGATCTTCGGCACCCGGGGGGGCATCGAGCGGATCGCCCGCCGGGTCTTCCTGCTCACCCCGGCCGACGTCGAGGTCATGGTGATCGACCGCCCGCTCGACGAGACCGGGTTCTACAACCAGAGCTGAGTCGGCCGCCCGCCCGGCCCTCCAGCGCCCCTGACCGGGGACGGCACACCCGCCGTCCCCGGTTTTTTGCTGCCCGGCCGCGGAGCGCCTCTGCCGGCCGGCCGAGAAGCCCCGATCGAAGCATTTGAGACTCACAAAGAAATTTTGAGACACTAATGTCTCAGTTGGGCTAGGCTTGGTTCATGGCCACCGACCGCGACACCGTCCTCGAAGCCGCCGTCGGCGTGCTGTCCCGCCGTCCCACCGCCCACATGGACGAGATCGCCCGCGCGGCGGGGATCAGCCGGGCCACCCTGCACCGGCTGTTCCCGGGCCGTGAGGCACTGATCCGCGAGGTCGGCCGGCTCGGCCTGGAGCGCTTCGCCGCCGCCCTGGACACCGCCGCGACCGAGCAGGGCGACGCCGAGGCGGCCCTGCGCCGGCTGGTCGACGCCGCCGTCCCGGACGCCATGCTCTGCGCCTTCCTGGCCGGCGAGAACCAGCTCTACGAGGACGACGACATCAACGACCTCTGGGACGTCCAGATCGCCCGGCTGCACGCCCTCTTCCTGCGCGGCCAGCAGGAGGGCGTCTTCCGGATCGAGCTGAGCGCCGCCTGGCTGAGCGAGGCCTTCTTCGATCTCGTCGCCGGCATCGGCTGGGCCATCCAGGACGGCCGGCTCGCCCCGCGCGAGGCGGCCTTCTCGCTCGCCGAGCTGTTCCTCGGCGGCGCGCTGCGCCGACCGGTCAGCCCTGCCACCTCTGCCACCCCGCCCCCCGACCCCACCCACCGCACCTCGGACCGGAAACCGGAAACCGATACTCCATGAGCTTGACGGCTCGGCACCCCCTGACCACCCCGACCGACCGCCAGCGCTGGACCGGCCTCGCCGTCCTGGTGCTGGCCGTGACCGTGGTCGCCCTGGACGCGACCGTGCTGTCCCTCGCCATCCCGTCCATCAGCGAGACGCTGCGCCCCAGCGGGACCCAGCTGCTCTGGATCGGCGACTCCTACTCCTTCGTGCTGGCCGGCCTGCTGGTCAGCATGGGCGCGCTGAGTGACCGGATCGGCCGCAAGAGGCTGCTGCTCTGCGGTGCCACCGGCTTCGGCGCCGCCTCGCTGCTCGCCGCCTACGCACCGGGCCCGGGCTGGCTGATCCTGGCCCGCGCGCTGCTCGGCGTCGCCGGCGCGACGATCATGCCCTCCACGCTGTCGCTGATCCGCAGCCTGTTCCCGGACGACCGGGAGCGGGCCACCGCGATCGGCATCTGGGGCGCGGCCGCCACCGCCGGCGCCGCGCTCGGACCGGTGGTCGGCGGGCTGCTGCTGGAGCACTTCTGGTGGGGTTCGGTGTTCCTGCTGAACATCCCGATCCTGCTCCTGCTGCTGGTGCTCGGCGCCTGGCTGCTGCCGGAGTCCAGGGACCCTGCTCCCGGCCGCTGGGACGTGCTGAGCGTCGCGCTGTCGATGGCCGGCGTGATCGGCGTGGTCTACGCGGTGAAGGAGGCGGCCGCGCACGGCGTGGCCCGCTGGGACGTCCCGGTCACCTTCGCGCTGGGCGCCGCCGCGCTGACCGCCTTCGTCCGGCGCCAGCTGCAGCTGGAGAACCCGCTGCTGGACGTGCGGCTGTTCCGCGACCGGCGGTTCACCGCCGCCGTCACGGCCTCGCTGATCTCGCTGGTGGGCCTGAGCGGCGTGATCTTCGTGGTCTCGCAGTACCTCCAGCTGGTCCGCGGCTACGAACCGCTCCAGGCGGGCCTGGCGGAGCTGCCGGCCTTCGCCGGCTCGGTGGTCGGCGGCCTGCTGACCGCCCGCATCGCGCGGCGCTTCGGCGCTCGCAAGGCGCTGGCCGTCAGCCTGCTCGCCATGGGCCTCGCCGCGGGCGTGCTGGGTTGGCTCCAGCAGGACACCGCCTACCTGCTGCTGGCCGTCTCCTTCCTGCTGACCGGCACGGCCGAGGGCGTGGTGTACACGCTCGGCGCCGACCTGGTGCTGGGCGCCGCGCCCGCCGACAGGGCCGGCGCCGCCTCGGCGGTGTCCGAGACGGCGTACGAACTGGGCACCGCGCTCGGCATCGCGCTGGTCGGCTCGGTGGTCGGCTCGATCTACGCGAACGGGCTGACCGTCCCGGCCGGGGCCTCCCCGGAGACCGCCGCCCGGGCTGGCGAGTCGCTCGGCTCGGCCGTGGAGGCGGCGCACGAACTGCCGTCGGCGGTGGCCGAGCCGCTGCTGACCAGTGCCAAGGACGCCTTCCTGCACGGCATGAACAGTGCCGGGCTGCTCGCCGGGGTGCTGCTGGTCGCTGCCGCCGCGCTGGCCTGGCGGCTGCTGCGCGGACTCTCCGCCCCGACGGCCGCCGAAGCGGCGCAGCCAGTGGAGCCGCGACAGCCGGTCCAGCCAGTCCGGTCGGTCGAGCCGGTCGAGCCGCAGAAGCTCGACGCCTGACGGCTCCGACGCGCGGGACTCCTCCCGAGGACGGCCGTTCCCTTCCGGAGCGGCCGTTCTCGGCCTGCCGAAAGGCCGTGGCCCCGGCCCCCGGCTCCCGAGGCCTACGACACGCCGAAGGGCAGCTCCAGCTCCGCCCAGACCACTTTGCCGTCCCGGGTGAGCCGGCTGCCCCAGCGCTGAGCCAGCTCGCTGACCAGGAACATCCCGCGTCCGCCCTCGTCCTGCTCGGCGAAGGGCCGCAGCTGCGGCGTCTGGCCGCCGGCGTCGGAGACCTCGACGGTGAGCACCCGGTCGCGGAACAGCCGCAGTCGGCGCGGTGCCTCGGCGTGCAGCAGGGCATTCGTGACCAGCTCGCTGACCAGCAGTTCGGCGTAGTCGGAGAGCGCGTTCAGGCCCCAGGCCTCCAGGGTGGCGCGGGTGAACCGGCGGGCCTTGCCGGGCAGCTTGCCGCCGCCGGTGAGCGGGAGTTCGGCGACGCGGTCGGCGGGCAGCGGCAGCGCCCGGCCCATGATCATCGCGATGTCGTCCTCGGTGCCGTCGGTGACCAGTGCGCCGAGCACGGCGTCGCAGCTCTCCTCCAGCGTCCGGCCGGTCCGGGCGAGCGTGCGGGCGAGCAGGTCGATGCCGTCGTCCAGGTCCTGGCCGCGCCGCTCGACCAGGCCGTCGGTGTAGAGGGCGAGCGTGCCGCCCTCGGGCAGGATGAACTCGATCGACTCGAAGCCGACCCCGCCGACGCCCAGCGGCACGCCCGGCGGCACGTCGATCTTGCGGGCGGTACCGTCGGTGCCCACCCACACCGGCGGCAGGTGCCCGGCCGAGGCGACCTGGACGGTGCGCTCCAGCGGGTCGTAGACGGCGCAGATGCAGGTGGCGAACTGGCCCTCGCCGATGCCCGAGGCGGTCTCGTCCAGTCGGGTGAGGACCTGCTCCGGCGGCATGTCCAGGGTGGCCAGGGTGCGGGCGACGGTGCGCAGCTGGCCCATGGTGGCGGCGGCCCGGATGCCGTGACCCATGACGTCGCCGACGACCAGGGCGACCCGCCCGCAGGACAGCGGCACCACGTCGAACCAGTCGCCGCCGACCTCGCTGACCACGCTGCTGGGCAGGTAGCGGTAGGCGATCTCCAGGCCGAGGGTGCGGTGGATCTCCTGCGGCAGCAGGCTGCGCTGCAGGGTGAGGGCGGTCTCCCGCTCGCGCCGGTAGAGCCGGGCGTTGTCGAGGGCCAGCGCCGTCCGGGCGACCAGTTCCTCGGCGAGCGCGACGTCGGCGTCGGTGAAGGGCTCGGAGTTGCGCATCCGGATGAACTCGGAGCCGCCGAGCACCATGCCCCGGGCGGTGATCGGCACCATCAGGTAGGAGTGGATGCCGGCCGCCATCCCGGGGGCGACCCGGTCCTCGCTGGACACCAGTCCGCGCAGCACCTCCTCGTCGACGTGGGCGCGCACCAGCGGCCGGCCGCTGCGCAGGCACTGGGTGTAGCTGCGGTCGGGGGCGTACTCGGAGACCTCGCCGACGACGTCCACGGCGTGGGCCAGGCCGGTCTCGTAGCTCTCCCCGACGGCGACGGCGCGCAGGGTGACCGCCCGGTCGGCGGGGATCGGGGTGGGTTCGGCGCCGCGCAGGACGGGTTCCAGCAGGTCGACGGTGGCGAAGTCGGCGAACCGGGGCACGACCGCCTCGATCAGCTCCTCGGCGGTGCGCTGCAGGTCGAGGGTGGTGCCGATCCGGGCGGTGGCCTCGGCGATGGTGGCCAGCCGTTCCTGGGCGCGGGCGGCGCGGGCCTCGGCCTGGAAGCGCTCGGTGACGTCGATGATCGAGGAGGCGACGCCGAAGACCCGGCCGGTGGAGTCCTCCAGCCGGAAGTAGGAGGCGGACCAGGCGCGGTCCCGTTTCGGGTCGCCCGGGACGCGGCCGTGCGAGCGGGCGTCGACGACGGGCTTGCCGCTCCTGAGGACCTGTCTCATGGTCTGTTCGATCTCGACGGTGTTGATGCCGGGCAGAACGGCGGATATCCGGCGTCCGAGGTGGGCGGCCGCCGGGACGCCGTTCATCCGGGCGAGCGCCTCGTTGATCCGGACGTAGCGCAGCTGGGTGTCGTAGACGGCCATGCCGATCGGCGAGCGGCCGAAGATGCCGTCCAGCACGGCGAGGTCGGCCTCGACCTCGTGCAGCGCCTGGGTGTCGGAGGCGGTGGCGAGCAGCAGCAGGGTGCCGTTCGGGCCGGTGATCGGGTAGGTGCGGAACTCCAGCTCGACCCGGTGGCCGTCGCGGTGGCGGACGGGGAAGACGAAGGACCGGCCGGTACCGCTCATGATCCGCCGGAAGAGGTCGAGGACGTCCGGGCGGTCGGCCTCGTCGGTGAGCAGCTGGGCGGCGTAGCTGCCCACGGCTTCCTCGGTGGTGTAGCCGAGCAGGACCTCGGCGTCCTCACTCCAGTGGAGGATCAGGCCGTCGGACTGGAGCAGGGCCGTCGCGAGCGGGACCAGGCGGTGGCCGTCCGGACGCGCGGAGGCGCCGCCCTGCGCGAGGCCGGCGGCGTCGGTCGCGTCCCACTCGTGTCCGTGCATTCAGGCAGCACCCCGGTTCGGCTCGTGCCCGACCGGGTGGGCCTCGCGGTAGGTGCCGGCCGGGTTTCTTCTCCAGACTGCACGGACATCGGCCGCCCGGCGACCCCTTGGTCAGGGGCGTCCGGCCGCTCCGGTTGTACGGGCGTCATGGGCGTACCGGGCGCAGCGTACTCTCCAGAAGGCCCGCCCACTGCCCGATCACCCGGGATCGTCGAACACTGTCGTCGGTCAGCAGGTTGGCCAGGCCGAGCCCGCGCGCGAGGTCGAGGGTGGCCTGCACCGATTCGCGCACGCCCGGGCGGGTCTCGTCGGCGCCGAGGAACTCCACGGCGGCCCGGTGGGCCTCCCGGCCGACCCTTCCCTCCAGGGCGACGATGCGCTCCCGGAGGGCTTCCTCGGTGGCGGCGGCCGTCCACAGGTGCAGGGCGGCGCGGAAGTCCGGGCCGGTGTAGAGGCGCACGATCATGTCGACCACGGCCCGGGTGCGGTCGGGGCCGGCGGCCGGCAGTTCGTCCGCGTGGGCGCGGACGGCCGCCAGCCGCTCGGTGGTGACGTACTCGACGGCCGCGGTGAAGAGGTCCTCCCGGGTGGGGAAGTGGTGCTGGGCCGCGCCCCGGGAGACGCCGGCCCGCTCGGCCACCACGGCGACGGTGGAGCCCTGCCAGCCGAGTTCGGCCAGGCAGTCCACGGCGGCCGCGAGCAGCCGGGCGCGGGTCGCGCGGCTGCGGTCCTGCTGGGGGGTACGGGCGACGGCGTGGCTGGTCATGGCGGGCGGCGGTTCCTGTTCCGGTCGGTGCGCGACGGGTCGATCCTCACAGACGGGCCGCGGTCTTGGCCCGGCGGGGTCGGCGACCATTCAGGCCGTGGCCGCGGCCCGGGCGGCCTCGCGGGCGCGAAGTTCGCGGCGGAGGATCTTGCCGGCCGCGGACTTCGGGATGGCGTCGACGAACTCCACGGCGCGCACCTTCTTGTACGGGGCGACCTGCCCGGCCACGTAGCCGGTGACCTCCTCGGCGGTCAGGGTGCTACCGGGGGCGCGTACCACGAAGGCCTTGGGGCACTCGGTGCCGTCGGCGTCCGGGACGCCGATCACCGCGGCGTCGCCGATCTCCGGATGGCCGAGCAGCACGGCCTCCAGTTCGGCGGGGGCGACCTGGTAGCCCTTGTACTTGATCAGTTCCTTGACCCGGTCGACGATGTGCAGGTAGCCGCGCCCGTCCACGTAGCCGACGTCGCCGGTGTGCAGCCAGCCCTCGGCGTCGATCACGGCGGCGGTGTCGGACGGGCGGCCGAAGTAGCCCTTCATCACCTGCGGGCCGCGGATCAGCAGCTCGCCGCGCTCGCCGGTCCCCAGGTCGCCGCTGCCGTCCAGGGCGGTGACCCGCAGTTCGGTGGAGGGGACCATCCGGCCGACCGAGCCCGGGGACGGGTCGCGCTCGGTCGGGGACATGACGTGGGTGACGGGGGACAGTTCGGTCATGCCGTAGCCCTGGAGCAGGTGCGGCAGGCCCAGGCGCCGGGCGCAGGCCGCGGCGAGGTCCGGGTCCAGCGGGGCGGCCGCGCACAGCAGGTACTCGACGGAGGAGAGGTCGAAGCGGGAGACGACCGGGTGCTTGGCCAGGGCGAGGGCGATCGGCGGGGCCACCACCAGGGCCTGCACCCGGTGCTGTTCGATCGCGCGGCAGTACTGTTCCAGGTCGAAGCGGGGCAGCACGACGACGGTGGCGCCGCACCGCAGCGGCTGGTTGAGCAGGGCCGCGAGCCCGTAGATGTGGAAGAACGGGAGGACGGCCAGCACCCGTTCACCGACAGCGGGGCGGTAGAGCGCGTCGGTCTGGGCCAGGTTGGTGGCGATCGAGCGATGGGTGAGCATCACGCCCTTGGGCAGGCCGGTGGTGCCGCTGGAGTAGGGCAGGACGGCGATGTCCTCGGCCGGGTCGAACGCGGGCTCGGGGGCGGGGGCGGTGGCGGCCAGCAGGTCGGCGAGGGAGCGGTGGCCCTCGGCGCCGTCTAGCACGATGGTCTCGGCCAGCGGGCGGCCGTCGGCAGCGAGCTGTTCGGCGGCCGCGCGGGCGGTCGGCAGGAAGGCGGAGACGGTGATCAGCCGGCGGGCGCCGCTGTCGCGGAGCTGGCCGGCCAGCTCGGTGGGGGTGGAGAGCGAGGACACCGTGGTCACGGTGGCGCCGGCCCGGGTGGCGCCGTAGCAGGCCATCGGGTAGGTGATCGAGTTGGGGCTGAACAGGGCCACCACGTCGCCCTTGCGCACCCCTGCCTCGGCCAGGCCGGCGGCGACCCGTTCGACGGAGGCGGCGAGCCGAGCGTAGCTGACCTGCTCCCCGGTGAGGCCGTCGATCAGGGCCGGCCGGTCGCCGTACTCGGCGGCGCCGCCGAGCACCGCTTCGTGGATCGGCAGGTCGATCACGGGCACGTCGGGGAAGTCGCTTCGGAACACCAAGGCATGCCTCCAGCAGTGAAGTCGATGCTGCAACAAAACCGGTGACGCGGGCCGGTGCGGGGCGCGCTCAGGAGCATACGGACAGGCAGGGCGATCGCTGCGCCATTGCCGCGAACCGGGCACGGTGCCCGCGCCGCACAGGTGCGCCCCGGGGGCGCTCGCCCGTTCGGTGTTGCACCACGACCGCCCGCCCCCCGGCGCCGTCCCAGCCCCGGGCGCTGTCCCGGGCCCCGGAGCATCCCCGACCGCGCTCAGCCCCCGCGGGGCGCCCCCCGGGCGCCGGCCGCGCCGGTGACCGGTCAGTACGACTTGGGCAGGCCCAGGGTGTGCTGGGCGACGTAGTTGAGCACCATCTCACGGCTGACCGGGGCGACCCGGCCGACCCGGGTGGCCGCCAGCAGCGCGCCCAGCCCGTACTCCTGGGTGAGGCCGTTGCCGCCGAGGGTCTGCACCGCCTGGTCGACGGTACGGGCGGCGGCCTCCCCGGCGGCGTACTTGGCCATGTTGGCGGCCTCCCCGGCGGCCACGTCCTCGCCCGCGTCGTAGAGCAGCCCGGCCTTCTGGGTCATCAGCCGGGCCAGTTCGATCTCCACCGCGCACTGGGCGAGCGGGTGGGCCAGCCCCTGGTGGGCCCCGATCGGGGTGGACCAGACGGTGCGGGTCCTGGCATACTCGACGGCCTTGCCGAGGGCCTGGCGGGCCAGGCCGAGCGAGAAGGCGGCGGTGAGGATCCGCTCGGGGTTGAGGCCCGCGAACAGCTGGAGCAGCCCGGCGTTCTCGTCGCCGACCAGGGCGTCGGCGGGCAACCGGACGTCGTCCAGGAAGACCTGGAACTGCTTCTCGGGGGCGATGAGTTCCATCGGGATCGCCCGGTACTCGAAGCCGGGGGTGTCGCGCGGGACGACGAACAGGCAGGGCTTGAGCTTGCCGGTGCGCGCGTCCTCCGTCCGGGCGACGAACAGCACCGCGTCGCAGTGGTCGATGCCGGAGACGAACACCTTGCGGCCGGTCAGCAGCCAGTCCGCGCCGTCCCGGCGGGCGACGGTGGAGATCCGGTGCGAGTTGGAGCCGGCGTCGGGTTCGGTGATGCCGAAGGCCATCGTGCGGCTGCCGTCGGCGAGTCCGGGAAGCCAGCTCCGCTTCTGCTCCTCGGCGCCGAAGCGGGCTATCACGGTGCCGCAGATCGCCGGGGAGACGATCAGCAGCAGCAGCGGGCAGCCGGCGGTGCCGAGTTCCTCCAGCACGATGGCGAGGTCGGTGATGCCGCCGCCTCCGCCGCCGTACTCGGCGGGGAGGTTCACGCCGAGGTAGCCGGCCTTCCCGGCGTCCGCCCACAGTTCCGCGGCGGGCTCGCCGGCCCGGGCCTTGGCGAGGTAGTAGGCGGAGCCGTAGCGGCGGCCGAGGTCGCCGACGGCCTGGCGCAGGGCCTTGCGTTCGGGGGTTTCGAGGAGCTGACTGCCGATCGCGGACATGCGGGTCCTTCCTCAGGCCTCTTGGACGGGCTGCGCTTCGGTGGTCCGGACGACGGCGAGCAGGGTGCCGAGTTCGACCTGCCGGCCGGGGGTGGCGAGGAGTTCGACGAGCACGCCGTCGGCGGGGGCGGTGACGCGGTGCTCCATCTTCATCGCCTCCAGCACCAGCAGCGGCTGTCCGGCGGTGACGGCGTCCCCCACGGCGGCGGTGGTGCGCAGCACCGTGCCGGGCATCGGGGCGAGCAGGGCGCCGGGGTCGGTGTGGACGGTGGGGTCGGGGAAGCGCGGCAGCGCGGTGAGCACGGTGCCGCCGGTCGGAGTGTCGACGTACACCCGGCCGGCCCGGTCGCCGTAGCGGGCGACGCGGTAGGGGCGCCGGACGCCGCCCTCGCGCAGCACGACGTGGTCGGCGCCGGCTTCGACGAGTTCGACGTCCGGGTGGCCGTCGGCCAGCAGGCCGGAGCGGGTGTGGCGGTAGCGAACCTCCAACTCCCGGCCGTCGGTGGTCCGGTAGCGCTTGAGCTGGGGTTGGGAGGGCAGGTTGCGCCAGCCGGAGGGCAGCGCGGTGGAGCGGGCGGCGGCGTCGGCGAGGGCGGCGGCCAGCGCGGCGAGTTCGGCGCCCTTGGTGTCCGGCGCGGTCAGCTCCGCCGCGTGCTCGGCCAGGAAGCCGGTGTGCAGGCGTTCGGCCAGGAAGGCCGGATGCCGCACCGCGCGGACCAGCAACTCCCGGTTGGTGGCCGGGCCGTGGATCCTCGCGCGGGCGAGGGCGTCGGCCAGCCGGCGGGCGGCGGCGGCCCGGGTGGGTGCCCAGGCGATCACCTTGGCGAGCATCGGGTCGTAGTACGGGGTGATCTCGCTGCCGGGCTCCACGCCCGAGTCCAGCCGGAGCCCCGGTCCCGCGAACTCCTGGTGGTCACAGGTTAGTTCGATGTTGTGCAGGGTGCCGGTGGCGGGCTGCCAGTCCTTGGCCGGGTCCTCCGCGTACAGCCGGGCCTCGATCGCGTGGCCGGTGGTCGGCGGCGGCGTGGGCCCCGGCAGCTCCTGTCCTTCGGCGACGGCGAGTTGCAGCGCGACCAGGTCGAGTCCGGTGACCGCCTCGGTGACGGGGTGCTCGACCTGGAGGCGGGTGTTCATCTCCAGGAAGTGGAACCGCCCGTCCTCGGCGAGCAGGAACTCGGCCGTGCCGGCGCCGACGTAGCCGATCGCCCGGGCGGCGCTCACCGCCGCCGCGTGCAGCTCGGCCCGCAGGGCCGCCGGCAGACCGGGGGCCGGGGCCTCCTCGACCACCTTCTGGTGGCGCCGCTGCAGCGAGCAGTCGCGGTCGCCGACCGCCCAGACGGTGCCGTGCGCGTCGGCCAGCAACTGCACCTCGACGTGCCGGCCGGTGGGCAGGTAGCGCTCGCAGAACACCTCGTCCGAGCCGAAGGCCTTCGCCGCCTCGGCGCGGGCGGCGGCCAGCTCGGCCGGCAGGTCGGCCAGTCGGCGCACCACCCGCATGCCGCGGCCGCCGCCGCCCGCTGCGGCCTTGACCAGCACCGGCAGATCGGCCTCGGTCGGCTCGGCCAGCGCCTCCAGGACGGGCACCCCGGCCTCCGCCATCAGGCGCTTGGCCGCGGTCTTGGAGCCCATCGCGGCGATCGCGGCCGGCGGCGGCCCGACCCACACCAGGCCGGCGTCCAGCACGGCCTGGGCGAATCCGGCGTCCTCGGAGAGGAACCCGTACCCGGGGTGGACGGCGTCGGCGCCCGCGGCCAGCGCGGCCCGCACGATCAGTTCGCCGCGCAGGTAGGTGTCGGCGGGCGCGGCGCCCGGCAGCCGGACGGCCGTGTCGGCCTCCCGCACGTGCGGGGCGGCGGCGTCCGGGTCGGAGTGGACGGCGGTGGTCGCGATGCCGAGCTCCCGGCAGGTCCGGAACACCCGGCGGGCGATCTCGCCCCGGTTGGCGACCAGCAGATTGCCGATCGGAGTCCTGGAAGTCATCGTGGGTAGCCCTCTCACATCCGGAAGACGCCGTAGCCGCGCGCGCCCTCGACCGGCGCGTTGTGGATCGCGGACAGGCACAGGCCGAGCACCGTGCGGGTGTCGCGCGGGTCGATCACGCCGTCGTCGTAGAGGCGGCCGGACAGGAACACCGGCAGCGACTCGGCCTCGATCTGCTGCTCGACCATCGCCCGGACCGCCGCGTCCGCGTCCTCGTCGTACGGCCGGCCCTTCGCGGCGGCCGACTGCCGGGCGACGATCGACAGCACCCCGGCGAGCTGCTGGGGGCCCATCACGGCGGACTTGGCGCTCGGCCAGGAGAACAGGAAGCGCGGCTCGTACGCCCGGCCGCACATGCCGTAGTGGCCGGCGCCGTAGGAGGCGCCCATCAGCACGGACAGGTGCGGCACCGTGGAGTTGGCGACGGCGTTGATCATCATCGCGCCGTGCTTGATGATGCCGCCCTGCTCGTAGTCCTTGCCGACCATGTAGCCGGTGGTGTTGTGCAGGAACAGCAGCGGGGTGTCGCGCTGGTTCGCCAACTGGATGAACTGGGCGGCCTTCTGGGACTCCGCGCTGAACAGCACGCCCTGGGCGTTGGCCAGGATGCCGACCGGGTAGCCGTGCAGCCGGGCCCAGCCGGTGGCCAGGCTGGTGCCGTAGAGCGGCTTGAACTCGTCGAAGTCGGAGCCGTCGACGATCCGGGCGATCACCTCGCGCGGGTCGAAGGGCACCTTGAGGTCACCGGGGACGATGCCGAGCAGGTCCTCCTCGTCGTACCTCGGCGGCTCGGCGAACCGGTCCGGGTCCGGTCCCGGCTTGCGGTGGCCGAGCCGGGCGACGATCCGGCGGGCGATCCGCAGCGCGTCCGCCTCGTCCACCGCGAAGTGGTCGGCCAGCCCGGAGATCCGGGCGTGCATCTCGGCGCCGCCCAGCGACTCGTCGTCGGCCTCCTCGCCGGTGGCCATCTTCACCAGCGGCGGCCCGCCGAGGAACACCTTGGCGCGCTCCTTGACCAGCACGGTGTGGTCGGACATGCCCGGCACGTAGGCGCCGCCGGCCGTCGAGTTGCCGAACACCACGGCCACGGTGGGGATCCGGGCGGCGGAGAGCCGGGTGAGGTCACGGAAGAGGGCGCCGCCGGGGATGAAGATCTCCTTCTGACTGGGCAGGTCGGCACCGCCGGACTCGACCAGGTTCACCAGCGGGAGGCGGTTGTTCAGCGCGATCTCGTTGGCCCGCAGGGCCTTTCGGAGGGTCCACGGGTTGCTGGCGCCACCGCGCACCGTCGGGTCGTTGGCGGTGATCACGCATTCGACGCCCTCGACCACGCCGATGCCGGTGACCAGCGCCGCCCCCACCGGGTGGTCGCTGCCCCAGGCGGCCAGCGGGGACAGCTCCAGGAACGCCGAGTCCGGGTCGACCAGCAGCTCGATCCGCTCGCGGGCCAGCAGCTTGCCGCGCTTGCGGTGGCGCTCCACGTAACCGGGGCCGCCGCCGGACAGCGCCTTGGCGTGCTCGGCGTCGAGTTCGGCGAGCTTGGCGAGCATCGCGGTGCGGTGCTCGGCGTACTCGGGCCCGGCCGGGTCGACGCGGGTGGTCAGGACGGTCACAGCGGGGCCTCCGGGCTGTCGAGGCGGGCGGGCGGAACGTCGCGTTGGGCGGTCGGGCTGTCCGGGTGGGTGCTCGGGCTGTCCGGGCGCACGGTCGGGCTGCCGAGTAGGGCGGTCGGGACGTCGAGGTGGCGGGAGCGCAGCCACTCCCCGAGGGCCTTGGCCTGGGGGTCGAAGCGGTGCTGGGCGGCGACGCCCTCGCCGAGCAGGCCGGTGACGGTGAAGTTGACCGCCCTGAGGTTCGGCAGCAGGTGCCGGGTGACGGGCAACTCGGCGGTTTCCGGCAGCAGTTCACGCAACCGCTCGACGGTGAGGGTGTGCGCCAGCCAGCGCCAGCCCTGCTCGCTGCGGGCCCAGACGCCCACGTTGGCATCGCCGCCCTTGTCGCCGCTGCGGGCGCCGGCCACCAGGCCGAGCGGGGCCCGGCGGGTCGGGCCGGGCGGCGGCGGCTCGGGCAACCGCGCTTCGACCGCCTCGGGTCGGGAGCTGACCGGCGCGGGCGGGACGGCGATCCGGCGCCCGTCCGGCAGTACGGCGGTGTGCTCGACCGCCTTGGCGTCCACGTACGCGGCGGTGAACACCCCGTACGGCGCGCCCGGGCCGGGCGGGGCGGTGAGGTGGAAGCCGGGATAGCCGGCGAGCCCCAATTCCACGGCCGCCCGCCCGAGTTCGCGTCCGACCTTGGCCGGGTCCAGGTCCCGGGCGGTGAGCCGCAGCAGGGCGGAGGCGGTCTCCTCGGTGGCGGCGTCCGGGTGGTCGGTGCGGGCGAGGGTCCAGCGCAGTTCGGCCGGGCGGGCTTCCGGCGGCAGGGCGGCGGCGAACTGCCGTCGCACCAGCTCGGCCTTGGCCTCGATGTCCAGGCCGGTGAGCACGAAGACCACCTCGTTGCGGTGGCCGCCGAGGCGGTTGACGCCGACCTTCAGGGTGGGCGGCGGGGCCTCGCCGCGCACGCCGTCGATCCGCACCCGGTCCGGGCCGTCCCCGGTGAGCCGGACGGTGTCCAGCCGGGCGGTGACGTCCGGGCCCGGGTAGTGCGGTCCGCCGGTCTCGTACAGCAGTTGGGCGGTGACGGTCTCGACGGTGACGGCGCCGCCGGTGCCTGGGTGCTTGGTGATCACGCTGGAGCCGTCGGCGTGCAGTTCGGCGAGCGGGAAGCCGGGGCGGGTCACGTCGTGCTCGCGGAAGAAGGCATAGTTGCCGCCGGTCGCCTGCGCCCCGCACTCCAGGACGTGCCCGGCCATCACGGCCCCGGCGAGGGGGTCCAGGTCGGCGGCCGTCCAGCCGAAGTGGGCGATCGCGGGCCCGGCGACCAGCGCGGCGTCGGTCACCCGCCCGGTGACCACCACGTCCGCGCCCTCGGCCAGGCAGGCGGCGATGCCGAAGCCGCCCAGGTAGGCGTTGGCAGCCAACGCGCGCTCGGGCAGGCCGAGTTCCGCCCGACGGGGCAGCAGATCGTCGCCCTCGACGTGCGCCACGGCCGTCCGGACGCCCAGGCGCTGCGCCAACTCCCCTAACTCGGCGGCGAGTCGGGCCGGGTTGAGGCCGCCCGCGTTGACCACGATCTTCACGTCCCGCTCGCGCGCCAGGCCGAGGCACTCCTCCATCTGGCGCAGGAACGTCCGGGCGTACCCGAGGGACGGCTCCTTCAGCCGGTCCCGGGCGAGGATCAGCATGGTCAGCTCGGCGAGGTAGTCCCCGGTGAGCACGTCCAGCGGCCCGTCCGTGAGCATCTCCCGCACCGCCGCGAAGCGGTCCCCGTAGAACCCCGAGGCGTTGCCGATCCGCAGTACCGAGCGTGCGCGCGCCAATGCGCCTCCCCTGCCGGTGGGTTGGCGCCATTCGGTACGAGCGCCGCCGGGCAGCAGCGTGGCACCGGCCGGCGAAAAAAGCAATCATGCCTGCTTGTTTTGGTGCCCCGCGCACTGAACGGCGTCGGGCGGGCGACCGCCCCGGCGCTCAGCGGCGGCCGTCAGGGGGAGCCGAGGCGGCGGCCGACTTCCTCCAGGTAGTCGTCACCGTAGGCGGCGGCGACGTCGGCGAGGTCGATCATCGGCGGGAGATCGGCCGTGGACTGGCGTTCGACCAGGAAGGCGGCGGTTTCGGCCACGATCCGCTCCTCGTCCGTACGGGGCAGGCGCAGCTGGTTCACGGTGGCCTCGCTCGCCTGGAAGCGGGAGCGGACGGCTTCGCCGGCGGTCGGGAAGCTCACGAGGTACTCGTGGTCGCCCAGGGGTTCGATCTGGATGTCGGCGGTCATGGTTCTGTCGCTTTCTCCGTTCCGGGCACGCGGGCCGGGCCCCGCCTTTCGCGCTTAACCGGCTCGCCGGTGGTCGAAACCCGCAGGCTCCCCGAGCCCGGACGGACGGACCGATCAGGATTCGAGAAGCACCCCGGCCGGGGGCGCGCCTAGCGTTGCCGTCATGAACGACATCACCATTCACTGGACCTTCCTCCCCCACACCGATCCCGAGGCCTCGCTCGCGTTCTACCGCGACCTGCTGGGCTTCGAGGTGCGCAACGACGTCGGCGGCGGCCCGATGCGGTGGATCACCGTCGGCCCCGCCGACCAGCCGGACGTCTCGGTGGTGCTGGAACCGCCGGCCGCCGACCCGGGCGTCACCGAGGACGAGCGGCGTACGATCACGGAGATGATGGCCAAGGGGACGTACGCGCGGCTGGTGCTCGCCACCGCCGACCTGGACGGGGTGTTCGACCGGCTGAAGTCGGGCGGCGCCGAGCTCGTGCAGGAGCCGACCCAGCAGCCCTACGGCATCCGCGACTGCGCCTTCCGCGACCCCGCGGGCAACATGATCCGCTTCAACGAGGTGCGCTGAACCTCCGCCCGCCCCGGGAGCACCCTCGCGGGGCGGGCCCGACCCACTCGTCCCAAGACACACTTGTCCCCCGACCCGCTCATCCGCCGAGCCCGCCCGACAGCCAGGGAGCGAAGACCACGATGGCCGAGCCGCACGTCGCCGACAGCCACGACCTGATCCGCGTGCACGGTGCACGCGAGAACAACCTCAAGGACGTCAGCGTCGACATCCCCAAGCGCCGCCTGACCGTGTTCACCGGCGTCTCCGGCTCCGGCAAGAGCTCCCTGGTCTTCGACACCATCGCCGCCGAGTCCCAGCGGCTGATCAACGAGACCTACAGCGCCTTCGTGCAGGGCTTCATGCCCACCCTGGCCCGCCCGGACGTGGACGTCCTGGAGGGGCTGACCACCGCGATCATCGTCGACCAGCAGCGGATGGGTGCCGACCCGCGCTCCACCGTCGGCACCGCCACCGACGCCAATGCGATGCTGCGCATCCTGTTCAGCCGGCTCGGCAAGCCGCACATCGGCTCCCCCAAGGCCTACTCCTTCAACGTCCCCTCGGTCAGCGGCGCCGGCGCGGTCAGCTTCGAGCGCGGCGGCCGTACGGTCAAGGAGCGGCGCAGCTTCAGCATCACCGGGGGCATGTGCCCGCGCTGCGAGGGCCGCGGCAGCGTCTCCGACATCGACCTCACCCAGCTCTACGACGACAGCAAGTCGCTCGCCGAGGGCGCGATCACGATCCCCGGCTGGAAGCCGGACAGCTGGTGGACGGTCGGCGTCTACGCCAACTCGGGTTTTCTCGACCCGGACAAGCCGATCCGCAAGTACACCAAGAAGGAACTGCAGGACTTCCTGTACCGGGAGCCGACCAAGGTCAAGGTCAACGGCGTCAACCTGACCTATGAGGGCCTGGTCCCCAAGCTGCAGAAGTCCATGCTGTCCAAGGACAAGGACGCCCTGCAGCCGCACATCCGGGCCTTCGTGGAGCGCGCCGTCACCTTCACCGTCTGCCCGGACTGCGACGGCACCCGGCTGAGCGAGGCCGCCCGCTCCTCCAGGATCGGCGAGCTGAGCATCGCCGACGCCTGCGCGATGCAGATCAGCGACCTCGCCGACTGGGTGCGCGGCCTGGACGAGCCGTCGGTGGCGCCGCTGCTCACCGCGCTCCGGCAGACCCTGGACTCCTTCGTCGAGATCGGCCTCGGCTACCTCTCGCTCGACCGCCCCTCCGGCACCCTCTCCGGCGGCGAGGCGCAGCGGGTCAAGATGATCCGCCACCTCGGCTCCTCGCTCACCGACACCACGTACGTGTTCGACGAGCCCACCACCGGCCTGCACCCCCACGACATCAGCCGGATGAACGGCCTGCTGCTGCGCCTGCGGGACAAGGGCAACACCGTGCTGGTGGTGGAGCACAAGCCGCAGACCATCGCGATCGCCGACCACGTGGTGGACCTCGGCCCGGGGGCCGGTACGGCGGGCGGCACGGTCTGCTTCGAGGGCGGCGTGGACGGGCTGCGCACCAGCGGCACCGTCACCGGCCGCCACCTGGCCGACCGGGCGGCGCTGCGCGCGGCTCCGCGCGAGCCCGTCGGCACGCTGGCGATCCGCGGGGCGAACACCCACAACCTGCGGGACGTGGACGTGGACGTGCCGCTGGGGGTGCTGACCGTGGTCACCGGGGTCGCCGGTTCCGGCAAGAGCTCGCTGATCCACGGCTCGATCCCGGCCGAGGAGGGCGTGGTCTACGTCGACCAGGGCGCCATCAAGGGTTCGCGGCGCAGCAACCCGGCGACGTACACCGGGCTGCTGGAGCCGATCCGCAAGGCCTTCGCGAAGGCGAACGGCGTGAAGCCGGCCCTGTTCAGCGCCAACTCGGAGGGCGCCTGCCCGACCTGCAACGGCGCGGGCGTGGTCTTCACGGACCTGGCGATGATGGCCGGCGTGGCCACCACCTGCGAGGACTGCGAGGGCAGGCGCTACCAGGCCTCGGTGCTGGAGTACCGGCTCGGCGGCCGGGACATCAGCGAGGTGCTCGCGATGCCCGTGACGGAGGCGGCGGAGTTCTTCGGCGACGGCGGGGCGAAGCTGCCGGCCGCGCACCGGATCCTGGAGCGGCTCGCCGACGTCGGCCTGGGGTACCTGAGCCTGGGGCAGCCGCTGACCACGCTGTCCGGCGGTGAGCGGCAGCGGCTGAAGCTGGCGACCCACATGGGGGACAAGGGCGGGGTCTACGTGCTGGACGAGCCGACCACCGGTCTGCACCTGGCCGACGTGGAGCAGCTGCTCGGGCTGCTGGACCGGCTGGTGGACTCCGGAAAGTCGGTGATCGTGATCGAGCACCACCTGGCGGTCATGGCGCACGCGGACTGGATCATCGACCTCGGTCCGGGCGCCGGTCACGACGGCGGCCGGGTGGTCTTCGAGGGCACCCCGGCCGAGCTGGTCGCGGCCCGTTCGACGCTGACCGGCGAGCACCTGGCGGAGTACGTGGCCGGCTGACCGCCCCGACGGCGCTGCCCGGGCGGCCGGGCGTAGGACGGTCAGGCGGCGGGCGGTCAGTCCAGCGGGAGCGCCATCTCCAGGATCCGGGCCGCCGGGTCCAGCACGTACGGTGTCTCACCGCCGGTGCAGGCGAAGCCGCGCCGCCGGTAGAAGGCGGCGGCGCGGTGGTTCTCCTCGTGCACGCCGAGCAGCATCCGCCGGGCGCCGCCGGTCCGGGCCCAGTCGATGACGGCGTCCAGCAGGGCGTCGGCGACGCCGTGTTCGCGGCCCCGGTGGGCCGGGTCGACCCAGACGCCGATCAGGTCGACCGACCCGGTCTCGTCCTTGCTGGGGATCGACAGCATGGTGGCGACCCACTCGTCCGAGTCGTCCACCGCGACCAGGCCGATCTTGCCGGGCTCGTTCAGCCAGTCCGTACGGGCCCGCCAGTTGCCCTCGCCCTGGTGCCGCGCGTACTCGTACGGCTCGCCGAAGGCCGTGGGAGTGTCCAGGAGTTGGGCCAGCCGCACCTTCCGCAGGCGCTGCCAGTCCTCCCGACCGATCCGCTCGATCCGGTACCCCATGCCGTCGCCCGCCCCCCGTCGCTCGTCACTCGTCGCTCGTCACCTGGCGCTCGTCGGCTACCAGCCACGAAACGCCTCCGCCGCCGGCGGTCACCGGCGGCGGAGGCAGGATAGCCGTGCGGCGGATCAGGGCTTGATCCGGACCACCTGCGGGTCGTGGTCGCTGGCCTGGTGGGCGAACTCGGCGTTGATGTGCACCACGTCGTACTTCGCGTAGCCGACCTCGGGGCTGACCAGGATGTGGTCCAGCACCTGCGAGTTGCCCTGGTAGACGTACGAGTACTGTTCGGTCTCCGGCAGCTCGTTCACCAGGTCGCGCAGCACGCCGCCCTTGGTGAGCGCGGCCAGGGCGGGCGAGAACTGGTAGTCGTTGAAGTCGCCGAGCGAGACGACCTTCGCCTCCTTGTCGGCGGCCAGCAGCTTGGCGACGAAGGCCTGCTCGATGGTGGCCTGCTTGGTCCGCTGCACCTCGGAGCTGCGGACGGGCTGCTGGAAGCGGCTGTCGATGCCCTGGTCGCCGCCCTTGCTGTTGAAGTGGTTGGCGATCACGAACACCTTCTGGCCGCGGAAGGTGAACTGGCCGACGAGCGGCTTGCGGCTGTTGGTCCAGGCCTCGTCGGTGGGCTGGATCCGGCCGGGCGAGGCGGTCAGCGAGGTGGCCGCGCCGGTGCCGGTGACGTCGACGGCGGTGGTGGCGTCGCCGCCCGCGATGTCGGTGAAGGAGACCCGCTGCGGGTTGAACAGGAAGACCTGGCGGATGTTGCCGCCGGGCTCGCCGCCGTCCTTGCCGTCCTGGGGGTCGATCGAGCGCCAGTCGTAGGCGGGGCCGCCGGCCGCCCTGACGGCGGCGATGAACTTGGCGACGGTCTGGCTCGCGTCCACCGTGCCGTCGTTCTTGGAGCCGTTGTCGTCCTGGATCTCCTCCAGGGCGACGACGTCGGGCGAGCGCAGGTTGGTGACGACGCCCTGGGCCAGCTCGGCGAACTTGGAATCCGGGTTGTTCGGGGCCAGGTTCTCCACGTTGTAGGTGGCGAGGGTGAGTTCGCGGTCGCTCGGCTGGGCGGTGACCTCGCGCTGGAGGTGGTTGTCCTTGAGGGTGCCCAGGGTGCCGGCGACGAGGGTGTAGCCGCCGAAGGCGTTGTAGTCGAGCGGGCCGGTGGTGGTGCCGGTCAGCTCGTCGCCGACGTTGGCCACCGGGAAGGGCTGCTTGGAGGCCGGCGCCTGCTGTTGCACCATCAGGCGGCCGACGTTGGGCTCGCGGTAGGACTCGTACAGCACGCCGCCGCGCTTGCTGCGCTGGTCCTGCCGGTCGGCGGCGACCCACAGCTCGTCGTACTTGTCGGTCGCCTGTATGACGCGGACGTCCTTGACCTGGACGAGCATGCCCTCCAGGGACTCGTAGAAGTCCAGGGCGTACTTCTCCGGGTCGAGCGGCACCCGGTCGATGGTGCCGTCGGGGCCGGCCACCGGGCTGTAGGTGCCCGGGATGTCGCGGGTGTCGACCACCACGGGCGCGGGCAGCGGGTTGCCGGAGGAGACGACAGTGACGGCCGGGCCGGAGAGCTCGGTGACGGACTGCGAGCCGCCGGAGTAGCTCGGGTAGTACTCGGTGACCTTGCCGCTCACCAGGACCGAGTCGCCCACCTTGACGGTCGGGTTGCCGCCGGTGAAGACGAAGACGCCCTCGCTGGTGGCCGGGTCGGCGTCCGGGTTCGGGTCCTGCATCCAGAAGCCCTTGGAACTGCCGTACGCCCGGACGCCGGTGACGATCCCGGGCACGCCGGTGACGGGCTTGCCGGCCTGCGGGGAGATTCGGGTGGTGCCCTGGACGTCGTGGATCCGCAGCGGCCCGGCCTCGGTCGGTGCCGGGGGCGTGGCCGTCGCCGCGCCGGCCGCGTTCGCCGTCGGCAGCAGGACGAGCACCAGCGAGGCGGCCAGCGAGGCGGGGAGGAGGCAGGCGCGCAGCAGGGCGACTCTGCGGGGGCGGGGCGCGGGGGCGGTGGTCACCGGGGCATGACTCCTAGCTCCGCCGTACGGCACGGCTGGGTGCGCGGCGGTCGGGGGCGACGCGGCTCGCGCGGGCGGGTGCCGGTGCAGCCGGGGCCGCACGGGCGGCAGCGGGCGCTACTCGCGTAGAAAGAAGACGGGGAGAAAGCGGGAGACGGACTCCGTCTCCCGCGACGCCTTCAAGATACGCGCGTAGAAAAAGCTCCGACAAGACCCCGTCAATGAACTGTCGGTTCCGGCCGGATGACGTGAAAGCGCGTCAATCCAGGCCCCTCCCAGCGGGATACCAGCGAACTTCCAGCTTGTCGCCCAGCCGCCCCCGGAGTTGGCGCGCCGGCGCGCTCCGGGGCGCGGCGTTCCGGTGCTCTTCCTCAGTTCTGCCCGATCCGTTCCACGATCAGCTCGCACAACTCGTGGGTGCGCAGCGCGTCGTGGGCGTCGAGGGTCCTCCCGGCCCGGACGGCGTCCAGGAAGGCCAGCACGCACTGCTCGATGCCGCGCTGGCGGGCGACGGACACCCAGTCGCCGCGCCGGCGGACGGTGGGCTGGCCGCGGTGGTCGATCACCTCGGCCAGGTTGCGCACCTCGCGCTTGGAGTCGCCGCCGGAGACCTCCAGCACCTCCTCGGTCGAGCCGGAGACGCGGTTCATGATGCCCAGCGCGGTGAAGCCCTCCCCGCCCAGGGTGAGCACCAGGTGCTCGACCAGCCCGTCCCGGGTGCGGGCCCGGACGTCCACGTGCTCGATCTCGCCGGGGGCGAGGAAGCGCAGCAGGTCCACCACGTGGATGAAGTCGTCGTAGACCAGCGTGCGGGCGGCCTCGGCGAGGCCCTCGCGGTTCTTCTGCAGCACGATCAGGTCGCGCGGCCGCTCCTTGGCCTGGACGTACCCGGGCGCGTACCGCCGGTTGAAGCCGACCATCAGCGAACGCCCGGTGCGGTCGGCGAGCCCGACCAGCCGGCGGGCGCCGTCCAGGGTGTAGTCCAGCGGCTTGTCCACGTAGACGTCCACCCCGGCGGTGAGCAGCTGCTCGACGATCGGCACGTGCTGCTCGGTCGCCGCGTGCACGAAGGCGGCGCGGATGCCGCTGCGGATCAGCTCGCCGAGATCGGTGAACCGGTGCTCGGCGCCGATCCGGTGCGCCTCGCCGATCCGGTCCAGCTTGGCCCGGTCCCGGGTCATCAGCCGCAGGTCCAGGCCGGGCAGCGTGGTGAGCACCGGCAGGTAGGCCTTCTGCGCGATGTCGCCCAGGCCGATCACCCCGACGGGGAGCCGGGGATCGGTGGGGCGGGTCTCGGTCATGGGTCTCTCCTGCCGGTGCCGCTGGTACGGACGATCTTCGGCACCCACCCTAGGGCAGCCCGTCCGCCGCGAACCGGGCAGCCGGAGCAGGCGCCGGCCCCCGACGACCTGCCCGTGGTCCCGACGGCTTGTGGCTCCGAAGCGGGCCGCCCACGTCGGCCACGCCCTCAGGCCCCGGCGGCGGCCGCCTGGGCGAGGCTGTCCAGCACCGGGCGGATCAGCGGGTGCCCGTCGGCGCCCGCCCGCACGGCGGCGAAGACCCGCCGGGTGGCCAGGTCGCTGTCGACGGGCCGCACGGCGACCCTGCCCAGGTCCACGCCGCGCAGCGCCGAACGGGGCACCAGGGCCACACCGGAGCCGGCCGAGGCGAGCGCGACCACGGCGCGGAAGTCGTCCGAGGAGTGCAGCAGCCGGGGCTGGAAGCCGGCGTGCTCGCAGGCCAGCAGCACCACGTCGTGGCAGGGGTTGCCCGGGTAGGGGCCGATCCAGGGCTCGTCGGACAGCGCGGCGACGGCCAGCGGCCCCTCCTCGGCGGCCAACGGGTGGGCCAGCGGCAGGACGGCCTCGAAGGGCTCGGCGTACAGCGGGACCCTGGTCAGCCGGGCGTCGTCGGCGCGCGGCGCGCCCCGGTACTCGACGGCCACCGCGAGGTCCGCGCGACCGTCCAGCACCATCGGCAGGCTGGCGTCGCCCTCGGCGTCCAGCACCTTGAGCCGCACCCCGGGCGCGCGCTCGGTGAGCAGGCCGATCGCCGGGGCCAGCACGTGCGAGATACCGGTGGCGAAGGACGCGACGGTGACCTCGCCCGCGATGCCCGCGCTGTAGGCGGCGAGGTCGGCTTCGGCGCGCTCCAGCTGGGCCAGCACGGCGTCCGCGTGGCCGAGCAGGATCTCGCCGGCGGCGGTCAGCCGCACGCCTCGGCCCTCGCGGGCCAGCAGGTGGTGGCCGGTCTCCTGCTCCAGGGCGGCCAGCTGCTGGGAGACGGCGGAGGGGGTCAGGTAGAGGGCGGCCGCCGCGGCGGTCACGGTGCGGTGGTCCGCCACGGCCCGCAGGGTCCGCAGCCGTCGTGCGTCGATCACGGACCAATTCTGCCAGCGCGACGGGGTGGACCGGAGGGGCCGGGGGGTCCAGGGGGTTCGGGGGCCGAAGAGGCCGAGGGATCGGGGGGTCGCCCTGGCCTCCGCGCCCCCGGCGACGGCCGCACCGCATCCGGGGTCAGGACGGCCGACCCGCGCACCGCGAACGGGGGTGGGGCGCCGGCGCGGGCCGGTGCCCCACCCCCGTGGCGGGAGGGTGCGACAGGTGGTTGCCGGGCCCTGCCGCGCGAGCGCGTCATTCGCCCGCGCCGTAGGGCGGTTGCGAGCCCACGGGCCGGTCCGGTTCCGAGCGGTCCGGCCCGCGGGCAGTCGGTGCGGGCCCCTGCCGGGCCCGGCGGAGGGGGGTCAGTCCCCCAGTGCCGCGCGCGCGTCCACGAAGGCCGCGACGGCGCGCTCGACGT
Source organism: Kitasatospora sp. NPDC029312 (assembly GCF_055569215.1). NCBI lineage: Bacteria > Bacillati > Actinomycetota > Actinomycetes > Kitasatosporales > Streptomycetaceae > Kitasatospora > Kitasatospora sp. NPDC029312. The sequence continues at coordinate 76,876 of NZ_JBVHXY010000011.1, read as the reverse complement.
CCTCGGTGGAGTGCGCCGCGGACAGCTGTACCCGGATCCGGGCCTGGCCGTGCGGGACCACCGGGTAGGAGAAGCCGATCACGTACACCCCGCGCTCCAGGAGGAGTTCGGCGAGCCGGCCGGCCCTGGCCGCGTCGCCGATCATCACCGGGGCGATCGGGTGGTCTCCGGGCAGGATCTCGAAACCGGCCTCGGTCATCCTGGTGCGGAACAGCGCGGTGTTGGCCGCCAGCCGCTCTCGCAGCTCGTTGGAGCGCTCGACCAGGTCGAGCACCTTCAGCGAGGCCGCCGCGATCACCGGGGCCAGCGAGTTGGAGAACAGGTACGGGCGCGAGCGCTGGCGCAGCAGGGCGACGATCTCGCGGCGCGCGGCGACGTAGCCGCCGGAGGCGCCGCCGAGCGCCTTGCCGAGCGTGCCGGTGATGACGTCCACCCGGTCCATCACGCCGTGCAGTTCGGGGGTGCCGCGGCCGCCCGCGCCGACGAAGCCGACGGCGTGCGAGTCGTCGACCATGACCATGGCGTCGTAGCGGTCGGCCAGGTCGCAGATCTCCCGCAGCGGGGCGACGTAGCCGTCCATCGAGAAGACGCCGTCGGTGACGATCAGGCGGCGGCGGGCGTCCTGGGTGTCCTGGAGCTGCTTCTCCAGGTCGGCCATGTCGCGGTTGGCGTAGCGGTGGCGACGCGCCTTGCTGAGCCGGATGCCGTCGATGATGCTGGCGTGGTTGAGCGCGTCGGAGATGACGGCGTCGCGGTCGTCCAGCAGGGTCTCGAAGACGCCGCCGTTGGCGTCGAAGCAGGAGGAGTAGAGGATCGTGTCCTCCTGGCCGAGGAAGGCCGAGAGGCGGTCCTCCAGCTCCTTGTGCACGTCCTGGGTGCCGCAGATGAAGCGGACCGAGGCCATGCCGTAGCCCCAGCGGTCCAGGGCATCCTTGGCCGCGGCGAGCACCTCGGGGTGGTCGGCCAGGCCGAGGTAGTTGTTGGCGCAGAAGTTCAGCACCTCGCCCGGGCGGCCGCCGGCGGTCACGGTGACCGCGGCACTCTGCGGGGTGCCGATGACCCGCTCGGGCTTGAACAGGCCGGCCTCGCGGATCTCGTCGAGGGTGGTGGCGATGTCGGCGCGCACGTTGTCGAACACAACAGGCTCCTTTGGCGTCGGCGGGGTGGCTCAGGCGGTCCAGTCGAGGATGATCTTGCCGCAGTTGCCGCCCGCGGCGTCGTCGAAGGCGGCCTCGAAGTCGGCGGCGGCGTACCGGCCCGTGATCACCGGGCTGAGGTCCAGGCCACCCTCCAGCAGCACGGACATCGCGTACCAGGTCTCGAACATCTCGCGGCCGTAGATGCCCTTGATGGTGATCATCGAGGTGACGATCGACGCCCAGTCCACCGGGAACTGCTCGGCGGGCAGGCCGAGCATGGCGATCTTCCCGCCGTGGGTCATGTTGGCGATCATCGACTGCATCGCCTCGGGGCGGCCGGACATCTCCAGGCCGACGTCGAAGCCCTCGCGCAGCCCCAGCTTCTGCTGGCCCTCCTCGATGGTGTGCTCGGCGACGTTGAGCGCCAGCGTCACGCCCACCTCGCGGGCCAGCTCCAGACGGTACGGCGAGACGTCGGTGATCATGACGTTGCGGGCCCCGGCGTGCTTGGCGACGGCAGCGGCCATGATGCCGATCGGGCCGGCGCCGGTGACCAGCACGTCCTCGCCCACCAGCGGGAAGGACAGCGCGGTGTGCACGGCGTTGCCGAAGGGGTCGAAGATCGCGGCCACGTCCAGGTCGACCGGCACCCGGTGCACCCAGACGTTGGAGGCGGGCAGGGCCACGTACTCGGCGAAGGCGCCGTCGCGGTTGACACCGAGGCCGACGGTGTTGCGGCACAGGTGGCGGCGGCCGGCCAGGCAGTTGCGGCACTTGCCGCAGACCAGGTGGCCCTCGCCGCTGACCAGGTCGCCGACCACGATGTCCGCGACGCCGGCACCGGTCTCGGCGACCTCGCCGACGAACTCGTGGCCGAGCACCAGCGGGGTCCTGATCGTCTGCTGCGCCCAGCCGTCCCACTTGCGGATGTGCAGGTCGGTGCCGCAGATGCCGGTCCGCAGCACCTTGATCAGCACCTCGCCGGGGCCGATCTCGGGCTTCGGGACGTCGATCATCCAGAGGCCGGGCTCGGCCTTCTGCTTGACGAGTGCCTTCACGGGCGGCGGCTCCTGACGTGCGGGGGGACGGCCTTCGGGGGTCGGGCAGGCCGCGGGCCCGGTCCGCCCCGCTGTTGACGGCGACGCTCCGGCAGGCAGAAATCTGCCTGGTCAGAGGGGGTGCGGTCCATCGAGGAATTCTTAAGGGCGGCCACAGCTGGGCTGAACGATCGTGCCCGAGCTGGGCCCGGGGGCGGGGGCGGCATGCCGGTGCTCACCCGTTCGGTCGAGCGCGGGACCCCGGCCGCGACACCAACGCTCCGGCCTTCCGGGGTACTTGACACCGCGTCGCCAGCCGGATCGGGCCACTCGGGTGGGCTTCGGCCCGTTCGGGCCAGCCCCACCACGGCTGACGCGCGGGTGGATGGGGACGGTGCTTACGGTGGCGGCGCTCCCCCGCGGCTCCCGTGGAGCAGCTCCCCGGGGCCGCTCCGCCAAGGGGCCGTCCGCCCCAGAGAGGCGCTCTCGCCACATGACCAAGACCCGACGGCCGCGTCCGGCCGCTTCCCGATCCGCCGGCCGCGCGACCGCCGCCGCCCTGGCCCTGACCGGGCTGCTCGCCACCGCGGCGTGCTCCGGGGACTCCCAGTCCGCGCAGCGGGCCGCCGACCCGGCGGTCAACGCCCGGCCCGCCGCGCTCAGCCCGTCCGCGAGCTCCGGCTCCTCGGGGAACTCCGCCTCCTCGAACGCGGTCGTGCAGCTGACCCCCGACGTCACCGCCAAGTTGGACTCCGCGATCCAGCGGGTGATGAACCAGGCCGGCGTCCCCGGCATCTCGGTCGGGATCATCACGCCGAGCGGCACCTACCAGAAGTCCTTCGGCGTCTCCGACAAGGTCGCCAAGACGCCGATGGACCCCGGTCTGTTCACCCGCATCGGCAGCGAGAGCAAGACCTTCACCGCGACCGCCGTGCTGCGCCTGGTGGACCAGGGCAAGGTGAACCTGGACGACCCGATCTCGAAGTACGTGGACGGCGTCCCCGGCGGCGACGGGATCACCGTCCGCCAGCTCGGCGAGATGCGCAGCGGCCTCTTCCCGTACAGCTCCGACCCGGACTTCGTGAACACGCTGATCGGCGACCCGAACCGGACGTTCACCCCCGACCAACTGCTCGCCTACGGCTACAAGCACCCCGCGGTGTTCCCGCCCGGCGCCAAGTTCCAGTACAGCAACAGCAACTACATCCTGCTGGGCAAGCTGATCGAGAAGGTCAGCGGACAGAGTGCCGGCGACTTCCTCAAGGACCAGGTGTTCACGCCGGCCTCGCTCGGCAAGACCAGCTTCCCGACCGACGGGAGCCTGCCCGACCCGCACGCCCACGGCTACACCAACCAGACCCCCGACGGGTCGATCCAGGACTCCACCAACTGGAACCCCTCCTGGGCGTGGACGGCGGGCGCCGTCATCACCACCCTCGGCGACCTGGAGAGCTGGGCCAAGACCATGGCCACCGGCGCCATCGTGAGCCCGGCCGCCCAGGCCGAGCGCCTCAAGACCCTGCCGACCGGCGACCCGGGCGTCACCTACGGCTTCGGGCTGTTCAACAACGGCGGGTGGATCGGGCACAACGGCTCGATGCCGGGCTACGAGAGCGTGGCGGTCTACATGCCGGACGCGCAGGCCACGATGGTGCTGCTGCTCAACACCGACGTGATCGCCCAGGGCGAGGAGCCGTCCACGCTGTTCGCGAACGAGATCACCAAGATCATCTCGCCGAAGAACGTCTACGCGCTGCCGGCGGAGACCGCCTCGCCGTCGCCCTCGGGCTCGACCTCCGGCGCGGCTTCCGGGTCGGCCTCCACCTCGGCGTCCGGGTCCGCGTCGGGCAGCGGCTCGCCGTCCCACCCCTCCGGCAGCTCGCCCTCCACCGTGCGGGCTTGACCCCTGCCGCCCTCCGCCCCCGATCCGCACGCCCGCGTGCCCCAGGCCCGACCCGCTCGTCCGGGTCGGGCCTGCGGCACGCGGGCGGGTGGGCCCTCGCCGGTCACCGGTCAGATGCCGAGCACCTCGCGGAGGTCGTACGAGACCGGCTCCTCCAGCTGCTCGTAGGTGCAGCTCTCCGGCGTGCGGTCCGGCCGCCAGCGGCGGAACTGCGCGGTGTGCCGGAAGCGGGTGCCCTCCATGTGGTCGTACGCGACCTCGACCACCCGCTCGGGGCGTAGCGCGATCCAGGACAGGTCCTTGCCGCCGGTCCAGCGGCTGACCGCGCCCGGCAGCCGGCCCTCGGCGTGCGCGGCCTCCTCCGCCCAGGCGGCCCACGGGTGGGCGGACAGGGCGTCCATGCGCAGCGGGGCCAGCTCCTCGGCCAGTTCGCGGCGGCGGGCCATCGAGAAGGCCGCGCAGACGCCGACGTGCTGGAGCCTCCCGCCGTCGTCGAAGATGCCGAGCAGCAGCGAGCCGACGACCGGGCCGCTCTTGTGCTCGCGGTAGCCGGCCACCACGCAGTCGGCGGTGCGCTCGTGCTTGACCTTGAACATGGTCCGCTCCCCCGGCCGGTACGGCTGGTCCAGCGGCTTGGCCACCACCCCGTCCAGTCCGGCGCCCTCGTACTCGGCGAACCAGGACCGGGCGACCTCGCGGTCGGTGGAGGCGGGCGCGGTGAACACCGGATCGGCCGCGTCGGCGAGCGCCGCCTCCAGGGCCGGACGGCGCACCGACAGCGGCTCGTCCATCAGGGCGTCGTCACCGAGGGCGAGCAGGTCGAAGGCCACGAAGGAGGCCGGGGTCTGCTCGGCGAGCAGCTTCACCCGGCTCGCCGCCGGATGGATCCGCTCCAGCAGCTCCTCGAAGCGCAGCCGCCCGTCCCGGGCGATCACCACCTCGCCGTCCAGCACGCAGCGGGGCGGCAACTCCCGCTTGAACGCCTCGACCAGCTCGGGGAAGTACCTGGTCAACGGCTTGCCGGTGCGGCTGCCGAGCTCGACCTCGGCACCGTCGCGGAACACGATGGTGCGAAAGCCGTCCCACTTGGCCTCGTACTGCATCCCCGACGGAATCTCGGCCACCGACTTGGCGAGCATCGGCGCCACCGGCGGCATCACGGGCAGGTCCATGCGTCCGATCCTCGCCCGGTTCACCCCGGGGCGCGCGCCGGGCGCGGCGCGCTTAGCGTGTGACACATGGGCTCAGCCGTGGAACTGGAAGTCGCCGGGCGGACCGTCCGGCTGTCGAATCCGGACAAGGTGTACTACCCCGAGCGCGGCTTCACCAAGCTGGACGTCGCGCAGTACTACCTGGCCGTGGCTGACGGGGTGCTGCGCGGCCTGCGGGACCGGCCGACCACGCTTCAGCGCTTCCCCGACGGCGTCGACGGCGAGTTCTTCTACCAGAAACGCGCGCCCAAGGGCCTGCCGGACTGGCTGCCCACCGCCCGGATCGACTTCCCCAGCGGCCGCTCCGCCGACGAGATCTGCCCGACCGAACCGGCCGCCGTGCTCTGGGCCGCCAACCTGGGCTGCCTCACCTTCCACCCGTGGCCGGTGCGGCGCACCGACACCGACCACGTGGACGAACTGCGGATCGACCTCGACCCCCAGCCGGGCACCGACTTCCGCGCCGCCGTCCGCGCCGCCCGGGAACTGCGCGGCCTGCTGGAGGAGTACGGGCTGCGCGGCTGGCCCAAGACCTCCGGCGGGCGCGGCCTGCACGTCTACGTCCCGCTGGCGCCCGAGTGGACCTTCACCGACGGGCGGCACGCGGTGATCGCCCTCGGCCGGGTGCTGGAACAGCGAATGCCCGGGGAGGTCACCACGGCCTGGTGGAAGGAGGAACGCGGCGAACGGATCTTCATCGACTACAACCAGATGGCCCGCGACCGCACCATCGCCTCCGCCTACTCCCTGCGCGCCCGCCCCCGCGCCACCGCCTCCACCCCGCTGCGCTGGGAGGAACTGGACGACGCCTCCCCCGAGGACTTCGACCTGCGCACCGTCCCCGCCCGCTTCGCCGAACTCGGGGACCCGAACGCGGACATGGAGCAGCACGCGTTCCGCCTGGACGCCCTGCTGGAGCTCTACGACAAGCAGCTGCACGACGAGGGCCTCGGCGAACTCCCCTACCCGCCCGACCACCCCAAGGCCGAGGGCGAACCCACCCGCGTCCAGCCCAGCCGGGCCCGCAGGAAGTGACGCCCGGCGGGCTGGCATCCTGACGCGGTGCCCTTCGACCACAACGACCACTACCACCGGCTGCTGCTGCGCTCACTGCCGCCCGGGGCACGCCGGGCCCTGGACGTCGGCTGCGGGACGGGCGCCTTCGCCCGGGCGCTGGCCCGGCGGGGCCTCGAAGTGGAGGCCGTCGACCGTGACGCCGCCGTCGTCGCCGCCACCGCCACCGCCGCCACCCCGGCCGACGCGGCGGGCGTCGACTTCCGCCGGGCCGACATCGAAGAGCTGGAGCTGCCGCCCGGCCGGTACGACTACATCTCCTGCCTGGCCAGCCTCCACCACCTGCCGATCGGCACCCTCGCACGGCTGCGGGACGCGCTGGCGCCCGGCGGGGTGCTGGTGGTGCTCGGCTGCTACCGGGAGGAGACCGTCGTGGACCGGCTGACCAGCCTGGCCGCCGTCCCGGTGAACGCCGTCTGCCGCCTCGCGGTGCACCTGCGCGAACGCGGCGCACCGCAGGGCGTGCGGGCCCCGGTCGCGACGCCGGGCACCTCGCTCGCCGAGGTCCGGGCGTACGCGGCGCGGGAGCTGCCGGGGTTCACGCTGCGGCGGCTGCTGTTCTGGCGTTACCTGCTGGTCCACCGGGCGGCGCGGGCGGCGTAGGCTGGCGCCTTCGACGGACTGGGGGCGCGGATGGGCGTGCGGACGGGTGTGCGGGGGCTGGCGGAGATCCTGGCGGACGCGGCGGGCGGCGTGTTCCCGACGGCCGACGGATCGGTGACGGTGGTGTCGCAGCCCTCGCCGCGCGAGGCCGGGGTGGCGTCGTTCGCCGCGCACGCCGTGGTGTTCACCGACGAGGACCCGGCCTGGGTGCACGAGACGCTCGCCGCCGTGCCCGGCGACCCGCTGTCCGCGCCGCTCTGCCCGCCCTTCCTCAGCGCCTTCGCCGCGCGCACCGGGCGGACCGTCAACAACATCGACCTCATGACGGTCGCCGACCGCCTGCCGGGCGAGCCGCCACTGCCCCTGGCCGAGGTCCGGGACCGCTCGCACCCCCGGGTGCTCCGGGCGCTGCGCTACCGCGAGGACGTACGGGTCTTCACCACCGACGGCGGCGTGCTCGTCCTCGGCCGCGGCGTGGCCGGCCGCTGGGAGTGCGCCATCGAGGTCGACCCCCACGCCCGCGGCCGCGCCCTCGGCCGCACCCTGGCCACCGCCGCCCGCCACCTCCTCCCGGAGGGCAAGACCATCTGGGCCCAACAGGCCCCCGGCAACGCCCCCAGCGTCCGCGCCTTCCAAGCCGCCGGCTACCGCCCCGTCGGCGCGGAGGCCCTGCTGGTCCTGGGACAGCCGTAGCGGGCGGGCTCACTCCGAGCCGGTTGGCCCCTCTCCGCCCCCACCTGCGCCCTGGTGGAAGCGTGACCACGCCCGGCCCAGCCACGGCCGAGCACCTGGCCGCACTGCCCGGGGTCACCGTTCCGGACCTCGACCTCCCGGCCGCCCTGTCCGTGGCCGCCGACACCACCTGGGCCGAGGCCCACGACCGCCACGCAGCCACGCAGCCACGCCCACCTTCCGGACCGCCCCACGGGTACGGTCATCGCCACCACCGATCCCGCGCGCACGGACCGGCCGGCCCGTGCGGATCACCGACCTCACTCCTGACGCGCCCGGACGCGCGTCACCCCACCCGAGCGCCCGCCGGGGCGAGGTCGGCGATGGTGCGGACGGCGTCCGCGATCTGGCTTTCCGTCAGGTCGCCGCGGGCCGTGAGGCGGAGGCGGCTGATGCCGTCGGGGACGGACGGAGGGCGGAAGCAGCCGACGGCGAGGCCCGCGCGGCGGCAGTCCGCGGCCCAGGTGACGGCGGCTTCCGGGCCCGGGGCGCGGACGGAGACCACGGCGGCGTCCGGCTCGCAGGTGTGGAGTCCGAGCGCGGTGAGCCGGGCGGCGAGGGTGCGGGCGACCTCGCGGGTGCGATCGGCACGCTGGGGCTCGGCACGCAGCAGGCGCAGGGCGGCGAGGGCGGCGGCGACGGCGGCGGGGGCGAGGCCGGTGTCGAAGATGAAGGTGCGGGCGGTCTCGGTGAGGTGCCGGATCACCCGGCGCGGGCCGAGGACGGCGCCGCCCTGGGCGCCGAGCGACTTGGAGAGGGTGACGGTGGCGACGGTGTCCGGTGCGCCCGCGAGGCCGGCGGCGGCCAGCGCGCCGCGGCCGCCGGGGCCGAGGACGCCCAGCCCGTGCGCGTCGTCGACCAGCAGCGCGGCGCCGTGCGCGCGGACGGCCCGGGACAGCTCGGGCAGCGGTGCCGAGTCGCCGTCCACCGAGAACACCGAGTCCGTCACCGTGAGCGCCCGCCGCTGCGCGCGACCCGCCAGCACCTCGGCCACGGCCGCCGGGTCGCTGTGCGGGACCCGGTGGACGTCGGACCGGGAGAGGCGGCAGCCGTCGATCAGTGAGGCGTGGTTGTAGGCGTCCGACACGATGAGCGTGTCCGGATCGGTGAGCGCGGTGAGCGCGGCCAGGTTGGCGGTGTATCCGGAGGAGAACACCAGCGCCGCCTCCACTCCGCAGAATTCGGCGAGTTCCTCCTCGAGTTCGGTGTGCAGCGCGGTCGTCCCGGTCACCAGTCGCGAGCCCGTGGACCCCCCGCCCCACCGCAGCGCGGCCTCCGCCGCCGCCCGGGTCACGACCGGGTGCCGGGTGAGCCCCAGGTAGTCGTTCCCGGCGAGATCCAGTACTCCGTCCTCGGCCCCCCGGCTGCGCAGCGTGCGGGTCAGCCCGGCGTCGGCCCGCAGCGCGGCGGCCTCGTCCAGCCAGTCGAAGACCTGCGCCGGGGTGAGCTCGGCGGCGGGTGGTTCGGGCATGAGGGGGAGGGTCATGCCCGGCACTCTGGCACGCCCCGCGAACGGCGGGCAATGTGCCACTCGGCACATGATCGGCGCGGCCCGCTGGCCGGTCGTGACAACGCGGGTGCCGCCCGCAGCCCGCCCGCGGCCCGTCCGAGGCTTTTGCCCGGGGGTACGGCGAGCAGGCAAGATAGCCGGGTGACCCTCCTTGAGCTGATGCCGAAGCCCGCCACGCCCGACGCGCTGTACGAGACGTTCGCAGCCTGGGCGGAGGAGCGTGGGATCACGCTGTACCCGGCTCAGGAGGAGGCGCTGATCGAGCTGGTGTCCGGGAACAACGTGATCCTGGCGACGCCGACCGGCTCCGGCAAGAGCCTGGTGGCGGCGGGCGCGCACTTCGCGGCGCTGGCCGAGGGGCAGCGGACCTTCTACACCGCGCCGATCAAGGCGCTGGTCTCGGAGAAGTTCTTCGACCTGGTGAAGATGTTCGGCACCGAGCAGGTCGGCATGATGACCGGCGACGCCAGCGTGAACCCGACCGCGCCGATCATCTGCTGCACGGCCGAGGTGCTGGCCCAGATCGCGCTGCGGGACGGTCTGCGGGCGGACATCGGCCAGGTGGTCATGGACGAGTTCCACTTCTACGCGGAGCCGGACCGCGGCTGGGCCTGGCAGATCCCGCTGTTGGAGCTGCCGCAGGCGCAGTTCCTGCTGATGTCGGCGACCCTCGGTGACGTCCGCCGCTTCGAGGAGGACCTGACCCGCCGCACCGGCCGTCCGACCACCGTGGTGCGCAACGCGACCCGGCCGGTGCCACTGTTCTACGAGTACCGCCGCACCACCATGCACGACACCCTGGAGGAGCTGCTGCAGACCGGCCAGGCGCCGGTCTACGTCGTGCACTTCACCCAGAAGGAGGCGGTGGAGCGGGCGCAGTCGCTGATGAGCATCAACATGTGCTCGAAGGCGGAGAAGGACGCCATCGCCGAGCTGATCGGCAACTTCCGCTTCACCACCAAGTTCGGCCGCAACCTGTCCCGTTTCGTGCGCCACGGCATCGGCGTGCACCACGCGGGCATGCTGCCGAAGTACCGTCGGCTGGTCGAACGCCTCGCCCAGGCCGGCCTGTTGAAGGTCATCTGCGGCACCGACACGCTCGGCGTCGGCGTCAACGTGCCGATCCGCACGGTGCTGTTCACCGCGCTGTCCAAGTACGACGGCACCCGGGTGCGGATCCTGCGCGCCCGTGAGTTCCACCAGATCGCCGGGCGGGCCGGCCGGGCCGGCTTCGACACCGTCGGCCAGGTGGTGGCGCAGGCGCCGGAGCACGTGATCGAGAACGACCGGGCGATCGCCAAGGCCGGGGACGACCCGAAGAAGAAGCGCAAGGTCGTCCGGAAGAAGGCGCCGGAGGGCTTCGTCGGCTGGACCGAGGAGACCTTCGAGAAGCTGATCGTCGCCGACCCGGAGCCGCTGGTCTCCCGGTTCAAGGTGAGCCACGCGATGCTGCTGTCGGTGATCGGCCGCCCCGGCAACGCCTTCGAGGCGATGCGCAAGCTCCTCACCGACAACCACGAGGACAGGCCCGCCCAGCGCCGCCACATCCGCACCGCGATCGCCATCTACCGTTCGCTGCTGGAGGGCGGCGTGGTGGAGCGCCTGCCGGAGCCGGACTCCGAGGGCCGGATCGTCCGCCTCACGCTGGACCTCCAGGAGAACTTCGCGCTGAACCAGCCGCTGTCCACCTTCGCGCTGGCCGCCTTCGACCTGCTCGACCCGACCTCGCCGTCCTTCGCGATGGACGTCGTCTCGGTGGTCGAGGCGACCCTCGACGACCCGCGCCAGATCCTCGCCTCGCAGCAGAACAAGGCGCGCGGCGAGGCCGTCGGCGAGATGAAGCGCGACGGCATCGAGTACGAGGAGCGGATGGAGCGGCTCCAGGAGATCACCTACCCGAAGCCGCTCGAGGAACTGCTCACCCACGCCTACGAGGTGTACCGCCGGGCGCACCCGTGGATCGGCGACCACCAGCTCCAGCCGAAGTCCGTGGTCCGCGACCTGTACGAGCGGGCGATGACCTTCTCGGACTACGTCGGCTTCTACGAGCTGGCGCGCACCGAGGGCATCGTGCTGCGCTACCTGGCCGGCGCGTACAAGGCGCTGGAGCAGACCGTCCCCGAGGACGTGAAGACCGACGACCTCAAGGACGTCATCGCCTGGCTCGGCGAGCTGGTCCGCCAGGTCGACTCCAGTCTGCTGGACGAGTGGGAGCAGCTGGCCAACCCGACCGGGCCGGCCACGGCCGAGGTCACGCTGGACGACAAGCCGGCGCCGGTCACCGCCAACGCCCGCGCCTTCCGGGTTCTGGTGCGCAACGAGATGTTCCGCCGGGTCGAGCTGTGCGCGCTGGAGCATTACGAGGAGCTCGGCCGGCTGGACGGCGAGTACGGCTGGGACGCGGACCGCTGGGCGGACGCCATGGACGGGTACTGGGAGGAGTACGACGACCTCGGCACCGGCCCGGACGCGCGCGGCCCCAAGATGCTGATCATCGAGGAGGAGGACTCCGCCTGGAAGGTCCGGCAGATCTTCGACGATCCGGCGGGGGACCACGACTGGGGCATCAGCGCCGAGGTCGACCTGTACGGCTCGGACGAGGAGGGCCGCGCGGTGCTGCGGATCACGGCGGTGGACCGGCTCGGCGGCTGACCGGTCGTCAGTGGTGGGAAGGGGCCCGGCACCTGCCGGGCCCCTGGCCGTTCGCCCGCCGGGTCCGCTCGGCGGCCGTCGGGTTGGTCCGCTCGGCGGCCGTCGGGTCCGCTCGGCGGCCGTCGGGTCCGCTCGGCGGCCGTCGGTCACATCCACATGAAGGGCTGGCCGACCACGTAGGAGAGGGCGCGGGCGACATCGTCCAGGTCCTGCTCGCCGCCGGCTCCGGACGCGGCCGGCGCCGGGACGGGGGTGGTCGCGGTGCCCGTACCGGTGGGGCCCGGGCGGCCGTCGACGGCCCGCGAGCTGGTGACGGTCACGTAGTGTCCGACCGCCTCGACCCGCGCTTCGCCGGCGGCCTTGGCGGCGGCGGGCGGCGCGGGCGCGGCGGAGGCGTCGGCGAGGATGAAGGCGACGGCGCCGGGCTTGGCACGCAGGGCGTCGGCGGCCCTGGCGGCGGAGGCCTGGTCGGCGAAGCGCAGCAGGGTGACGCTGTTGAGCACCGGGCGGTCGACACCGGTGAAGCTGACGGTCAGGTAGGCCTGGCAGCCGCTGTCCCGGAAGAGTTCCTGCGTACGGTCCTGCAGGACCTCGGCGCAGTTCTCGCCCTGGCGGATGCCGTTTCGCCGGGCCTTGTACCCGGCGGCCTCAAACGGCCGCTGGGCGGGGAAGAGGTTGTCGGCGTTGAGACCCTCGGGGTCGGTGGGCGGCGGCGGGGGGCCCACCACCGGAGGCGTCCTGGCCGCGTCCTTGCTGGACGGGCCGAGGCCGGGTATGTAGTCGCCGGGCATCGGGCGGGTGATGATCCATCCGCCGGCCGCGACCACGCCGACCATGACGACCCAGCCGACCGCGCGACGACCGGTCAGCCGTCGGCCGCGCCTGCGCTGGGCCACCCCGGCCGGGGTCCCCCGCGTCGGGTCGGCGTCCGCGCCGGTCCGCTGTCCTGCCTGGCCGTCCTGGCCCTCTCCCGGAGTCGGGGTGGGCTCCCCCTGCGTGGTCATGGCGCAGATTCTAAGCACCGGGCTGGTGGCCTGGATCACGGGGTCCACGGTTGTCGATCTTCCTCCGGACCAGGGCTCGGACTTCCTCCGGACCGGGCCTCGGGCCGCCTTTGGACCGGGCCTCGGGCGCCCTCCGGACCGCGACCCGGAGCCGAGTTTCCATACTCCCCGGTAATCTCCGGCTCGGACCGCCGTCAAGCGCGTGACCAGCGCCGACGCCGTGAGCTACGACACTGTGGCAATCGGCACATCCTTCCGGGGATCTTCTGGTGGGTTTGCTCTGGCGCCATTCGAGCGGCAGCAGGCAGGATCGGCCCATGGATCTGCTCGATACCCTCACCGCCAAGGGCCTGCGCGGCGACATCCCGACCCGCGAGGAGGCGCTGGCCGTCCTCGCCACCACCGACGACGAGCTGCTCGACGTGGTCGCCGCGGCCGGCAAGGTGCGCCGCCGCTGGTTCGGCCGCCGGGTCAAGCTCAACTACCTGGTGAACCTCAAGAGCGGGCTCTGCCCGGAGGACTGCTCCTACTGCTCCCAGCGGCTCGGGTCGAAGGCCGAGATCCTCAAGTACACCTGGCTCAAGCCGGACCAGGCCGCCGACGCCGCCCGCGCCGGGGTGGCCGGCGGCGCCAAGCGGGTCTGCCTGGTCGCGAGCGGCCGCGGGCCGACGGACCGTGACATCGACCGCGTCACCGACACCATGGCCGCCATCAAGGAGGCCGACCCCGAGGTCGAGATCTGCGTCTGCCTCGGCCTGCTCTCGGACAACCAGGCCGAGCGGCTCAAGGCGGCCGGCGCCGACGCCTACAACCACAACCTCAACACCTCCGAGGGCACCTACGGCGACATCACCACCACCCACACCTACGCGGACCGGGTGGACACCGTGCAGAAGGCGCACGGCGCCGGCCTGTCCGCCTGCTCCGGTCTGATCGCCGGCATGGGCGAGAGCGACGAGGACCTGGTCGACGTCGTCTTCGCGCTGCGCGAACTGGGCTCGGACTCCGTCCCCGTCAACTTCCTGATCCCCTTCGAGGGCACCCCGCTGGCCAAGGAGTGGAACCTCACCCCGCAGCGCTGCCTGCGCATCCTGGCCATGGTCCGCTTCGTCAACCCGGACACCGAGGTGCGGATCGCCGGCGGGCGCGAGGTGCACCTGCGCTCGATGCAGCCGCTCGGCCTGCACATCGCGAACTCCATCTTCCTCGGCGACTACCTGACCAGCGAGGGCCAGGCCGGGCAGGCCGACCTCGACATGATCAAGGACGCCGGCTTCGAGGTCGAGGGCGCCGGTGAGGCCACCCTGCCGCGCCACCGCGCCGACGTCGCGTCGGCCGCTGCCGCCGGTTCCTGCGGCACCGCGGCCTCGGCCTGCGGCAGCGGCGGCGGCTGCGGGCCGTGCGGCGGGCACGCCCACGCCCCGGAAACCGCCGCCGTGGCGGCGCCCGCCACGGAGACCACTGCCTCGGAGACCCCCGCCCCGGCGGGTGCGGTCGAGGAGCTGCGCAGCGACCTGGTCAAGGTCCGCCGTCGCGGCGCCGGCACCGAACTCGCCCCCAACGCCTGACCCCCGGAGAGACCTCACCATGTCCCAGCTGTCCCCGGACACGCTGCTCGCCCTGGACCGGGCCCACGTCTGGCACCCGTATGGGCCGATGCCCGGCACCGTCACCCCGTACGTGGTCGAGTCCGCCTCCGGCGTCCGACTGCGCCTGGCCGATCCGGTCGCGGGCGGCCGGCGCGAGTTGGTCGACGGCATGTCGTCCTGGTGGGCGGCGATCCACGGCTACCGGCACCCGGTCCTGGACGAGGCGGTGCGGGAGCAGCTGGGGCGGATGAGCCATGTGATGTTCGGCGGGCTCACCCACGAGCCCGCCGTCCGGCTGGCGGCGAAGCTGGTCGAGATCACCCCGGAGCCGCTCCAGCACGTCTTCCTCGCCGACTCGGGCTCGGTCGCCGTCGAGGTCGCGATGAAGATGTGCCTGCAGTACTGGCAGTCGACCGGCCGCCCCGGCAAGCGCCGCCTGCTCACCTGGCGCGGCGGCTACCACGGCGACACCTTCCATCCGATGTCGGTCTGCGACCCGGACGGCGGGATGCACCACCTGTGGGGCGGGGTGCTGCCCGGGCAGCTCTTCGCGCCGCAGCCGCCGGCCGGCTTCGACGCCCCGCTGGACCCGGCCTACGCCGCGCGGTTCGAGGAGTTGATGGCCGGGCACGCCGACGAGCTGGCGGCCGTGATCGTCGAACCGGTGGTCCAGGGCGCCGGCGGGATGCGGTTCCACTCCCCCGCGTACCTGCGGATGCTCCGCGAACTCTGCGACCGCTACAGCGTGTTGCTGGTCTTCGACGAGATCGCCACCGGCTTCGGCCGCAGCGGCGCCCTGTTCGCCGCCGACCACGCGGGCGTTTCCCCGGACGTGATGTGCCTGGGCAAGGCCCTCACCGGCGGCTACCTCACCCTCGCCGCCGCCCTGTGCACCGGCGAGATCGCCGCCGGCATCAGCCGCGGCGAGATGCCGGTGCTCGCCCACGGACCCACCTTCATGGGCAACCCGCTGGCCTGCGCGGTCGCCAACGCCTCGCTGGAGCTGCTGATCGGGCAGGACTGGGAGGTCCGGGTCAAGCGCATCGAGACCGGTCTGCGGGACGGCCTGGCAGCGGCCGCCGAGCTGCCGGGCGTACGGGACGTACGCGTCCAGGGAGCCATCGGCGTGGTGCAGTTGGACCACCCGGTGGACGTTCCGGCGGCGACCGAGGCGGCCGCCCGCGAGGGCGTCTGGCTGCGGCCCTTCCGGAACCTGATCTACACGATGCCCCCCTACGTGACGGAGGACGAGGACGTGGCACGGATCGCTGCCGCCGTGACCGCCGCGGCGGTGGCCGGATGAGCGCGCGCATCCTGTTCGTGACCGGCACCAACACCGACGTCGGCAAGACCGTCGCCACCGCGGCCCTCGCCTCGGCGGCCCTGCGGGGCGGCCGGAAGGTCGCCGTCCTCAAGCCCGGTCAGACCGGCGTCGCCCCGGACGAACCCGGCGACGCCGCCGAAGTCCGGCGCCTCGCGGGCGAGGTGACGGCCCGCGAGCTCGTCCGCTACCCCGAGCCGCTGGCCCCCGACACAGCAGCGCGGCGGGCCGGAATGCCGTACCTGTCCCCGGCCGAGGTGGTGACCGTGGTCACCGAGCTCGCCGCCACCCACGACCTGGTCCTGGTCGAAGGCGCGGGCGGCCTGCTGGTCCGCTACGACGACGAGGGCCGCACGCTCGCCGACCAGGCCCGGGCCGTCCGCGACGCCGGACTACCGGCCGAGGTGCTGCTCGTGGCGTCCGCCGGACTCGGCACCCTCAACATCGTCGCGCTCACCGCCGAGGCCCTCGCCGCCCGCGAACTCCCCCTCGCCGGCGTCGTCATCGGCTCCTGGCCGGCCGCCCCCGGCCTCGCCGAACGCTGCAACCTCGCCGACCTGCCGCGCTCCGCCGGCGCCCCGCTGCTCGGCGCGCTGCCGGAACGGGCCGGCGCCGCCGAGGACTTCGCCGCCCTCGCGGCCGCCTCCCTCGCCCCCGAGCTGGGCGGCAGCTGGAACGCGGAGCACTTCGCACACGTCCACCGGCCGGAACGGCCCCGGCTTCGCTCGATGGTGTGAAGCCGGGCCCTTAACCGCGCGTGGCGCGGCTACCGGCTCAATACCGTTGCCTCCATGACAGACGGGCTGACCGTGGACGAGGCCCTGCGGGCCTTGGCCGCCCTAGAGGCGGCGTGGAAGGACGACGACGAGGCGCTGTCCGCCCTTGCGGCGGGCAACGCCCAGGAGCGGCCGCTGCCGGCGCTGGTCGCCGCGTACGGCGAGCACGCGATGGACACGCTGATGGCCCTGGCCTTCGGCCTGCGGTCCAGCATGAGCGATGAGGAGATCGCCGAACTGTCGGACGCCGTCAGCGCCAACATCGGCGCACGGATGAGCGCCCTGCTCACCCAGACCCTCAAGGCCTGGGGCACCGTCGCCGCCCCGGACGACCTCAAGGTCACCAAGGTCATCGCCCACACCGTGATCGACGCCATGCGCGCCGTCACCGAGGACCCCAGCAAGACCGAAGTCCTCCCTCTGCTGGCCACCTTCCGCAACTACGCCCTCAACGACCACTGAGAGCGGACCATCCGCGCGGCCTTCACGCACCGGTCCCGGATCGTGGCGGCGGTGTCCGGGTCGCCCCGCGTCCGCCCCTGCCCGTTCCCGCGTCCGCCCGGACGACGCGGCACTACCCCGCCCGCGCGGCTCCCGGGTTGTCGAGCAGCAGGTCGTGCCCGACCTCGCTCAGGGCGTGCCGGACCTGCTTGCCCTGGCGCCGGGTGGTGATCAGCCCGGCGGCGCGCAGGGCGGCGGCGTGGGCGGAGGCGGAGGGCGGGGTGATGCCGAGCCGCTGGGCGAGTTCGGTGGTGGAGCAGGAGCTGCCGGCGATGGCGCGCAGGACCCGGGCCCTGGCGGGGCCGAGGGCGGCGGCGAGGCCGTCGGCGATCGGCGCCCGGGTCGGGGGCTCGGCGGCCGGCGTGCCGATGGGGTGCAGCAGCAGGCTCTGGCGGCCCGGTTCGGCCAGGAGGCTGATGCTCTGCTGGACGAAGTAGTTGGGCCGCAGCTCCAGGCCCCGGCCGCCCAGTTCGAAGGAGCCCTCCAGCTCGCCCAGCGTGCACTCCAGGACTCCCTCGTCCCGCCAGACCGCCTTCGGGTGGAGCGAGTTGAGCATCGCGCCGATCCCGGAGCGGGTGGCGGTGCGGGCCCGGGCGGCGATGTCGGCCTCCAGGGCGCGCCGGATGTCGGGCCAGTCCGAGGCGAGGCAGGACCGGAACAGTGCCCAGGCGCCGTCGCTGACCTCGCGCAGGCCCCGGGCGCCGTCGTCGCGCAACCGGGCGAGAGCGGTGGGGAGTTCGGCCCCCCTGCCGAACATCGCGACGTTCTCCTCGACGGCCTGCTGCGGGACGGAGAGCAGCGCGTCGAGCTCGTCGCTCAGCTGTCGGCGGACGGAGTCGAGGTCCGCCACCATGAAGTCCGGGACGCCGATCGGGCTAGCGTTGACCACGTCGAGGAAGCGCCTGGCCCGGTCGGGTACGTGGCGGCGGACGTCCCGCCACCAGCGGTCGCTGCGCGACCCGTTGCCGTGGTGCACGCCCAGCCGGGCCGAGCCGGCCAACAGGTGGTCGAGCGGCGAGATGACGAAGCGGGTGTTCGCAAGATCCGCGACCCCGAACCTCAGCGCGATCACAAATCTTCCTCCCTCTCCCCACAACCGGCCTGACCTGGCACGTTCTTGACTATTAGGCCCAGAGGCTAATGCATGGCCGTCCGGCCGCCGCGCTTGGCATGCTCCTCGGGTCGGCACGGCAACGGCCCGGTCCGGCCCCCACCACGAGGGGAGTGGGGGCCGGAGCACGACCCCCGGCCGGCTCTGCCGGCGACAGCCCGCGCCCCGCCCGGACCCCGCTTCGGACGGGCGGCGAGACACTCCGGACGGATTCCCCGGAGTCGTTCACGCTCGGTCTCTTCTCTCCGGACACCGTTCGGTATACGGTGCAAAACGTTTGTTACGCACCAGGCGGGTCAGCGTAGCGAAGCTCGTCGCTTTCACCAGCCACCAGGAGAGACGGCCATGTCCGAGCCCACCGAGACCACCGAGCCCATCAAGTACCGCAAGAACGGCCTGACCCGCGGGGTGACCGAGGAACTGGCCGAGAGCATGAAGCAGGGCTGGGCCGACACCGAGCGCCTCGACCTGGAGCCGATACCGCAGGCCGCCCACACCGCGCGCCGCCGCGCCGCGCTGTCCGCCGCCTTCCCCGGCGAGCTGCTGGTGGTCCCGTCCGGCAACCCCAAGGTGCGGGCCAACGACACCGACTACCCGTTCCGCCCGTCCTCCGACTACGTCTACCTGACCGGCGACCAGTCCCAGGACGGCGTCCTGGTGCTGGAGCCCACCGGGGCGAGCGGGCACCAGCCCGTGGTCTACCTGCGGGACCGCTCGCGGACCGACAACGGCGAGTTCTGGCTGGACACCCACGGCGAGCTGTGGGACGGCCGCCGCAACAGCCTCACCGAGAGCGAACAGCTGCTCGGCCTGCCCTGCCGGGACGTGCGCACGGTGCGCGCCGACCTGGCGGCGGCCACCGCCCCGGTACGGGTGCTGCGCGGCCACGACACCGGGGTGGAGACGGCCCTCCAGGGCCGTACGGACGCCCGGCGGGACGCGGACTTCGAGGTCTTCCTGTCCGGAATGCGCCTGGTGAAGGACGAGTTCGAGATCGCCGAGCTGCGCTTCGCCTGCGACGCGACCGCCCGCGGCTTCGAGGACGTGGTGCGCGTCCTCGGCACCGACACCGCGACGCCGGAGCGGCTGATCGAGGGCACCTTCTTCGTCCGGGCCCGACTGGAGGGCAACGACGTCGGCTACAGCAGCATCGCCGCCGCCGGACCGCACGCCACCACCCTGCACTGGGTGCGCAACGACGGCCGGGCCGAGCCCGGCGACCTGCTGCTGCTCGACGCGGGCGTGGAGACCAACGAGCTCTACACCGCCGACGTGACCCGCACCCTGCCGGTCTCCGGCCGCTTCACCGATCTGCAGCGCAAGGTCTACGACGCGGTGTACGCGGCGCAGGAGGCGGGCATCGCGGCGGTGCGGCCCGGCGCCGACTTCCGCGACTTCCACCACGCCGCCCAGCGCGAGCTCGCCGAACACCTCACCGCCTGGGGCCTGTTCGGCGACCTCACCGCCGACAAGGTGTACGAGCTGGGCCTGCACCGCCGCTTCAGCCTGGCGGGCACGGGCCACATGCTCGGCATCGACGTCCACGACTGCGCCCACTCGCGCACCGAGGAGCACGTCGACGGCAAGCTGCTGCCGGGCATGGTGCTCACCGTCGAGCCGGGCCTCTACTTCCAGCCCAACGACCTGACGGTGCCGGAGGAGTACCGGGGCATCGGGGTGCGGATCGAGGACGACATCCTGGTCACCGAGGACGGCAACGAGAACCTCTCCGCGGCCCTGCCCCGCCGCTCCGACGAGGTCGAGGCCTGGCTGGCCCGCCTGCGCGGCTGACCGCACCCGCGGGTGCGGGTGGCGGCCGGCGGCACTCGGTGCGGCCGCTGGGTCAGGCCGGCAGTGGCTTGACCCAGCGGCTCCACTGCGGTTCGGGCCGGTAACCGGCGGACTGCCAGGTGTGGTGGCCGAGGGTGTTGGCGTCCAGCACCATGGCGTCGGCCCGGCGGCCGCCGAGCGTGGTGAAGCGGTGCTCGGCGGCTGCCAGCAGTGCGGCACCGATGCCCTGGCGGCGGTGTTCGGGGTCGACGGCGAGGCGGTAGAGGTGGCAGCGCCAGCCGTCCCAGCCGGCGATGACGGTGCCGATGGGGGTGGCCGGGTCGTCGGCGGGGGTGGCGACGATCAGGCAGTCCGGGTCCCGGGCGAGCAGTGCCGCCAGGCCCGCCTCGTCGTCGGTGATGCTGGTGCCCTTGGCGGCCCGTTCCCAGAGGGCGAGCAGGGCGGGGATCTCGGCGGCGGTGGCGGTGCGCAGCGCGATGCCTGCGGGGGCCGCGGTCTGTTCGGTCATGGGGGCCTGTCTAGCAGGCGGTTCCGTCGCGCCGCACGGATTTCCGGGTCGTGGACGGTCAGCCGAGGCGCCACACCGTGGTGGTCTTGACTTCGGTGTCCTCCAGGTCCGCCACCACGGGCACCTGGTACGCCGCGACGGCCGTGAACCGGTCCCTCGGCAGGTAGGCCCGGCCCGGGTCGCCGACGATCACGGTGGCGCCGCGGGCGGCGGCCCGTTCGAGGAACGGGAGGAAGCGGGCGGCCATGGCCCGTTCGTAGAAGACGTCCCCGGCGAGGACCACCTCGGCCGGTGCGCCGTCGCCGTCCACCAGGTCCACCAGCGCGCCGTCCACCCGGACGCCGTTGGCTTCCGCGTTCAGTCCGATCGCGGTCACCGCGTAGGCGTCGATCTCGGCCGCCCGGACGGACGCGGCGCCGCGCAGCGCGGCCGCCACGCCGACCAGTCCGGATCCGGCCGCGATGTCCAGGACGGACCGTCCGGCGACCAGGTCGGGGTGGTCGAGGACGTAGCGGGCGACCGCCACTCCGCCGGCCCAGGCGAACGCCCAGAACGGCGGCGGCAGTCCGGCCCGGCCCCGCTCGCGTTCGGTGGTCTCCCACAGGGCGATCGCGTCCTGGGCCATGTGCAGGCGGATCTCGGGCAGGAAGGGGACGGGCCCGAGCTCGGTCTCCCGCCGGATGAGGGCGAGGTCGGCGTCCGCCTGATGGGTTCGCAGCTCAATCGGCATGCCCGCAGCATAGGGCCATCGCGGGGGACCTCACGCCCGGCCGGCGGCCTTCTGGGTGCGGCGGGCGAGCGAGTCGACCACGACGGCGGCCAGCAGCACCGCGCCGGTGATCATGAACTGGATCGCGTTGCTCAGGCCCTCGATGTTCATTCCGGACTGGATCGAGCCGATCACCAGCGCGCCGAGCAGCGCCGACCAGGTCTTGCCGCGCCCGCCGAAGAGGCTGGTGCCGCCGATGACGGCCGCCGCGATGGCGTTCATCAGCAGGTTGCCGCCGCCGGACGTCTGGCTGGCGGACTGGATCTGCGCGGCCAGGAACAGGCCGCCGATGGCCGCCATGGTGGAGCAGATGGTGAAGACGCTGATCCGGATCCAGGCCACGTTGATGCCGGCCCGGCGGGCGCCCTCGATGTTGCCGCCGAGCGCGAACACCTGCCGGCCGTACGCGGTGCGGCGCAGCACCCAGTCCAGCACCACGATGAAGATCAGGAAGACCAGGAGGGCGAGCGGCAGGCCCTTGTACTGGTTGAGCGTGTAGGCGGCCAGGAAGGCGATGATCGCCAGCAGCACGGTGCGCAGCACGACGTCGGTGACCGGCCGGTACGGCACGCCCGCGGCCCGGCGCCGGCGGGCGTCGATGAGTGAGGCGCCCAGGAACAGCAGCACGCCCACCAGCGCGGTGACGTAGGCGGCGGCCTGCTGGCCGTAGATGGTGCTGTAGAGCCTGGAGACGATGTCCGTGCCCGAGAGGTTGACCGTGCCGCTGGCGCCGAGCACTTGGAGCATCAGGCCGTTCCAGCCGAGGTTTCCGGCCAGGGTCACCACGAACGCCGGGACGCCGACCTTGGCGAAGAAGATGCCGTGGATGGCACCGACGATCGCACCGCCGGCGATGGCGGTGATCAGCGCGACCCACTGGTTGACGCCGTTGCTCACGTTGAGGACGGCGAAGATCGCCGCGCACAGGCCGCTGACCGAGCCCACCGAGAGGTCGATCTCGCCGAGCAGCAGCACGAAGACCACGCCGATCGCGATCATGCCGGTCCCGACGATCTGCTGGGACAGGTTGGAGAGGTTCTGGGCGGACAGGAAGCTGCTGTTCAGGCTGCCGAACACCGCCCAGATCACGATCAGGGCCAGCACCACGGGCAGCGAGCCGAGTTCGCCGCTGCTCGTCCGGCGCCGGAACTCGCCCAGGTAGCCCTTGACGCCTTCCTGGCGCACGATCAGGCGCGGGTCGACGGCGGGCGTGGCCTCCGGTGCCACCGGCACGGGCGCGTTGACCCCGCCCGTGGGCATGCTCTCCTCGGGCAGCCGGCGGTGGCGCTCGGGTTCGCCACCGGGGGCGCCCCCGGGGATGTTCTCGCTCACTGGGAATCCTCCTGGCCACGGGCCTTGCGACGGGTCACGGCGTTGTCCGTGGCGCCGGTGATGGCCGAGATGATCTCTTCCTGGTTGGTGTAGCGCTTGTCGAAGACGCCGTTGTTGCGGCCGAGGCGCAGCACCGCGACGGTGTCCGCGACGGCCATCACGTCCGCCATGTTGTGGCTGATGAGGATCACGCCGTGGTCCTGCTCGCGCAGCCGCTCGACCAGGTCGAGCACCTGGGCGGTCTGCTCGACGCCGAGGGCCGCGGTCGGCTCGTCCAGCATCACGACCTTGGGCGAGCCGATCAGCGCGCGGGCGATCGCGACGACCTGGCGCTGGCCGCCGGAGAGCGAGGCGACCGGGATGCGCACGCTGGGGATGCGGATGGAGAGGGTGTCCAGCAGCGTCCGGGAGCGCTTCTCCATGGCGACTTCGTCGAGGACGCCGAAGCGCCGGATCTCGCGGCCCAGGAAGAGGTTCCCGACCACGTCGAGGTTGTCGCACAGCGCGAGGTCCTGGTAGACCGTGGCGATGCCCAACTGCTGGGCGTCCTGGGGGCGGTGGATGGTCACCGGCCTGCCCTGCCACTCGATGACGCCTTCGTCGGGCTGGTGCACCCCGGCGATCGCCTTGACCAGGGTGGACTTGCCGGCGCCGTTGTCGCCGACCAGGGCCAGCACCTCGCCGGCGTGCACCTCCAGTTCGATGCCGGTGAGCGCCTGGACGGCGCCGAACCGTTTGGAGACCCCGCGCAGGGCCAGTACGGTCTCACCTGCCACAGTGACCAACTCCCTTGCCCCGCCTCCGTCGTGGAGGCGGGGCCACTCGTCTCGGGGTGCCGCGGGACCGGGGCGTGCCCGGCGGTGCGCGCCGGGCACGCGGCGCGAACCGCCGGAGCCGTCCTACTGGAGGCCGACGTTCTTGCAGGCGGCGGCGTAGTCCGGCGTGCAGATCTGCTCGACGGTGTAGAGGCCGTCCTGGACCACGGTGGTCTTGATGTTGTCCTTGTTGACGACGATCGGGGTGATCAGGTCGGCCGGCACCTTGTTGCCGCTGCCGTTGGTCACGGACGTCGGAGCGAGGTTGCCGAGCGGCTTGCCGGCGGCCAGCGCGACGGCCATCTGGGCGGCGGCGTCGGTCTCCGGCTTGAACGGCTTGTAGATCGTCATGGTCTGGGTGCCGGCCACGATTCGCTGGATGCCGTCGAGTTGGGCGTCCTGGCCGGTGAGCGGGACGCTCAGGCCGGCCGCCTTCAGAGCGGTCGCGACACCGGCGGCCATGCCGTCGTTGGCGGAGTAGGCGCCGACCACGTTGCTCCCGCCGATCGCGGTGATCGCGGCGGCGGCCTCCTGGTTGGCCGTGTTCGGGTCCCACTGCGGGGTGTCGTACTCCTTGCCGACCTTCAGCTTGCCGTCGATCGCGCTGTGCGCACCGGCCTTGAAGTCGGCCGCGTTGGGGTCGGTGGGCGAGCCGTTGATCATGAAGATCTGACCGGAGCCGGCCTTGCCGCCCACCGCGGACACCAGGGCCTGTCCCTGGAGTTCGCCGACCTTGTGGTTGTCGAAGGAGACATACGCGTCGGCCGGGCCCTGGGCCAGGCGGTCGTAGGCGACGACCTTGACGCCCGCGGCGTGGGCCTTCTGGACGGAGGACTGGATCGACTTGGCGTCCACCGCGTCCAGGATCAGCACCTTGTCGCCCTTGGTCAGGGCGGTGTCCACCTGGGTCTGCTGGAGGGTCGCGTCCTGGTTGGCGTTGTAGTAGTCGATCTGGGCGTCCGGGGCCAGCTGCTTGATCCTCTGCTCGATCAGCGGCCGGTCGAACTGCTCGTAGCGGGTCGTCTTGCTCTCCGGCAGCAGCAGGCCGATCCGCACGGCCCCCAGGGCGACCGTGCCGCTCGCGCTCCCGCCCGCGCCGCCCCCGGCGCTCGCGCCGCCGGACGAACCGCCAGAGGACGACTGCTTGGCGCTGCCGCAGGACGCCGCGCCCAGGCCGAGGGAAACCACTGCCGCGACCGCGAGGACGCGGCGAAGCCCGTTGCTCATGAGGATGCCTCTCCGGTTGAGTCCACCCCCTCTCCTCAGAGTCTGGGAACCTCCGGGCCGGACCACGATCCGGATGCGCCGAACGGGCGCGGTTGGACGCCCCAGCGGGTGACCGTCTACATTGCTGTAGACGTCGGAGGCGCACGGCCTCACCCCCCGGACAGCCGTGCGCCCCCGACGACCCGTCGGCTCGGCGCGCGCCCGGGCCCGTTCAGCGGCCCGCCCCCGGCTCCGCTCAGCGCACCCGCTCGGCGCACCCGTTCAGCGCGCCGTTGAGTGCCGAGCCGTCGGCCGGGCGCCGGCTACCGCCGTTCGTCGATCACCCGCTTGATCTTCCCGACCGAGCGCTCCAGCGTGTACGGCTCCACCACCTCGGCCGCGACCGTCACCCCCACGCCGTCCTTCACCGCCCGGACGATCGCCTCCCGCGCCGCCTCCCGCTGCTCGGCGGGAGCTTCCGGGCGCGCCTCGACGCGCACCGTGAGGTGGTCCAGCCGCCCCTGCCGGGTCAGCCGCAGCTGGAAGTGCGGCGCGACGCCCGGGGTGCGGAGCAGGATCTCCTCGATCTGGGTCGGGAAGAGGTTCACCCCGCGCAGGATGATCATGTCGTCACTGCGTCCGGTGACCTTCTCCATCCGCCGGAAGGACGGCCGCGCGGTGCCGGGAAGCAGCCGGCTGAGGTCGCGGGTCCGGTAGCGGACGACCGGCAGGGCCTCCTTGGTCAGCGAGGTGAAGACCAGTTCGCCGCCCTCCCCCTCCGGCAGCACCAGGTCGGTGAACGGGTCGACCACCTCGGGGTAGAAGTGGTCCTCCCAGACGTGCAGCCCGTCCTTGGTCTCCACGCACTCCTGGGCGATGCCGGGGCCCACCACCTCGGAGAGGCCGTAGATGTCGACGGCGTGCAGGTCGAGCCGGTCCTCGATCTCGCGCCGCATCTCCTCCGTCCAGGGCTCGGCACCGAAGATGCCCACCTTCAGCGAGCTGGCGCGCGGGTCGAGGCCCTGCTTCTCGAACTCGTCCAGCAGGGTCAGCAGGTAGGAGGGGGTGACCATGATGATCTCGGGCCGGAAGTCCTGGATCAGCTGGACCTGCCGGGCGGTCATGCCGCCGGAGGCCGGGATGACGGTGCAGCCGGCCCGCTCGGCTCCGTAGTGCGCGCCGAGGCCCCCGGTGAACAACCCGTAGCCGTAGGCGATGTGCACCTTGTGGCCGGGGCGGCCGCCGGCCGCGCGGATCGAGCGGGCGACGACGTCGGCCCACATGGACAGGTCGTTCTCGGTGTAGCCGACGACGGTCGGGCGGCCGGTGGTGCCGCTGGAGGCGTGGATCCGGCGGACCCGCTCCATCGGGACGGCGAACATGCCGAAGGGGTAGCCCTCGCGCAGGTCGGCCTTGGTGGTGAAGGGGAAGCGGGCGAGGTCGTCCAGGCTGCGGCAGTCCTCGGGGCGCACGCCGGCCGCGTCGAACTTGCGGCGGTAGAGCTCGACGTTGTCGTAGGCGTGCCGCAGGGTGGCGCGGAGCCGGTCGAGCTGGTGGGCGCGTAGTTCGTCGACGCCCATCCGCTCCCCGGCGTCCAGGAGTGCGGGCTCGATCGGCTCCCCCAGGCGTCGGCGCGGTGCGGGTGCGCTGCCGGTCATCGTCGCTCCTTCGCAGGTCGGCCGATTCAGGGAGCCCGACCGATCGTTCGGTCCGGGGAAACCCAGGCCAAGTAATCCAGCACCCGGAGCGCCTGTCAAGAGATCGCACCGGAGGCCCGGAATGCGCGGTTCCGAGGCTTTCGCGCTGTTCCCGCTCCACCCGCCCGGCCGAGCGACCGCCCGCCCGCTTGGCTGGCCGATATGAAAATCATTACGGAATTTTGACCCGTGGGCCTCCGCTTCCGGTCCGGACGCATGGTTCAGTAGTGCGGCTTCTCCCCCGCACCCCGGAGTGATCACCTTGGCCTCGACTCCCGCGCTGGTCAGCGCGCTGCGCGAGCTCGGCGACCGGCCCGCCGTCGTCGCCGACGGGCGCACGGTCAGCGGCACGGGCCTGCTGCTCGGCGTCTCCCCGCCGGGCGGCCTGCCCCGGGCCCTCGCCGAACGCGTCGCCGAGCACGCCGCGCTGCCGCCCTCCGCCGCCCGGGCCGCCGAACAGCGGCTCCGGCACTGGGCGGGAGTCCTCGGCCCCCAGCCGATCCGGCACACCCTGCTGCACCCCGGCACCGACCTCGTCCTCGAACTCGCCCTGGCCACCCTGCTGGCCGGCGGCACCGTGCACTGCGCCGACCCCGACCAGCCGCCCGACGAACTCCTCGCCGCCCTCGCCGCCAACGGCACCACCCACCTCAGCCTGCCCTCCGAGCTGCTCTGGCGGCTCAGCCGGCAGCCCGGCCTCGCCGACCACGACCTCAGCGCGTTGCGGCTCGTCCTGCACGTCGGCCCCGAGCCCCGCCAGGACGACGTGTACGCCGCCGTGGAGGCGCTCGGCGCCGTCCTCGCCCACGTCCGCGCCCCGCGCAGCCAGGCCGAGGCCGCCGACCGCCGGCTGCGCGCCGACGCGCGGGCCGCCACCGCCGCCGCCTGGAAGTACAGCATCGGCATCACCGCCGAACAGGTCACCGAGTTCGGCGCCCACCTCGACCGGGCCGTCCTCACCGCGCTCCTGCACACCCTCCAGCGGGCCGGCGTGCTCACCGACCCCGCCCGCGGCTGCTCCGAGCCCGAGATCCTCGCCACCGCCCTGGTCGTCCCCGCCCAGCGCCCCCGGGTCGGCCGCTGGCTGGACGCCCTCGCCCGGCACGGCCTGATCACCCACCAGGACGGCGGAGCCCAGGGCCCGGTCTTCCACGGCGCACCCGAACTCACCACCGCCGACGTCCGCGACGCCTGGCGCCCGGCCATCGAGACCTGGGCCGACGGGCTCGGCCCGGCCGCCGTCCTGGACCGGACGCGGCGCGCCGCGCTGCGACTGCTCCGGCTGATCACCGGCGAGGAGCCGCCCCGCCCGGCCACCGCACCGGTCCGCTGGGCCGCCTCGCGCGGCTACCTCGGCGCCGCCGTCGGCGCACTGGTGCGCGGCACCGCCGAAGCCCACGACGGGCCGCTACCCCTGCGGGTGCTCGAACTCGACCGCGACGGCGCCGAGACCACCGTCGCCCGCGCCCTGGCCGCCCGTCCCCGGCCGAACGCCGAACACCACCTCACCCCCGACGGCGGCCGCTACGACGTCGTGGTCGCGACCGCGACCGGACGGCCGGAGGAGGAGGCCGCGGCGCTCGTCGGCCTGCTCGCGCCCGGCGGCCGGCTGCTGCTGCTCGCGCCCACCGACGAACAGCTCGACCTGCTGATCACCGGCGACGCCCGCGGCCTGCCCGCCCGCCCGGCCGAGCACTGGCGGGCCGCCCTCACCGCGGCCGGCTGCCCGACCGTGCTCACCCTGCCGGAGGACGGCCACCCGATGGCCCTGCTGGGGCAGCGGCTGTTCGCCGCCCGGGTGGACTGACGGCCGGCCACGGCTACGATCGGGCCCATGGCCGCTTCCGTGCGCTCCATCCGCTCCCGGGCCTCCCTGGGCTCGATCGCCTCCATCGGCTCCATCGGCTCGCTGCTGTCCATTGGCTCGGTCGGCTCCGTGCTCTCCGTCGGGTCGGTCGGCAGCGTGCTGTCGATCGGCTCGGCCGGCTCGGTGTTCAGCGCCCTCTCGGCGTGCTCCTGGCTGAGCGTCGGCTCGCTGCTGTCGGTCCGCGCCCGCTGGTCGGTGCGCGGACGGCGCCCGGGCGGCGCCGGGGCGCCGTGCCGTCCGTGACGGGCCGGTGAGGCCCGGAGCCCGTACGCGGGGCGCGTGCGGACCGCCGTCCGTGACCGGCCCGTGAGGGCGCGGGGCGCGTGCGGACGCCCGTCCGTGACCGGCCCGTGAAGCCCGGATCACGCGTCACCACCCGGTCCGTACCATTTCGATACCGAAGCCCGGATGAGCTGCGGGAATCCTCGCCGAGCGGGGCCGTGCCCGGGTAGGCTCCGGCATGTCCTCCGGGCCCTCCCGCGGGCGGCCGCCGCGCCGCCCGTGCCGCGTTCCGGGGGCACGACCCCGCGGGCCATTCGGTGGGCTCCGCGCACTCGACACCGCGCGCCAGGGCAGTCGCGCGAACGGCGAAGGGCATCGCATTGGCGGATCGGCTCACCGGAGGAGACTCCTCGCTGCTGCGGCGGATCAACGCGGCGGTCACGCTTCGGGCGCTGCGGGCCGGCCACTCCGTGACCCTCACTCAGCTCGTCGGTGAGACCGGCCTCTCCCGGCCGACCGTCGAAGGCGTCATCGAGGGGCTGGTCGAGACCGGACTGGTGGCCGAGGTCGAACAGCCCCGGGAAGAGGGCCAGCCGGGCACCGGCCGCCGCGGCCGCCCGGCCCGCTGGTTCCGCTTCCGCGCCGAGGCCGGGCACATCCTCGGCATCGAGGTCGGTGTGCACGACATCCGGGTCATCCTGGCCGACCTCGCCGGCGAGGTGGTGGGCAGTCACTTCAAGCCGGTCGACGAGACCCTCGACGCCGAGGACCGGCTCGCCGCCGTCCGCACCGCCGTCGCCGAGGTGCTGCGCAAGGCCGGCGTCTCCCGGGACAACCTGTGGGCCGTCGGCATCGGCACCCCCGGCATCGTGGACCGCGAGGGCACGATCCGGCTCGGCACGGCGATGCCCGGCTGGACCGGCCTGGACCTCGGCGCCCGGCTGCGCCGCTCCTTCCGCTGCCCCGTCCTGATCGAGAACGACGCCAACCTCGCCGCCATCGCCGAGCACTGGCAGGGCTCGGCCGTCGGCGCCGACGACGTGGTCTTCGTGATGGCGGGTCTGAGCCCCGGCGCCGGCTCGCTGATCAACGGCAAGCTGCACCGCGGCTACGGCGGCGCGGCCGGCGAGATCGGCGCCCTGCACCTGCTCGGCCAGGAGGTCACCCCGGAGCGGCTGCTCTCCACCACCGGCAAGCCGCTCAACCCGCTGGACGAGGCGGCGGTCGCCCGCGTGCTGCGGCTGGCCAGGGAGGGCGACGAGGTGGCCAAGGTCGCCATGGACCGCTTCCTCACCCGCCTGGTGCAGGGCGTCGCGGCGCTGGTGCTGGCCATCGACCCGCAGCTGGTGGTGATCGGCGGCTGGGCGGCCGGGCTGGACGGCGTGCTGGAGCCGCTGCGCGAGCGGCTGGCCCAGTTCACCCTGCGCGCCCCGGAGGTGGCGCTGGCGGCGCTGGGCTCGGAGGTCGTCGCGATGGGAGCCCTGCGGGTCGCCCTGGACCACGTCGAGGACCAGCTCTTCGCCGTCGACCCGCCCCGGATCTGACCGGCGGGCGGAGCCCGTCTGCGCCCGCCGCCCCTTCCGCCCTCCCTTCTCAACGGCACCGGCCCGGACGTCACATGGACGTCCGGGCCGGTGCCTGAGGGTGTCGGAAAAGGCTTCAGGAGGCGGTGCGGACCTCGGCGCCCGCGCCGACCGCGCTGACCGGGGTGACCTCGACCAGGCCGGCCTCGCCGAAGGTCAACTTGCAGGTGTCCGCCCGGTAGGTGGAGACGGACAGCGCCACCAGCCGGCCCGCCGAGGCGTAGTGGGTGGTCAGCACCAGCACCGGGGTGCCCGGCGGCCGCTCCAGCAGCTGGGCCTCCTCGGCCTCGGCGACGCCCAGCTCGACGGCGCGGGACTCGCCGTCCACCTCCAGGCGCTCCAACTGGCGCAGCACCGAACGGGCGCGGTCGCTCTCGGCCCGGAACCCGGGCAGGTGCGGCAGCGCGGACGCCGGGACGTGCAGCGACTCGCTCGCCATCGCGCGGCCCTCGACCATGCGGACCCGGCGGACGGTGTGCACGGTGGCGCCCTCGGCGATCCCCAGGTCCTTGGCCAGCTGCGCGGAGGCGGGGGCGGTGGTGCAGTCGACGGTGCGCCAGGCCTGGCTGCGCCCGGCGCCGGGCCAGCCCTCCTCCTGCCGGTTCACCGGGACGCCGACCCGCGGCGCGGCGACCAGCGTGCCGATCCCCCGGCGGCGGACCAGGCGGCCCTCCAGCTCCAGCTGGTCGAGCGCCTGCCGCAGCGTGGCCCGGGCGACCCCGAAGCGGGCGGAGAGCTCGCGCTCGTTCGGCAGGACCTGGCCGGTGGAGAACTCCGAGTCGATGGCTCGCAGCAGCACCGTGCGCAGGTGCCAGTACTTCGGCTCCGGCACCGGCGAAAGCCGTCCTGTCGTTCCCACCCTGTCCTCCACCCTGCTGTCGTCCGCCCTGACAAGAAGGGCGGATCCCGGGCCCGCTGCCCGCTGTTGCGGCAGGTGGGAGAGCGGGCCTTTATCCGTCCTTCTTTATTAAAGGTCCTTGCAGTAAGCGACCCTAGGTGCTGTCTCGGGAGATGGTCAAGACCAATGGCACCGCTTGATGCGACTGTCGCGGAGATTCATGCCGCGTTCACGACAGCCGTTCACCACGGCCATTCACGACAGCAGTTGACCGGGGGTCCGCCGCCCGCCGGAGCGCGTCACGCTTCGGGGCCGACCAGGCCAGTCGGTAGGCTGCCCGGGTGATCGTGGTGACGAGTGTGAATGTGAACGGAATCCGGGCGGCGGCCAGGAAAGGCTTCGTCGAATGGCTGGCCGGAACCGAGGCGGACGTGATCTGCCTCCAGGAGGTGCGCTCCGAGCCCGGTCAACTGCCCGTGGAACTGCGCGACCTGGACGGCTGGCACGCGGTCTGGGCCCCCTCCGCCGCCAAGGGCCGGGCCGGCGTCGCCGTCCTCTCCCGCCGACAGCCCGAGCGCACCGCGATCGGATTCGGGTCGGCGGAATTCGACAATTCGGGCAGATACGTCGAAATCGACCTGCCCGGTCTGACCATCGCCAGCCTTTACCTCCCCTCCGGCGAAGTGGGCACCGAACGCCAGGACGAGAAGGAACGCTTCATGGCGGAATTCCTCCTCCACCTCACCGCCCTGCGCGCCCGCGCCGCCGCCGACGGCCGCGAAGTCGTGATCTGCGGCGACTGGAACATCGCCCACCGCCCCGAGGACCTCAAGAACTGGCGGGCCAACCAGAAGTCCGCCGGCTTCCTCCCCGAAGAACGCGCCTGGCTCTCCCGCGTCTACGACGAGGCCGGCTACGTCGACGTCGTCCGCGCCCTCCACCCCGACCGCACCGGCCCCTACTCCTGGTGGTCCTACCGCGGCCGTGCCTTCGACAACGACTCCGGCTGGAGGATCGACCTCCAGGTCGCCACCCCGGGCCTCGCCGCCAGGGCCGTCGAGGCCTACGTCGAGCGCGCCGACACCCACGCCGAACGCTGGAGCGACCACGCGCCGGTGACAGTGGCCTACGACCACGAGGCCTGAGGCAGCCGGCGGTCCCCGGGGGCGGGCACGGCGGCCGGGCCGACGGGCTCGTTCCGCGGCGGGTTCAGCGGGCCGTGGAGGAGTACGGCAGCAGGGCCATCTCCCGGGCGTTCTTGATCGCCCGGGCCATCGCCCGTTGCTGCTGGACGGTGAGCCGGGTGACCCGGCGGCTGCGGATCTTGCCCCGGTCGGAGATGAACTTCCGCAGCAGGTTGGTGTCCTTGTAGTCGATGTAGGCGATGCCGGCCTCGATGAGGGGGTTCGGGCGGGGCCTGGCCGGCCGTCCGGCACCTTGGCGTTTGGCCATCCGGGTTCTCCGATCAACGAGTTGAAGAAAATTCTTGGGGCAGCAGGGCCAGCGCGGGGTTGACCCGGTCGCGGGCGGCGGCGACGTCGAAGCCGCCGAGCGCCGCGCGGGTCAGTTCGCCCGTTCCCAGTCGTACGGTGCGGGCGGTGGGGTGGAGCTGGCGGAGCATCGCGAGGCCGGCCCGGCGCTCGGGGGTGTCGCCTTCGCGGTCGGCCTGCGGAACGGCCAGGACGGTGGCGTACTCGACCTGGTGGGCGAGCGTCTCGGCGCGGGTGCGGGTGTCGTCGGGGCTGGTCTGCAGGCCGTGTTCGGCCAGGTCGTCCGGTACGGACAGTTCGCCCGTCACCCGCTGCGGGTCCACCGCCGTGACGACGCCGGCGAGTTCGACCAGCTCGTGCAGGCAGCGGTCGTCGACCTCGCCGCCCGCGATCAGCTCGACGGCCGGGTGCGGGTCGCTACCGCCCCACAGCTCGACCACGGCGAGTCCGTACTGCCGGGCGTCCGCGATCCGGGCCGGCTCGGGCAGTAGGTCCTCGCGGAGCGCGCAGCACGGGCAGTCGTTGGTCAGTGGGATCTCGGCGGACCCGAACCGGCGTCGGGCGTCGCGCAGTTCGCGGTACACGGTGCCGAGGGGGGCGCGTTGCGCAGGTCGTGGTGGAGCACGACGGCGTCGACACCGCCGTGCAGCAACTCGTTCACGGTCCGGCGGCGTTCGCCCTCGTGGAGGCCGGCGACCACGACGACCGGGAGTTTGAGGTTCTGGGACACGAGGACCTCCTCTACTGGCGGTGGGCGGGCATGCGGGGGCTCCGGGCTGGACGGTGGGGCTGGGCGGGTGGACGCGGGCGTGACAAGGCGCCGCGCAAGGGCGGGCGCCGGGCTCCGCCTGCTCCCCGAAGACTAACCCAGATGAAAATGGATTTCATGTTGCTATAGTCGTCGTCGATCCGAGGAGGACTCATGGCACGCAACGAACTGCGCCCGATCATCAAGCTCCGCTCCACCGCGGGCACCGGCTACACCTACGTGACCCGCAAGAACCGCCGAAACGACCCGGACCGCATGGTCCTGCGCAAGTACGACCCGGTCGTGCGGCGGCACGTCGACTTCCGCGAAGAGCGCTGAGCACGACCACCACCCCCACCCACCCGCCACGACCGACAGGAGCACACCCATGAAGCCCGGCATCCACCCCGAGTACCGCCCCGTCGTCTTCCGCGACAACGCCGGCGGCCTCGCCTTCCTCACCCGGTCGACCGCCACCAGCAGCAAGACGGTCGAGTGGGAGGACGGCAACACGTACCCCGTCATCGACGTCGAGATCTCCTCGGCCAGCCACCCCTTCTACACCGGCAAGTCCCGCGTCATGGACACCGCCGGCCGGGTCGAGCGCTTCGAGCGCCGCTACGGCATCACCAGCCGCAAGGCCGGCTCGTGACCGGGCCCTCCGCGCCCGAGCGGCTTCCCGTCACCGTCCTGTCCGGCTTCCTCGGCGCGGGCAAGACCACCCTGCTCAACCACCTCCTCAACAACCGTGACGGCCTGCGCGTCGCGGTCATCGTCAACGACATGAGCGAGATCAACATCGACGCGTCCCTGGTCCGGGACGGCGGCGCACTGTCGCGGACCGAGGAGCGGCTGGTCGAGATGACCAACGGCTGCATCTGCTGCACCCTGCGCGACGACCTCCTGGAGGAGGTCGACCGGCTCGCCCGCGCCGGGCGCTTCGACTACCTGCTCATCGAGTCGAGCGGCATCTCCGAGCCCATGCCCGTCGCGGCCACCTTCTCCTTCGCCCGGGACGACGGCGCCACGCTCGGCGACCTCGCCCGGCTGGACACCATGGTCACCGTGGTGGACGCCGCCAACTTCCTGCCCGAGCTGCGAGCCGGGGACGAACTCGTCGAACGCGGCCTGGACCAGTACGAGGACGACGAGCGCACCATCAGCGATCTGCTCATGGACCAGGTCGAGTTCGCGGACGTGATCATCGTCAACAAGAGCGACCTGGTCACCCCCGAGGAGGCGGACCGGCTGGCGGCCACGCTCAGCCGCCTGAACCCGGCCGCCCGGATCATCCGGTCCACCTTCGGCCTCGTCCCGGCCGCCGAGGTCCTCGGCACCGGCCGCTTCGACGTCGCCCGTGCCCAGGAGGCGCCCGGCTGGGTCGCCGAGCTCAACGGCGACCACGTGCCCGAGACCGAGGAGTACGGGATCTCCAGCCTGGTGTACCGGGCGGACCGGCCGTTCCACCCCGCACGTCTCTGGGATCTCGTCAGCAGCCGCCTCGACGGCGGGGAGTTCGGGGCCGTCCTGCGCTCCAAGGGCTTCTTCTGGCTCGCCTCCCGGCCGTCCGTCACCGGGCTCTGGTCACAGGCCGGTTCGGTCGCCCGCTTCGAGCCCTCCGGTGTGCACACCGCCCAGCCACTGGACGCCTCCGAGGTCCTCTCCCGCGGGCAGGAGCTGGTCTTCATCGGCATCGGGCTGCGCGAGGACGCACTGCGCACCGCGCTCGACGGCTGCCTGCTGGCGGCGGACGAGCTGACGGCAGGAGCGGCCGCCTGGGGCGGGTACGACGATCCGTTCCCCGCCTGGGAGGAGTACTGCCCGGTCGACGCCGGGCTCGACGGGCATCCCGGCCACGAGGGGCACCTCGGCCACGACCGGGACTACGGGCGCGACGGCTCCGGCCGGGCCGTGCTACTGGGCGACCCGGCCGCCGGGCTCGCGGCTCAGCCGGTGTGACGGCGGGCGGTGCCTGCCGAGCGTGATGCGCGGCAGCACGCGCGCCTGCTGCCGCACGCCGGGCACGGCGCCGGCCGGTCTCGCCTTGCGGCAGGTCACTCCGCCCCGCGCAGATGGGCGTCGACCGCGGCGAAGGTCGCCTCCGGCTGTTCGATCTGCGGGAGGTGGCCCGCCTTGGCGATGAGCTCGAAGCGCCCGTTGCCGAAGGCCTTCGCGTACGCCGCGCCGTAGGCCGGCGTGGCGATGCGGTCGCTCTCGCCCCACAGCACGAGGGCGGGCACCTGGACGCGCGGGAGGCGGTGGAGCAGTTTGGGGTCGTACATGTAGGGGTCGGCCGCGAGGACGCGCATGGTGGCGATGTTGGCCCGCTGGGCGGCGACCTGCTCGGCGGGGAGGTCGGCGAAGTCGGTGTAGAAGCGGTCGGGGTCGTGCCAGGAGTGCTCGGCGGCGGAGCGGGCGTCGAGGGTGAAGAAGTCGGTGATCGGCTCGCCCTCGATCCGCACCCCGACGGCGTTGATCAGGACGAGGCCGGTGACGATCCCGGCCGTGTCGAGGACGGCCATCTCGGCGGCGGTCCAGCCGCCCAGCGAGGAGCCGACGACCAGGACGTCCTCCAGCCCGCGCTCGTGCAGCATGCGCAGGTAGTAGAGGGCGAGGTCGTCGACGCCGGCCAGCCAGTCGGGGCGGGGAGTGCCGTTCCAGCCGGGGTGGGTCGGCGCGATGACGTGCGCACTGCGGGAGAGGTGCTCGGCGAGGCCCACGACCGTGCGCGGGCCTCCGCCGCCGTGCAGCAATAGGACCGGCCTGCCCCGGCCGGCCTCGGAGACGGTGAGGGGCAGGTCGCCGTGGATGACGGTGGTGTTGTGAAGGGTCATGGCCGCAGCGTAACTAAATATCCTTATATAAGCTAGCTTGGTCGCCAGGCGGAGTCGCCCTAGACTCGGTCCATGCATGGTGAGCTGCAGGTTCTCGGAAGAGCGGTCAAGCAGGCGCAGTACCGGCAGCACCGGGCGCTCGACTCCGCACTGGCCGCCGTCGGCACGACGCTGGCCCAGTGGGACGCCCTGCGCGCGATCGACCGCCTGCCCGGGGCCTCGGCCCGCACCCTCTCCGCCGCGACCTTCCAGAGCGAGCAGGCCTTCGGCACGCTGGCCGGCCGCCTGTCGGCCCAGGGCCTGATCGAGCGCCGACCGGGGCACGGGCGGCGCATCGACCACCACCTCACACCCGCCGGCAGACAGGTCCTCGCCGCCGGGCACCGGGTCGCCGACGAGGTGCTCGCCGACTGCTTCGCCCCCCTGCCGGCCGAGGACCGCGCCACGCTGCTCGGACTGCTCCAGCGGCTCGGCGGCGAGGCGGACAGCCGCACCTGAGCGTTTGGCACTTGCCTAATTAGCCTAGGTAATTCCATACTTCTCGTAGGGCAATGGCGAGACCGCTTGCGGCGAGCCTGAAGGCCCTCAAGGCCGGTGCGGCGCGATCCACCCGGCACACCACGCGGCGCCCTCTGCACCGCACGACGACCCGAAGGGCGCCATGACCAGCATCACCACCCCCGTCACCGAGGACCTCCTCCACGGCCACCTCGACACCGAGCAGACCCGCCGCGGGCTGCTCCCGCACCGACTGCCCGCCCGCGCCCGCCGACAGGTACCGGACGAGCAGCTCGCCATGGCCGAGTCCCAGCCCTCCGGCATCCGCCTGGCCTTCCGCACCCGAGCCACCGCGGTCACGCTGCACGCCGTCCCCACCAAGCGCGCCTACCCCGGCGTGTCCCAGGTGCCCGACGGGGTGTACGACCTCCTCGTGGACGGGCGGCTCACCGCGCAGACCACCGTCCCCGGCGGCAACCTGCGCACCGTCGACCTCGCCACCAACCGCTTCGAGCTGACCGAAGGGCCCGCCGGCACCGCGCGGTTCACCGGTCTTCCGGCAGGCGACAAGACCGTCGAGATCTGGCTCCCGCACACCGAGACGACCGAGCTGATCGCCCTCGACACGGACGCTCCGATCGAAACCGTCCCGGCGGGTACGCGCAAGCGCTGGCTGCACCACGGGAGTTCGATCAGCCACGGCTCCAACGCCGGTCACCCGACCGGCACCTGGCCCGCCCTGGCGGCCATCGGCGCGGGGCTGGACCTCACCAACCTCGGCTTCGGCGGCAGCGCCCTGCTCGACCCCTTCACGGCCCGCACGATCCGCGACACCCCCGCGGACCTGATCAGCCTGAAGCTCGGCATCAACCTCGTGAACACCGACGTGATGAGGCTGCGCGCCTTCACCCCGGCCGTCCACGGCTTCCTGGACACCATCCGCGACGGCCACCCGACCACGCCGCTGCTCGTCGTCTCCCCGCTGCTCTGCCCGATCCAGGAGGACACCCCGGGCCCGCTCGCCCCCGACTTCAGCACCGGCACCCTCCGCTTCCGCGCCACCGGCGACCCGTCCGAACGCGCCGCCGGCCGTCTCACCCTCACCGTCATCCGCGAGGAACTGGCCCGCATCGTCGGCGAGCGCAGGGCCGACGGCGACCCCGAGCTGCACTATCTGGACGGGCTCTCGCTCTACGGCGAGCCGGAGTACGAGGCCCACCCGCTGCCCGACGGCCTCCACCCCTCCGCGGAGGCCCACCGCGTGATCGCCGGGCGCTTCGCGGACCTGGCCCTCGCCCCGGGGGGCCCGCTGGCGCCGTGACGCACACGGCGGCCGGCAGGCAGTCGGCGGCTCGGGATCACGAGCTCCGGGGGTCAACCGCGCGCGTTCCTCCCCCGCCCGCGCGGTTGACCCCTGGGGCGGGCTTGCGTTCGCCCGGGCGCGCGCCGGGGCGCCCAGTGGCAACAGTCGGTGCGCTCCTGGAACAAGCCCACTCCGCGCGCGCTCCTACCGTGGGACCACCCATCCGCCGACCACGCACCCGGGAGCTCCCATGAGCCAGTCCGACCACCCGCACACCACCGGGAGCAGCCAGCCGCTGCTGCACCAGAAGGGCGGGGAGATCCAGGAGTTCGGCACCGTCAGCCAACTGCCGCTCGGCCTGACCCGCGACGCCCGCCTCTACGCCTGCCAGCGGCTCAACCAGGTACTCGCGGACACCCGGATCCTGTACTCCCTCTACAAGAAGCACCACTGGCTGGTGCGCGGGGCGACCTTCTACCAGCTGCACCTGCTGCTGGACAAGCACGCGGACGAGCAACTGGCGCTGGTGGACGCGGTCGCCGAGCGGATCCAGGCCCTGGGCGGGGTCGCCGTCGGCGACCCGCGGCACGTCGCGGAGCTCACCACCGTCCCGCGCCCGCCGGACGGCGTCGAGGAGGTGCCGGCGATGCTGTCCCGGCTGCTGTCGGCGCACGAAGCCATCCTCGTCGACGCCCGCGACGCCGCGTCCAGGGTGGCGGCGCTCGGCGACGACGGGACGAACGACCTGCTGGTGTCGCAGGTCGTCCGTACCGGCGAGGCGCAGGTGTGGTTCCTCGCGGAGCACCTGGTGGACACCCCCCTGGTGCGACTGTGACTCGCCCGGCCCACCCGCGACCCGCCCCGCGGTGCCGTTTCCGGTGGACATCGCGTGGCGCTGGGCAGTTGAGGCCGGAGCGGCGCGGAGGGCAGTTGAGGCCGGAGCGGCGCGGAGGGGCGGCCGATGCCCGGGCAGCGGTGTACTTGATCACCATCTAGTTGAATGATAAATTAAATGGCAGCCCGGGCCCCCGCCCGCAGCCCGACAGCAGGAGGAACCATGACGACCACCATCGCGGACAACCCCGACCGGTCGCGGTTCGAGATCACCGAGGACGGCGAGCTCGCCGGTTTCGCCGAGTACCACCGGTACGAGAACGAGATCGCCTTCATCCACACCGAGATCGACCCGGCTTTCGCCGGGCGCGGCCTCGCGGGTGCCCTCGCCCGGGCCGCCCTGGACGCCGTCCGGGAGCAGGGGCTCGCGGTCCTCCCCTACTGCCCGTTCATCCGCGGCTGGATCGGCAAGCACCCGGAGTACGTCGACCTGGTCCCCGAGGCGCAGCGCGGCCGCTTCGGCCTGTGACCACCACGGCGGCCGCAAGCCGGAGCGTCGTCGACATGTGCAGAAGAACTCCCGTACGGGGTACCGGAGTTCTTCTGCATGCGCAGTTGCCCGCCGCGCTTGCGGCGGGCAACTGCGCCTACGGCGTCTCCCCGCTCTACTCCTCCGGCCCGCCCCGGCGTCGCAGCAGGTACTTGTGCTGCCCCGACAGCACGAGTTCGCCGCGCTGGTTGTGGATGGTGGCCTCGGTGACCACGATCCCGTTGTCGCCCTCCGGTTCCAGGCCGGTGACGGTGAGCTGCGGGTACAGGGTGTCCCCGGAGTGCACCTCGGCCAGGAAGGTGCAGGACAGCTCGACGAAGCCGATGAAGACCTCACCGATGAAGTGCGGGAAGAGCGTCGCTCCCGGCGCGGTGAAGGCGAGCACCTGAAGGCCGTGCACCACCGGCGCGGCGTGGCCGTGCCGCCGCGCCCACTCGGCGTCGTAGTGCACGGGGTGGTTGTCCGCGGACACCGTCTGGAAGGCTGCCGCATGGGCGTCCGTGAGCGTGCGGCTGGGGGCGCGGAAGACCTCGCCGATGCGCAGGTCTTCGAACGTCCTGGCGGGAACGACCAGGAACGCGTCGGGGTCGAAGGGCACCGAGGCGGCCGGTGTCGGGCCGGTGTCGGGCTTGATCACGATTGGGAAGTCCTCTCGAACGGGGCAGTGTGCGGTGTCGCTGCGCTGTGTCGGGTGGGCGGTGCCGTTGCCTGGGGCGGCCCCTACCTGCCGTCGGGGATCCGGACGGCCAGGAGGTTGGGGTCGTGGTTGGTGAAGTACGCCCCGTTGGCGATGTAGGCGGTGGTGCCCTGGACGGCGAGGGAGGTCGGGTTCTCCAGACCGTCCGCGCCGGTCAGCACGACGGTGTGGCTGCCGTCCGGCCGGACGAGGGCGACCTCGTTGTCCGCGTTGATCGCGGCCAGCAGGGTGTCCCCGCAGCCGGTGAACGCGAAGTCGTCGATGTCGACCAGGCCGGTCGCCCGGGTCTCGACGGGACCGGCGGTGCCGCCCCGGGTGAGCGGGATGCGCAGCACCGTCCCCTTGTCCAGGTTGGAGACCCAGACCGCACCGTCGTGGATCTTGATGCCGTTGGCTCCGAGGAACTTCACGGCGGCCAGTCCCGGCCCGGTGGCCCAGCGGGTGGGCGTGCCTCCGCCGCTCGGCACCCGCCAGACCGCGCCCAGGACCGAGTCGGCCACGTAGAGGTCGCGCTCGCTCGGGTCGAGCGCCAGCCCGTTGGGCAGGCCGGCGGCGGGCAGCGCGGCGATGCGCTCCGGCGTGCCGCCGGGCCGCAGGCCCCAGAGGCCCGTCAGGTCGTCGCTGCCGGTGGCGTAGAGGAAGTACAGGGTGCCGTCGTGGGCGCGGACGACTCCGCCGAGGAACGGTGACGACAGGGCGGGCGTGCTGGAGCCGGCGGGAGGCTCGGGCATCGTCGCGAGAACGCGCACGGTGCCGTCCCGGCCGATGCGGGCGATCTGTCGGCTGAAGGCGAAGGTGACGACGGCGCTGCCGCCGGGCTCCAGGGTGATGTTCTCCGGGCGCTGCCCGTCGGCGATGTCCAGGTGTGCGATGAACCGGACGTCCGGTCCCGCGGCGGCCGTCGCGGTGGTGGCGGGGCCGGCCGCGGTGACGGCGAGGGCGGCCGCGACGGCCGAGACCAGGAGGCCGGCGCGCTTGCCGGTCAGGAACGTGGGCATGGGGATTCGCTCTTTCCTTCTTCGGAGTGGTGGGCGGCCGCCGGGCACGGCGGCCGCTGGTTTCCGGGGAGCGGCGGCGGGGTTCACGCCGCCAACCGCCGCCGTTCGGCCCGGTCGGAGCCGGCCGGGCCGAAGGGGGGTGGGCGCGGATCAGCGGGAGGTGGCCCGGACGGCTTCCTCGATCAGCTCGACCACGCGGCCCGGGTGGGCGAGCATCACCAGGTGCGAGGAGTCGACTTCGACGGTGGTCATGCCGGCCCGCTGGTAGCCGTAGCGCTCGACGTCGGGGTTGATGGTGTGGTCGGCGGAGGCGACCAGGCCCCAGGAGGGCTTGGTCTTCCAGGCCGCGGCCGGGGCGGGCTCGGCGAACGCCCGTGCGGCGAGCGGACGCTGGGAGCGGGCCAGGACGGCGGCGAGGCCGGAGTCGACGTCGGCCGCGAAGATCGCGGGGAACTCGTCGGTCTCGACCGAGACGTCGGTTCCGGTGTCCGCCGAGCCTTCGATCGGGAAGGGGGTGTAGACGAGCGCGGCGGCCAGGTCGGAATCCGGGAAGCGCCCCTGGAGTTCACCGAGGCTTTCACCCTCCTCCAGGGCGTAACCCGCCAGGTACACCAGCGCCGTGACGTTGTCCTCGGTGCCCGCCACCGTGATCACGGCACCGCCGTAGGAGTGGCCGACCAGGACGACCGGGCCCGGGATCTGCCGGACCACGGAGGCGATGTACGCGGCGTCGCCGATCAGGCTGCGGTTGGGGACGGCCGGGGCGACCACGTCCAGGCCGCGGGCGAGCAGCTCCGGGATGACCCGGGCGTAACTGGAGGCGTCGGCGAAGGCGCCGTGGACGAGGACGACGGTCGGCTTGTCGGAACCTGACATGGCTGAACTCCCTTGATAGGTGGGTACTTGGCGAGCAATGCCGCCTGTCGCCCGGCCGCCCGTCCCCGTTCGCCGCCGTTCCGAACCCGGGGGCACCGCGCACGGGTGGCGGCTGATGGGGCGGTGTGTCTCTGACGCGGCGCGCGCGTGAAGTCGGCGCCGCGGCACGGGCGTTCCTCGGCCGGCAGCCGCAGGCGGTTTCGCTGCCGGCGTGGTACCGCCGGCACGTCGGGAACGCTACGGTCCGCCGCGGCGGCGGGTTGTTCGTCCGTGCCCCGGCTCTGGCCCACGCGCGACCAGGCGGACTTCATCGGCCTGGCGTCGCGCGACCTGGCGCCGGATCACGGGCCGTAGCGGTGGCCGGGGCCCGCCGCGACGGCCGGGAGCGCGGACGGTGCACGGAACGGCCGCCACCGGGGCGCTCAGGGGCAAGCCGCCCCCGCCAGGCTCGCCTACCGTGACGGGCACGGCTCAGGTGCGCGGACTCGCGCGCAGCCGTTCCGACACCCGCCCGCCGAGCTCCATCATCCCTCCGGGAGACATGACATGACGGACACCTACCCTCCGGTCCAGCCGGTTCTCGAACCGGCCGCCGCCGCCTTCGCGCAGGCCACCGCCGAGCCCCCGTACCTGTTCGACCTGGCGCCGGCCGAGGGCCGCAAGGCCGTCGACGAGGTGCAGTCCGGCGAGATCGCCCGGCCGGCCGTCGACGAGCAGTGGATCACCGTCCAGGGCGGGCCGACCGGAAGCGTCCGGGTCCGCATAGTGAAGCCGGCCGGTGCCGAGAGCGCCCTGCCGGTGATCCTGTACATCCACGGCGCGGGCTGGGTGTTCGGCAACGCCCACACCCACGACCGGCTGGTCCGGGAACTGGCCGTCGGCGCGGACGCCGCCGTGGTGTTCCCCGAGTACGCGCTGTCTCCCGAGGCGCGCTACCCCGTCGCCATCGAGCAGAACTACGCCGTCGCCCGGTGGATCGTCGAGCAGGGGGCCGACCAGCGCCTCGACGGCACCCGGCTGGCGGTCGCCGGCGACTCGGTCGGCGGGAACATGAGCGCCGCGCTGACGCTGATGGCCAAGGAGCGCGGCGATGTGCCGCTGACCCACCAGGTGCTCTTCTACCCGGTGACCGACGCCGGCTTCGACACCGCCTCCTACCAGCAGTTCGCCACCGGCTACTTCCTGCGCCGCGACGGCATGCAGTGGTTCTGGGACCAGTACACCACCGACCCGGCCCAGCGCGCCGAGATCACCGCCTCTCCGCTGCGCGCCACCACCGAGCAACTCACCGGGCTGCCGCCGGCCCTCGTGATCACCGGCGAGGCCGATGTCCTGCGGGACGAGGGCGAGGCCTACGCCAACAAGCTCCGCGCCGCCGGCGTCCCGGTCACCGCCGTCCGCTTCCAGGGCATCATCCACGACTTCGTGATGCTCAACGCGCTGCGCGGGACGCACGCCGCCGAGGCCGCCATCGACCTGGCCGTCCGCACCCTGCGCGGCGCGCTCCACGCCGGCTGACGACCGGACCCGGCAGCCACCCGGATGACCGCACCCCCGTCAACCGGGTGGCTGCCGGCACCTTCCTCGCTCAACTCGCCCTGAAGGCCTGAAGACCGGCGAGTTCTCGGCCATGCCAGGAGAGGGTGGCCGTGCTGCGGGCCGGCCCGCACGAGGTGTCGGAACCAGCCGCCGTGCGACCGCGCGCCGCACTCTGCGCGCACCCGCTGTCGACCCTCCGCGCACGGCCCCCGCCCCGGGCGGGCGGCTGCTCGACGGCCGTCCGCAGCACCATCGATCAGCCACGACCCGACAGGTACGGTACGAACCATGAACGCCATAGCGATGACTCGCGTCAAGCCGTTAGGGCCTCCCGCGACCCGAGGAGGCGACCGGTGACCACCACCCATGAAGAGCGGTACGGGGACCGTTACTTCGGCCACGGCGCCGACAACGAGCAGGAGCGGCTTGAGGCCCTGGCCGAGGCGTTGGACCCCGCCTCCTTCGCGACGATCAGCGGCCTCGCCCTGCCGCCGAACGCCCGCTGCCTGGAACTCGGCGCCGGTGCGGGGACGGTCGCCCGCTGGATGGCGGAGCGCTTCCCCGAGGGCGAGGTCACCGCGACCGACCTCACCACCCAGCTGATCGAACGCGAGCCGCACCGCCCGGCCAACCTGAGGATCGTCCGGCACGACATCACCCGTGACCCGCTGCCCGAGAACACCTTCGACCTCGTCCACACCCGCTACGTCCTCACCCATCTCGCGGACCGCGACCGCGTGTTGACTGGCCTGGTCCGCTCCCTGGCGCCGGGCGGACGCCTCGTCCTGGAGGAGGTCGCCCACTTCGCCCTGGCGGCGGCGCGTGACACCGCGTACCGGAAGGTCTCCCTCGGCGTGTTCGAGTTCCTCGGGGAGTTGGTCGGCACGGACACCGAGTGGGCCCTGGACCTCCCCCGCCACGCCACCGCGCTCGGCCTGGACGAGATCGAGTACTCCGCCACCTGCTCCACGGTCGCCCACGACACCCCCATGGGCCGCTGCTGGCGCCTGACGATCGAACACATCGCGGACGTCCTGGCCACCCGGCCGGGCATCGGCCCGGACGCCGTCAGTACCGTCCTGGGCGCCCTCGCCGCACCGGGATTCATGGACCTCGGCCCGGCGACGGTGACCCTGACGGCGCGCAAGCCCCTGCTGCCCTGACCCGCCGGCGTTCGCCCCGGGCGGA
Organism: Kitasatospora sp. NPDC029312; assembly: GCF_055569215.1. Lineage (NCBI taxonomy): Bacteria > Bacillati > Actinomycetota > Actinomycetes > Kitasatosporales > Streptomycetaceae > Kitasatospora > Kitasatospora sp. NPDC029312. The sequence continues at coordinate 32,530 of NZ_JBVHXY010000011.1, read as the reverse complement.
GCCCGCCCGCTCCGCCCAACGGGCGCCATACCCGCCGTACCCGTCATACCCGCCGTACCCGTCATACCCGTCATACCCGGAAGGCATCAATCGCCGGGAAGGGTATTGGACGCCTCGGAGGGCCGCGCCGAGACTCGTCGCATGATTGTCATCACCGCTCCCACCGGCCAGATCGGCAGCCGGCTCCTGGACATCCTCCTCAACGAGAACGGCCCGCACCGCGAGGACCTGCGCGTCGTCGTCCGTGACCCCGGGAAGCTCCCCGAGACGGTCCGCGCCCGCGTCGACGTGGTCACCGGCTCGCACGGCGACGCGCCGGTCGTCGACCGGGCCTTCGCCGACGCGGACGCCGTCTTCTGGCTGGTGCCCTCGAACCGACAGGCACCGAGCCTGGACGCCGTGTACTCCGGGTTCACCGACGCCGCCGCGAAGGCCTTCACGACCCATGGAGTCGGCCACGTCGTCGGCGTCTCGGCGCTCGGCCGGGGCACCCCCGTCGCCGACCGCGCCGGGCACGTGACGGCCTCGCTGGCCATGGACGACCTGATCGCGGGCACGGGCGTGGCCTACCGGGCGCTCGCCAACCCGACGTTCATGGACAACCTGCTGCGGCAGGTGGCCGCGATCCGCGACCACGGTGTGTTCACCGACCTGGTCGAGGCCGACCGGAAGGCGCCGATGGCCGCCACCCGGGACATCGCCTCGGCCGCCGCCGACCTCCTGCTCGACCGCCCGTGGACGGGGACGGGCGACGTCCCGGTGCTGGGGCCCGAGGACCTTTCGCCGAACGACCTGGCGCGGATCATCTCCGAGGTGCTCGGCCGCCCGATCCGCTACGAGCGGCAGACACCGGATGCGTTCCGCACCGCACTCGCCGGGCGCGGTGTCGGGGAGGCGCTCGTGCAGGGCTACCTCGACATGATGCGCGCCAAGGACGACGGCCTCGACGCGGGCGTGCGGCGCACGCCGCAGACCGCGAGCCCGACGACCTTCCGCGAGTGGTGCGAGCAGGTCCTCGCGCCGGCGGTCGCGCAGGTCCCGGCGAGGTGAGCCGGTCCGCGCGGCCGTAACCGCTCGCCCCGGGCGGCGAGGCCCTGCGGGACCGGTTCCGGCGGGCAAGGCCGAGTAGCGCGAAGGGACGGACGGGCCGGACGGGCTGGCGGGCTGGCGGAGCGCCCCTCAGCCCCTCCGCCCGAGCGCGCCCGTGCCTCCGCCGGGGCCTCCGCTGCTGCGGAAGGTGGCGCGGTACCCCTTCGGGGAGATCCCGACGACACGCTTGAAGCGTTCGCGGAAGGCGGTCGGCGATCCGAAGCCGGTCTGGCCCGCGATGCGGCTGATCGTGTGGTCGGTGTTCTCGAGCAGGAACTGCGCCTGCCGCACGCGGGCCCGCAGCAGCCACTGCAGCGGGGTGGTGCCGGTCTGCTCGCGGAACCGGCGGCTGAAGCTCCGTCCGCTCATGCCGCTGCGGCGCGCCAGGAGACCGAGCGTGAGCGGGTCGCCGAGGTGCTCCTCCATCCAGGCGAGCACCGGTTCCAGGGTCGAGCCCTGCGGGACCGCCGGCCTGGGGCGGACGATGAACTGGGCCTGGCCGCCCTCGCGTTCCAGCGGGGTGACGGCCAGGCGGGCCGCGTCGGAGGCCACTGCGGAGCCGAAGTCACGGCGGATCATGTGCAGGCACAGGTCGAGCCCGGCCGAGGCGCCGGCGGACGTCAGCAGTTGACCGTTGTCGACGTAGAGGACGTCGGGGCGCACTTCCACCGCGGGGTGGCGCCGAGCCAGTTCGTCGGCGGCGGCCCAGTGGGTGGTCGCGGGCAGGCCGTCGAGCAGGCCCGTCGCGGCGAGGTCGAAGGCCCCGGCGCAGATGGAGGCGATCCTCGCGCCCCGGGCCGCCGTCCGGCGCAGGAGTGCCACCACCTCCTCGTCCGGCGCGGGCGCGCCTTCCGCCCGCCCGGGCACGATCACCGTGTCGGCGTCCGCCAGCCCGTCCAAGCCCCACGGCGCGGCGATCGTGAAGCCCTCGGCCGGGACCTGCGGGACCGGGCCGCACACCCGCACCTGGTAGGCGGGGCGCCCGTCGGGAAGCCGGACCCGGCCGAAGAGCTCCAGGGGCGTGGCCAGATCGAACGGGATGACCCGCTCGAGCGCCAGGACCGCGACGGTGTGCACGTGTGACTCCTCAGTTCCAGCCGGATGCTCAGCCGCACCCACTCTCCCAAGAACCACCGGTGGCGCAGGCCCCGGTGGCGAGAATCAGAGCATCCCGGGCGATTTCACCGCTGTTCGGTCCGCGGCACGGTTCATAGCCTCTCAACATCAACTCTGAACGGGAGAAAGGATTCACGCGTGAGCGACACGAGCGAGGGCGCGTCCGCCACCACCCGCCGCACGGTGCTGCGGCGCGGTGCCGGAATCGCCGCCGGCATGGCGTCCGCCCTCTCCGTCACGGCATTCACCACGCCCGGTGCCGGAGCCCGCCCTGCCTCCGGGCCAGGCACTGCGCCGGGGCCAGGCACTGCTGCCACCCACCCTCGCGGCGCCCTGCCCGCGACGGTGGCGGGAATCCGTGTGCCTGACACCGAACTGACCCGCGCCACCGTGGCGTTCGCACGGAGGACGTGCCCAGAGACGCTCTTCAACCACCTCATGCGGACCTACCTCTTCGGCGCCCTGCTGTTCGAGCGGCGCGGCGTCCGGTACGACCGCGAGCTGGTGTTCGTCGCCGCGCTCCTGCACGACCTCGGGCTGGTCGAGGAGTTCCGGACGCCCACCGAGCGCTTCGAGGTCGACGGTGCCGACGCGGCGCAGCGGTTCCTGGAGCAACGCAACGTGGGCGCCTCGCGCACGGCGCTGGTCTGGGACGCCATCGCCCTGCACACCAGCGTCGGCATCGCGACGCGGAAGCGGCCGGAGATCGCCATGATCTGTGTCGGCTCCGGACTCGACTTCACCGGGAACGGCCTGGATCAGCTCCCGCCCGACGCCCTCGCGGAGGTGCTCTCCGCCTTCCCCCGGGCGGGGTTCAAGGAGGCGGCGCTGGACGACATCCTGTCGCTGTGCCGCACGAAGCCGATGGCGGAACTCATGCACCCGTTCGCCGAGGTCGGCCGTCGCCACCTCCCGGACTTCCGCGTGCCCACCGTGGAGGATCTGCTGCTCTCCGCCCCGTTCGAGGAATGACGCCGCCGCCCGGGCGGTTCCGGCCCGTGCGGCGGGGCGTCAGCTCCGGCCCGGGCCGCCGGGCCGGGCCGGCTCGGCCGGCTCCGTCAGGCGGGCCGGGTGTTTCGGGGCGCCGGGAGAGAAGAGAACAGTCTCGCCGATCGGCCCGCTCCCTGTCAGTCCGTATGGTTCCGGGTTCTGCGCCGCGCGGCGCGTGGCTACCGTCCCAACCGCTCGACACCCTGGCGGTCCGGACGGGCCGCCGCCACGCGCCTTCAGGAGGTCACGTTGACCGCGCACCACCCCACCCGCAGGAGCATCCCCAGGTCCGCCGGCGGGCACGGCGCCCGCCGGCGCAAGGCATGAGGGGCGCCCCGGTGTTCCCCTCCCTCTCGCGCCGGGCCGCGCGCCTGGGCCTGGCCGCCGCCGCCCTGCTGCTGCCCGTCGCCGCGCCGGTCGCCCCCGCCGCGCTCGCCGCACCCGCCGCGGCCACCGGGTTCGCGGCGTCCTGCCCGACCGCGGGGTACATCTCCCAGGGCTACACCCCGGAGCACAACGGCATCGACATCGCCAACGGCTACGGCGCCCCGATCTACGCGGTCGGCGACGGCGAGGTGTTGGTCTCCGGGCCGGCGCAGGGCTACGGCCAGTGGATCCGGATCCTCCACCCGGACGGCACCATCACCGAGTACGGGCACATGCGCGAGCGGGAGGTCGCCACCGGTGACCACGTCACGGCGGGCCAACTGATCGCGCTGGTCGGCAGCGAGGGCACCTCCGAAGGCCCGCACCTGCACCTGCGGGTCTGGGCGGACGCGAACGCGACGGTGCGCACCGACCCGATCCCCTACCTCGCGGACCGCGGCATCACCATGCCGTGCACCCCGGGAACCGGCCCGCGCCCCGCCCCGTTGGTGTATCCGGCGCAGTCCGGGCGGGTGGTGTCGGCGCGTTCGGCGGACGGCCGGCTGGAGGTGTTCGCCGCCGGAGCCAACGGCGTCTC
>NZ_JBVHXY010000011.1:0-28271 GCF_055569215.1 Kitasatospora sp. NPDC029312 | reverse complement strand
ACTGGGAACCCACCGGCGGCGGCCCCGCCGACAGCCGGATCGCCCTCGGCAAAGCCCCCGACGGCCGCCTCGAAGTCTTCGCCCTCAACGCCACCGCCTTCCAACACCAGTGGCAGACCGCCGTCAACGGCACCTGGTCCAGCTGGGACACCTTCGGCGGCGGCGGCCACGACCTCACCGTCGACCACAACCAGGACGGCCGACTCGAAGTCTTCGCCTCCGGCCCCAAGGGCGCCTTCCACAAGTACCAGACCAACCCCACCACCTGGTCCGACTGGGAACCCGCCGGCGGACCCGCCGACGCCCAACTGACCAGTGAGCGTTCGCCGGACGGCCGGGTGGAGGTGTTCGCCATCAACGGCACGACCGCGCAGCACACCTGGCAGACCGGGGTCAACGCGTCCTACAACCCCTGGGACACCTTCGGCGGGGCCGGCACCGACATCGTCGCGGCGGCCAACGCCGACGGCCGGATCGAGGTCTTCGGCACCAGCAGCGCCGGCGTCTACCACAAGTGGCAGACCGGATTCTCCACCTGGTCCGACTGGACCTGGCTCAACACCACCGCCGGACCCGCCGTTCCCTGATCACACCGGTACCCCCGGAGCTCGACCATGTCCCCGATCAGCAGGCCCGGCCTGCTGCGGCGGCCGGAGCGGGAGCACGCGTGCTCCCGCTCCTCCGCTTCCACCGTCACGTGGCCTGCGCCACGCTACGGTTTATTGGCATGCTCAAAGAGGTAACGTTCGTCCGTCCGACAGTGGTCGGCATGCGAAGCGGGGGAACGGGGGAGCGGTGCTCGGGACGGAGGAACGGTGAGCGGGATTCTCGTCCACCTGCCGGAGGGGAACGGCGAGGCCGCGGTGACCTTGCGGCTCGGCCCGGGAGAGCGGGCGCGTTTCGGCCGCGGCTCCGCCGGGACACCGGTGGAGCTGCGACTCGGCGACGAGGCCGTCTCCCGGCTCGCCGGGGAGATCCACGCGACCGACGACCACTGGCAGTTGAGCAACCTCAGCAACACCCACGCCTACCTGGTGGAGAACCCGGAGGGCGCCGGCGAGTACCTGCGGGTGCCGCCCCGGCGGATCGGCGCGCCGATCCCGTTCGAGTTCTCCCGGGTGGTGCTGCCCTCGCGGCGCGACACGCCGCTGTCCTTCCAGGTGTTCGCGCCCGACCACGTCTACCTCGACCCGCACGCCCACGGCGGCTCCCGGGAGAGCCGCACCATGACGGCGTACTCGCTGGACGAGACCGCCACCTACTTCCTGGTGCTGGTCGCGCTCTGCGAACCGTGGCTGCGGGACCACTCCCCCGCGGCCGTGCCCACCACTCCCCAGGTGGTCACCCGGCTGCGCGGCCACCCCGCCTGCGCCCGGCTCACCGCCCGCGCGGTCAGCTCTCATCTCGACTACCTCGCCGACGAGAAGCTCCGCATCGAGCTGCCCGACGGCGCGGCCCGCGCGGACCGCCGCAACGGCAAGCGCGAGGCCGTCGTCGGACTCGCGCTGAAGTTCGGCATCGTGCGAGAGGAGCACCTCGCGCTCCTGCCGCGCCCCGAAGCCGCCGAGGCCGGGCGGTAGGGGTGCTGATGGTGCACGACCCGGACTCCGTCGAGGACGGCGGGGAACTGCTGCCACCCGGCCACCGGGTCGGCGCGTGGACCGTCATCGGGCCCATCGGGGAAGGCGGCTGGGCGACCGTCTACGCGGCGCGCCGGGCCGAGGACGCCGGCACCGGTCCCGCCGGTACGGCCCGTGCGGGCGGTACGGACGACGCAGATGGCACGGACGACGCAGACGACGCAGACGACGCAGACGGCACGGTCGCCCTCAAGGTGCTGCCCACCGCCGGACTCGCCCCCCGCCAGGCCCGACAGGTCGCCGAAGCCGCCCGGCGGGAAGCCGAACTGGCCCGCACCGCCCCGCACCCCCGGCTGGTCCGCCTGATCGACACCCTCACCCTGGCCGCCCCCGACCACCCGGCGCTCGACGGCTCGATCGTGCTGGTCATGGAACGCGCCCGGTGCACCCTGCGCGACCTGCTGGCCACCGGGGTGGACGAGGACCAGGGCGGCCTGATCATCGCCGGCATCTGCGAGGGCCTGGCCCACCTGCACCGCTCCGGCTGGGTCCACACCGACCTCAAGCCGGAGAACGTCCTGATCGGCCGGGACGGCGAGGTCCGCCTCTCCGACTTCGGCCTCGCCATCGAACTCGTCGGCACCCACGGCCACACCGCCCCGATGGGCACCCCCGACTACCTCCCGCCGGAACGCTGGCGGGAACCGCTCGGCGAGCGCGGCATCAAGGTCCGTGCCACGGCCGACATCTGGGCGCTCGGCATCGTGATCCACGAGGTGTTCGCCGCCGGCGTCCCGCCCTTCCCGGGCGCCACCCCCACCGCCCGCAGTGCCGCCGCCCAGCAGTACGCCGAGGGCCGCGCCGCCCTGCGGCTGGCCCCGGACGTCCCGCCGTTCTGGCGGGAGCTCGCCGCCGACTGCCTCGCCCCCAGCCATGCCGCGCGCGCCCCGCACACCGCCGAGAGCCTGCTCGCCCGCATCCGCGCGCACCGGTCCGGCCGCCGGCCCCGCCGCCCACGACCGCGACCGCGCACCGCCCTGCTGGCCCTCGCCGCCTGCGCCACGGCCGCCGTCACCGCCGCCGCCCTCTGGCCGGAGCCGGCACCGCCCCCGCACTCCGCCCGCATCCGGGTCTTCAACGCCGAACGCAGCTGCCAGGACCGCACCGACCACGACCCCATGTGCAGCCTCGGCCTGGCCGTCAACCCGCTGCGCCCCTACACCGCCGACAACGTGGTGCCCACCCGGGTCTGGCACGACGACACCCTCGACGCCGACTGCCAGCTCCCCACCGGCCTCCCGATCATCGACGAGGAGGACCGCACCTCCACCCTCTGGTACCGGGTCCGGCTCCCCGGGACCGCCACCGCCTGGCTCCCCGCCGTCCGCACCAAGGACCGCCCCGCGCTGCAGCCCTGCCCCTGACCGGACCCTGACCGGACCCTCCGGCCGGGTCGGGAACGGCCCGGCCGGGTGCGGGGGCCACGGCGTCCTCATCCGGGCCCCGGGCCCCCGGCCGGCCCGCGCGGTACTCCGGATCGTTCCGGATTCCCCGCCCGGCACCCGCCTCACTAGCTTGTCGACGGCGTCCGCCGGATCAGCCGGCCCAGAGCCCAGGGAGCAGTGATGCCGACGACGACCACCACCAGCCGGCCGACCGCCGCCGTCCTCGGGCACCAGGAACGCAGGGTGCTCCACGCGGTCGGCTGCGGCCTGCGGGACGACGAGATCGCCACCGCCCTCGCCGTCCCCGAGGACGCCGTCGCGGGGCACCTCGCCCGGATCCTGGCGAAGCTCGGACTGCGCGACCGGGCCGCCGCCATCGTGCACGCCTTCGACTGCGGGCTGGTCGCACCCGGCCACGGCCCCCGCACCCAGGTGACCAGCCCGGCACGGCGGAACGCCGCCGGCCGGCCGACCGCACCGCTGGTGCGGATCTCGGTGCTCGGACCACTGCGGGCCTGGCAGGACGGGCGGCCCCTCGACCTGGGGCACCTGCGCCAGCAGGCCGTCCTGGCAGCGCTGGCGCTGCGGGCGGGGCGGACGGTCAGCCAGCAGGAACTGCTGGACGGCGTGTGGGGGTCGGAGCCGCCGGTCACCAACGTGGTGCCGGTCCACATCTACCGGCTGCGCAAGGCGCTGCGCACCGGGAACTGCCCGGATCCGGTGATCGAGCACGACCGCTGCGGCTACCGGCTGGCCTCCGGCGCGACGGAGGTGGACGTGGAGCGGATGGAGAGCCTGGTCGCCGACGCCGACGCGGCCCACCGGGCGGGTGAGCCGGGGGAGGCGGTCCGCTTCTGTGCCCGGGCGCTGGCCCTGTTCCGCGGCGAGCTCCTGGCCGGGCTGCCCGGCCCGCTCGCCGAACTGGAGCGGTTGCGGCTCACCGAGCGCAGGATCGCCGTCGCCCAGCGGAAGCTGGACTGGCAGCTGCGGCTGGGCCAGTACGCGGAGGCGACCGCCGAGCTGTTCGCCCTGTCCGCGGAGCACCCGCTGAACGAGCCGGTGGCCGCGCTGCTGATGCGGGCGCTGTACCGCGGCGGCCGGCAGGCCGACGCCCTGGCCGTGTTCGACCGGGCCCGCCGGCGGCTGGCCGACGAGCTCGGGGTCCCGCCGAGCCGGATGCTGCGGCTGACGTACCGGATGATCCTGTGCGGGGACGAGGTCGGGCTCGGCCTCACCGGGGCCGCCCGGTGACCTGCCCGGCGCGCGGCGGGGCCCCACCGGGGCGCTGCCCGGTGGAGCCCCGGCGGAGCCGCGTGGCGCGGCATCGCTGCGCATGTTCAGGAGGCGAAGGCCCGTTCCAGCCGGGGGATCAGGTCCCTCAGGTCCTGCTCCCAGCAGCCCCCGTTGTGGCCGCCGTTGCACTGGGTGCCCCAGGCGGCGCCGTCGCCGTAGTCGACGTAGTGGTAGGGCATGCCGAGGGCGTCCATCCGGTCCTTGACGTGCTTGGCCGCGCCCTCGAGCCAGAACTCCGGCTCGGTGGCCGAGCCGCGTCCGTTGCCGACGTACACCGAGACGCCGATTCCGGCGAGCTTGTCCATGTGCTGTGACGGGTCGGCCTGGTTCCACCGCCAGTCGGCGTTGAACACCGGGTACGGCGTGCCGAACAGGGCGTCACTGTCCACGCCCGGCTTGTACGGGTCGTTGTTGGGGTCGCAGGCGCCGGAGGACGAGCCGCAGACCGCGCCCTGGGCGTCGATGAGGGAGGCGACGACGGCCAGCCGCAGGTCCATGGAGTCGGCCGACAGGTCGATGTCCCCCGACAGGGACGCGGTCTGGCTGAACAGTTCGGGGTGGTCCTGGGCGTAGTGGAAGGCTCCGAACCCGCCCATGGAGACGCCGGCGATCGCCCGGGCCTTCTTGGTCGCGATGGTCCGCAGGTTGGCGTCGATGAACGGGATGACCTGCTTGAGGTGGAAGTTCTCCCAGTTCTGGGCGCCGATCTGGGTGTTCTGGTTGAGCCAGTTCGCGTACCAGCCCCGGGCGCCGCCGTCCGGGATGACGGTGATCATCGCGTTCGAGGTGGTCAGCGCCGGATAGTTCTGCTGGACCGGGTCGTCGGGCGAGCCGTGCAGGAAGTACAGCACCGGGTAGCGCCTGGCCGGGTCGTCGTAGTAGCCGCTCGGCAGGATGATCTTGATGTGGTGCTTGCCCGTCACCTCCTGAGTGGTCACGGTGAGGTAGAAGTTGATCGGGCCGCCCACGGTCGTGTCGACCTGGGTCAGGCCGAAACCGTCCGCCATCGGCGGCGGCGCCCCGGTGCCGCCGATGGCCCGGGCCGTGCCCGCCGTCGTGGCCATTCCCACGATGACGGCCAACAGGGCCACCACCGTTCGCCACCGGCTCGTCGTCCTCGTCACAGTGTTCCCCTTCATGGGCCGGATCTTCATGGCCGGATCTCGTGGTCTTGTCGTCGCGCGGCGCGGTCCCGGTCGGGAGGGCCGCGGAATCCCGGGTGGAGGGGCACGCCGGCACCCGTTCGTCGGAGTTCCGGCGTGCCCGAACGGCGGCCTCAGTCCAGGATCTTGACCTTCAGTGCCGGGGAGGCCGCGATCTGGTCCTCGGTGAACCGTTCGGTCACCCACCGGCCGGCCGCGAACAGCTCGGTCTGGTCCGCGTAGTGCGGTGAGTTCGGGTTGGCCGACTGGGAGTAGGCCAGGATCGAGGCGGCCTGCGGCGGCCCGTCGGCGGTGAACCGGGTCTGCTGGATGAAGCTGGAGCCGAAGACGATGTCCGGCTTGCCGTCGACCGTGCCGGGGGTGACGACGTTCAGCACGCCCAGCTCGTGGACCGCCCCGTGGATCGGGATGGTCTCACCGTTGCGGGTGATCTTCTGGACGTCCGACAGCGGCGCGTCCAGCGCGATGCCCGCCTTGCCCAGCGCGAGAACGGCCCGGGCCAGCGCGTCGCGGACGGCGGAGTTCCCCGGGTCGAGCGAGTTGGGCGTGTGCACCGGGTCCTTGGGGTCGAAGGGCACCCGCCACGGCAGTTTCTCGATCGCCTGGCCGTTGGTCAGGTAGTACCAGTAGTTCTCGAACAGCCAGGACCCCCGGCTGTCCGCCGTGTACCTGTGGTCCTTCCAGGCGGCCAGGACGGGGCACGCCCCGCTCACGTTGACCAGGTTGCCGTCCACCAGGACGAGCCCGAAGGGCGCGCTCTGGCACGCGGTCACCGTGGCGTTGAGGGCCAGGTCGGCCGCCCTGCTGGTGTCGGCGAAGAGCAACTGCTGCATGGTCTCCGGGGTGAAGCCCCGGCCCGGCAGGCCGTCGGTGCCGTTGATCCGGTTCTGCGCGGTCAGGATCAGCTCCTGGGTGCGCAGCGAGCGGGGGGCCGCGGTGTCGCCCATCACCCGGGGAAAGGACAGCGGCTGCTCGGGGTTGGCCAGCCAGGCGCTGTCGTTGGCGTTGCCCACGAAGTCGGACCGGATCAGGCGGGGCTGCTTGTGCGGGTCCAGGAGGCCCGGTGCGACCGCGTTGGGGTCGTTCGGCCAGTCGCACTCGCTGCGCTTGCCGTCGAAGATGGAGATCGGCGGCACGTTGGGCAGTCGCAGCCCCTGGTTGAACAGCAGTCGGCCGGTCGCGGTGAGGCACGACTGCGCGTGCTCGTCGGTGATGTTCGGGGTGGCCTGGATGTCCGCGTACAGGGCGTTGCCCTTGCGGTCGGAGGCGATGGTGTTGAAGAAGGGCACGCCCTCCGTCGTCTCCAGAGCGTTCACCACGTCGTTGACGTCCTTGGCCTGGTCGAGGTGGAACCAGGTGTTCAGGGCCCGCAGGTTGTCCATGTTCGCGTCGCGCACCGCGTGGGCGCTCACCGCCCAGGGGAGCTGGACGCCCTGCATCGAGGTGGTGATCGGGCCGTAGCGGGTGGCCCACAGCGTCCTGGTGACCCGGCCGACGGAGCCGTCCGGTTTCAGCACGTCGACGCCGACCTGCTGCGAGGTCATCGGCTGCCAGGCGCCGTCCACCAGGTAGTTGGTCGGGTGCAGCGGGTCCACCTGGACGTCGAACAGCCCGAACGGGGACACCGTGGCGACCGTGTGGCTCCAGGCGACGTCGTCGGTGTGCCCGATGTTCACCGCCGGGAGTCCGAGCAGGCTGGCGCCGGAGACGTTGATCTTCCCGGGGATCGTCAGCTGGCTCTGCCACATCCGGTTCTTGCCCTGCCACGGGAAGTGCGGGTTGGCCAGCAGCATGCCGGTGCCCCCGGACACGCCCTGCGAGCCGACCGCCAGGGCGTTGCTGCCCATGCTGCCCTGTTGCCGACTGGCGGCCATCGCGTCGCGGATCTTCGTCGCGGTCTCCTCCGTCGAGAGCGCCGGCGGCGCGGCGGCGGACTTCGGGTCGGCGGACGGCGCGGCGGAGGACGGCGCGGCGGAGGACGAAGGGGCGGCCGACGCGGAGGCGGACGACGCGCCCGGGGGTGCGGCGTTCACCTCACCGTCCAGCAGCGGATCGGCGGCGCCCATGATGATCTCGGCGTGCGCGTGCCGGTAGACGTCCAGTTCCGTGATCGGCCGTACCCAGGCCGCCCCTCGGCAGGCCGGGTCGGAGATGTTGTTCACGCCGGTCTCGGCCAGGTACCTGTTGTAGCCCTGGACATAGCCGCGGATGGCCTCCTTGACGTCCGGCTCCGGCCCGTTGGGGGCGGGCTGGTCGATCAGCCGCTCCACCACCCGGGTGTCGTTGATCCGCTGGAAGTAGAGGTCGCTGTTGAGGTTGGTGGTGGTGTTCTGGTGCTCCCCTGGACTGGTCCGGCCGTCGGGCCCCAGGTAGCGCGACCGCTGGGCGTCGACCATCAGATAGGTGTCGGCCAGCGTGCAGATGTTGTCCTTGGCCGCGGCGTACCCGTAACCGGTGCCCAGCCCCGCCCAGTCGGAGGCGATGATGTGCGGGATCCCGTACTCCGTGTAGCGGATCGTCGGCTTGTCCGGCGCCTGTCCGGCGGCCTGCGGCCCGGCCGCCCGGGAGCCGCCGGACTGCGAGCCCGCGGCCGGCGAGCCGGCGGCCGCCATCGTGCTGATCAACGCCACCGCGGCGAGGAGTGCCATCGGCAGCCTCGCTCTGGATTTCCTCCGTGCCATCGAGCCGTCCTTCCCCCTGCGGTCGGGCATTTGTCTGTACGCGGCCACGCTAGGGAGGGCCGATGACAGCCCGATGAAGGGCCCTCGGCCCGGGGCGGCGGAGCAGCCCGGGGGCCGGACGGGTCACCACCCGTCAGCGGCCGAAGCGGTCGGCCACTGACGGGTGGTGAGGGAGGTCGAGCCGGGCCCCGGCCTACGGGTGCCCGTGGCGACCGGGCCCGTGGCTACCAGGACGCCGGGTACCAGGCGCCGTTGTACCACTGCTCGTTGGCGCTGTCGTTGTGGTGATCCATGTTGAAGTCTTCGGGGTAGTTCCTGACGTGGTTGTTCGGGTAGGTCCAGATGCCGGCCGACTCGTCGCAGACGTAGTCCCAGTGGCAGATCGTCTTGACGGGCACGTTGCCGAAGAACCGGTCGGCGCCGGCGAGCGGAGCGCCCACGATGCCGCCGAACGGCACGGAGCCGCCGTTGGCGCCGGGAGGGCCCTGGCGCTTGGGGTCCGCGACGAGGATGGCGTTGACGTTGTCGAAGCTCTGCCAGTTCTCGGTGACCCAGGTGTGCACCACCCCGGCCCCCAGCGAGTACCCGGCCATCTTGACGTGCTGGCCCGGACACGCGGCCCGCTGGTCGCGGACCAGCCGGTTCAGCTCGTTGACGCCCGCCCGGGCGCTCGCACCGTTGGGGATCGTCGTCGGGTAGCCGACGTGCTGCTGGATGTTGCCGTAGAAGCCGTCGTTGTTCCAGGAGCTGCCGGTGCCCCCGACGACGATCGTGTAGGTGCCCTCGCACGGAGCGGCCACCCGGGTGGTGGCCGCCTGGGCGGTGGCTCCCTGGGCCGCGGTCAGCCCGACGGTCAGCAGGAGTCCGGCCGTCGCGGCCGCGATCCTTCGTGCTCGCATGTTGATCCTCCCCACGCAGTCGGCCGGCACGTCCGCTCTTCGTCGCGGTCCGGGCTCGGCCGAGGTCACCGGACGACGGTCGCACCGGTCGATGACACACCGATGAAGCCCGCCGTGGAGGGGGTTGCGCCGCCGCTGCGCCCACCCTTGCTATGACATATAACCTGTGACATTGTTCTGACCCTGATTCCGGTGACGGGCCGTAGGTCGATTCCCCCACCCCCCTCGCGGCTGACGCCCCGTCGCCTCCCCCCTCAGGACAAGGACACCGCAGTGCGTCTGCGCCAATCCCTTCCGCTCCTGGTGGCCGCCGCCCTCGCCGGCCCCGCCGCTCTGCTCCCGACCCCCGCTCTCGCCGCGTCAGCGGTGACCGTCACGGCTCCGGCCACGGCCGGCCACGCCCCGGCCAAGCCGTCCCAGGCCCCCGCCGCGCCGAAGCCGTTCGGTGCCGAGATCGCCGCCGCGCCCTCCTCGGAGGACATGGGCCGCCCCTCCGCCCCGCTGCCGCCCGCCCTGCTCGGCCACGCGCTCCAGCCCACCGGGACCGCCGTCCAGACCGCCCCGGACCCGAGCGCCCCGCCGACGGCCGGCCACCTCCTCACCGCCCAGGCCCCCGCCGCGGCCACCTGCACGCCCGCCGACTTCGGCTCCCGCAGCGGCACCGACCTGGTCTCCTTCATCCAGGGCTCGACCACGGACTGCGTCAAGACGCTGTACAACGTCACCGGCACCGACGCGGGCAAGATCTTCAAACAGTCGCAGATGCTCACCGTCGCCAACGCCTTCCGGGCCCAGGCGGCCACCTACACCGGCGACAACACGACCAACTTCCTGCAGCTGGTGCTCTTCCTGCGCGCCGGCTACTACGTCCAGTCCAACAACGCGAGCGCCGTCGGCTCCTACGACGCCACGCTGACCTCGGCGGTCAAGGCCGGCCTCGACGCCTTCCTGGCGAGCGCGCACCGGACGGACGTCACCGACGCCAACGGCGCCGTCCTCACCGAGGTGCTGGTCCTCACCGACAGTGCCGACCTCCAGGCCCAGTACCTGAACGTCTACCAGCAGGTCCTCAACGGCTACGACAACGGCTACACCGCGTACCCGAAGATGATCGGCGCCGTCAACGCCGTGCTGTGGGCCCCGCTCTGGCGCGGCAACTGGAACCCCGCCTACGTCAGCGCCGTCACCGCCGACCCGAGCGTCGCCACCACGCTGGCGAACTTCGCGCAGAACCACAAGGACCTGCTCACCACCGCGAACGCGTTCCTCGACGTCAACGCGGGCAACGACCTCGCCCGCACCGCCGGCGACGGCGGCAGCCTCGAGGCCTTCGCCAAGCCGCTGGTCAAGCAGGTGCTCGACACCACCCCGGTCTCCGGCGCCACCGGCAAGCTGTACGTGTACACCGCGTACAACGCCAACCAGTACGACAAGGCGCAGTGCTCCTACTACGGCACCTGCGACCTGCCGGGCAAGCTCACCGCCGCCGTCCTGCCGGGCACCCTGGTCTGCGACAACCGCACCATCCGCGCCGAGGCCCTCTCCCCCGCGGACCTGGCCGCCGTCTGCGCGAGCCTGCGCGGCGAGGACGGCTTCTTCCACAAGCTCGTCCAGGACAACGGCCCCATCCCCGGCCAGTACGGCAAGACCATCACCCTCGCCGTCTTCGCCAGCCAGGACGACTACAAGACGTACTCCTGGGCGATCTACGGCAACTCCACCGACAACGGCGGCGAGACCATCATGGACGTCACCGACCCGGCGAACCAGCCGGTGTCGGTGATGTACCAGAAGGCGTGGAACGACGGCTTCACCGCCAACGTGTGGAACCTCAACCACGAGTACACCCACTACCTCGACAACGTCTACGACCTGAAGGGCGACTTCACCACCGAGGTCTCCGTCCCGGACATCTGGTGGATCGAGGGCGTCGCCGAGTACGAGTCCTACGCCTACCGCGGCACCACCGACACCCAGGCGATGACCGAGGCCGCCGCGCACCGGTACAAGCTCAGCACCATCTTCCAGAACACCTACGCCAACTCCGACACGGTGCGCACCTACCCGTGGGGCTACCTGGCCGTGCGGTACATGTTCGAGAAGCACCCGGCCGACGTCCGCGCCATGCTCAGCCACTTCCGCACCGGCGACTACCAGGGCGGCTACGCCGTCTACAACAACCTCGGCACCTCCTACGACGCCGACTTCGACGCCTGGCTGAACACCTGCGCCGCCGGTGCCTGCTACGCCGACGGACCCACCGCCCTGTTCGGCCAGTCCGTCGACGGCGCGACCGTCACCCTGACCGACAAGTCGGTCGAGAGCAACTCCCCGGCCACACTGGCCTCCTGGCACTGGACCTTCGGTGACGGCACCAGCTCCGACGAGCGGAACCCGGCGCACACCTACGCCGCCCCCGGCACCTACACCGTCGCGCTGACCGTCACCGACACCGCCGGCAAGACCGCCAGCGCCCCGTCCTCGGTCACCGTCACCACCGGCGCCGGCCTGCCGACCTGCACCGACCCGCGCACCGACGCGCTCGGCCAGAACTGCTCACGCCCGAACCAGGCGCGCACCGCCGGCGGTCTCGACTACTTCTACGTCTACCTGCCGGCCGGCACCACCACTCTGAAGGTCTCCACCTCGGGCGGCACCGGCAACGCCTCGCTGTACTACGACCCCGACACCTGGGCCTCCCCCGCGACCTTCACCGCCTCCTCCACCAACCCGGGTACCGCGCAGACGCTCACCGTCACCAACACCACCGCCGGCTACCGGTACATCAGCCTGTACGCCACCACGGACTTCAGTGGAGTGACCGTCAGTACCCGTTACTGACAGCCCGCCTCAGAAGAAACGGATGAGCGGCGCGTCCCCTGCCGGGGCGCGCCGCTCGCGCAATTTGGCCGGAGCCGACCGGCCGGGTCGGCGGGATCCCGCCGACCGCCGCGTGAAATGGATTCGTCGATATGCACCCGCCGCGACTCCGCCGACCGGGACGAAAGGCCGGTGGCGAGAACCGGGAGGCCCAATCCGGGCGCGGCGTAATCCTTTCGGTCCCGCTCCCGCCACCGGGCCCGGATGTCCGGGCGGCAGCCGGTGGAAGGCGAGGGCCGGAACGGGAATGTGCAGCGTACCGCACCGCGCGCCCCGCGTGAGTGAGATCACGCCAAAATCCCGACGGCCGAACGGCGGTGGTCCGGCGGGCCGGTCTTCCGGCCTCCTGAGCCCTCCTGAACAGGCGCAGCGGCGGTCATCGTGGTCGATGCAGCTGATCCCGCGTCGACGCGCCATACCAAGAGCGGCGCCACCGATCCAGACCTTCTTTCGGGGTGATTTGCAAGTAGTCTGTCGTCACCCGCTCGAGAACCCGTGCGACCTCCGGATCAATCCCCGGAACCAAGGTGTTTCCGTCGAGCGGCCGACAGGTTTTTCGTTACTGGGGGTGACTTGTGGCGGAGGGTCACGCAATGCATTTCAATGTCTTAGGGCCGTTAGCGGTCCAGGCCAATGGAATACCAGTGCATCCTGGGTCTGCGCGCCAGCGGGCGGTATTGTCCACCCTTCTCCTGACGCCAGGCCAGCCGGTGACGGCGGAGCAGCTCACCGAGGCCGTCTGGCCGAGGAACCCTCCGAACGACGTCATGGCGAACCTGCACAGCTACGTGTCCAACCTCCGGCGACTGCTGGAGCCGAACCGGCCACCCCGCAGCCGCGACACCGTCCTGAGGCGCGAACAGACCGGCTACCTGCTGGCGGTGAACACCGACTGCCTCGACGCGGCACTCTTCGAACGCCTGCTGCACGACGGCCGGCGGCTGCTCCAGGCGGGGATGTACCAGAAGGCCAGCCGGACCCTGGGGAAGGCCCTGGCGCTCTGGCGGGGATCGGCCTACCCGGAGGTGAGCGACTACGCGCTCGGTGCGCAGGCCGCCTCGCGGTTCGAGGAGTTGCGGCTCCTCGCCCTGGAGAGCCTGTGGGAGGCCAGACTGGCGGAGGAGCACGACTTCTCGGTGATCGCGGCCGAACTGCCGGCGCTCACCCTGCGCTTCCCGACCCGGGAGCGGTTCAGCTGGCTGCTGATGAAGGCGCTGTATCGGTCCGGGCGGCGGGCCGAGGCGATCGACGCCTACCACCGGACCCGGCGGACCCTGGCGGAGGAGTACGGCGTGGACCCGGGCGCCGAGTTGCAGGAGTTGTTCGGCTCGATCCTGCGCGGCGACCCCGTCGCGGGCTGCGCGTGAACCCACCTCGACCCTAGGCACCTGCCGACAGCCCGGTGGCGACGGATGACCTGCCCGTCGCCACCGGGCCCTCTTGTCGTTCTGCATATGACATGGGCACGACCCATGCCGCGGTGCGCATCCGGGCCCGTCCGGCACGGCCACGGGGGCCGCTCCAAGACTCCTCCAAGTCGCCTCCAAGTCGCCGCCAAGATCGTTCTGCCAGTCTTCTAGTCGCCGAGCGGATAGATCGACATGAGGCGGTGCCAACCGCCTCTCCCGGACGAAGGAGGCACGGCGGCACGGCGGCACGGCCACCGCGAACGAGCGGACCTCAGCCGGAGCCGGGACCGACGACGGGGACGGGACCGCAACCGGGGGGACGGACCGCCCCGGCCTTCGAACGCACGGCGACCACGGAACGCGCTCCATCGTCGTCTGCTCCGGCAGAGCGGGCAGCAGATCGAGACCACGAGGAAGGCCGAGTACGCAGTGCCCCAGACGAGTTGTGCGGACGACCCGGTCGCCGTCATCGGACTTTCCCGCCCGACACCCGGAACGAGCGGCGACCGGCGGGACGACCCGCAGGGCTACGACGGCCCCGACGGCGGCCCCGCGTTCTTCGGAGTTCCGGCCGCCGAGGCCGCCGGGTTCCGCCCCGAGGACTGGCAGCTGCTGGAACTCGCCTGGAGCGCCCTGGAGGACGCCGGGATCGTCCCCGCCTCGCTGCGCGGAAGCCGAACCGGCGTCTTCCTCACCCCGTCGTCACCGGACCACTCCGCGAAGCGCCTTGCCACCGTCCTGGGCCTCCACGGGCCCCGGACGACCGACGCGCCGACGGACTCCCCCGACGCCGCGGTCCCGTCGGGCCCGCCCGCCCGGTCGGCCGTTGCGCTGGCCGCGGCGAGCCTGCGCCAGGGGGAATGCGACCTCGCCCTCGCCGGCGACGGTGACACCGTCCTCGCGGTGCTCCGACGGCTGCCGGACGCGCAGCGCGACGGGGACCGGATCGAGGGTGTGGTCACCGTCGGCCACACCGCCTCCGGCACCGGCCCGCTCGGCCTCCTCGCCCTGGTCGGAGCCGTACCGGCCGGGCCCGCGGCCGCCCCGGTGCCCCGGCCCGCCGCCCGGCCGGCGCTTGCCACCACCTGGACACCGCTGGTCCTCTCCGCCCGCAGCGACGACGCCCTGCGCGCCCAGGCCCGGGCGCTGCGGGACCGCTTGGCGGCCGATCCCGGCCTCCGGCTCGCCGATGCCGGCTACTCGCTGGCCGCGACCAGGACGGCGTTCGAGCGGCGCGCCGTCCTGGTCGTCGACAGCCGAGCAGACGCCCTCGACGGTCTGCGCGCCGTCGCCGGGGGCGAGTTCGCCCCGTCGCTCGTGCGCGGCACGGCGGACACCGGGCGCGGAGCCGTCTTCGTCTTCCCCGGCCAGGGCACCCAGTGGCAGGGCATGGCCCTCGCCCTGCTGGAGACCTCGGAGCCGTTCCGGGAGTGCATGCAGGCCTGCGAGGACGCGCTCGCACCGTACGTCCCGTGGTCGCTGAGCGACGTCCTGCGCGGGGCGCCCGGCGCGCCCGCCCTGGTGGCGGTCGACGTCGTCCAGCCCGTCCTGTTCGCCGTGATGGTCTCGCTCGCGGCGCTGTGGCGCGCCTGCGGAGTCGCGCCCGTCGCCGTGGTGGGCGCCAGCCTCGGCGAGATCGCGGCCGCCCACGTCGCCGGCGCCCTCACCCTGGACGACGCCGCCAAGGTGGTGGCGCTGTGGAGCCGGGCCCAGGCCGCTGCGGCCGGCCGGGGCGACCTCGCCTCCGCCCTCCTGACCCGCGAACAGCTCGCCCCCCGACTCGCCCGCCGGCCGGGCCGACTGGTCGTCGCCGGGAGCAACGGGCCGCGATCCGTCCTGTTCTCCGGCGACCGGGAGGCCGTCGACGAACTGCTCACCGAGCTGGCGGCCGAGGGTGTCCGGGCGAAGCGGCTGAGCAACGGACTCGCCGCGCACTCCCCCGGGCTGGGCCTCGACCGCGACCTCATCCTCGACGGCCTCGCCGGCGTCCGCCCGCACAGCTCCACCGTGCCGTTCTACTCCTCGCTCACCGGCGGGCTCCTGGACACCGCGGCCCTGGACGCCGGCTACTGGCTCCGGAACATCACCAGCGAGATCCGGTTCGAGGACGCCACCCGCGCCCTGCTGGCCGACGGGCACCGGCTCTTCCTGGAGGTCAGCCCGCACCCCGGCCTGCTCGGCGGCCTCCAGGAGACCCTGGACGACGAGGGGCTGACGGACGCCGCCGTCGTCGGCACGCTGCGCCGCGACGGGGGCGGCGCCGACCGGTTCCTCACCGCGCTGGCCGAACTGCACGTCCGGGGGGCCGCGCCAGACTGGCCGGCCGCCCTCGGCGGATCCGGCGCCCGGCGGGTCCCGCTGCCGACCTACCCGTTCCGCGCCGCGCGGTCGGACGCCCCCCGCCCGGGCACCGCCGGGGCGGCCGCCGTCCCGTCCGGCGCCGAACAGCACCGGTGGATCCGCGACCTGGTGCGCGCCGAGATCGCCGCGCTGCGCGGCCCTGCGGCGGCCCGGGCCGCCGGGAACCGGCCGCTCCGGGACCTCGGGTTCGACTCCGCCATGGCGGTCGAACTGCGCAACCGGCTCACGGCGGCGACCGGTCTGCCGCTGCCGCTCACGCTGCTCTTCGACCACCCGACGCGCGAGGCGTTGGAGCGCGACCTGCGCACCCGGCTGACCGGAGCGGCCGACCCCGCGGCCGAGGTCACCCCGCCCGCTGCCGACGACCAGGAGCCGATCGCGATCGTCGCGATGGCCTGCCGGTTCCCCGGCGAGGTCCGCAGCCCCGAACAGCTCTGGCAACTCGTCGCGGACGGCCGGGACGCCGTCTCACCGTTCCCCGGCAACCGCGGCTGGGACCTGGACGCCCTGTACGACCCGGATCCGGCCCGCAGCGGCCGCACCTACGCCCGCGCGGGCGGCTTCCTGCACGACGCGGACCGGTTCGACGCCGGGTTCTTCGGAATCAGCCCGCGCGAGGCGCTGGCGATGGAACCCCAGCAGCGGCTGCTGCTGGAGACCTCCTGGGAGGCGTTCGAGCGGGCCGGGATCGACCCCGCGGCGCTGCGCGGCAGCCGGACCGGCGTCTACGTCGGCGCGATGACGCAGGACTACGGCGCCCGCATGCACGAGGCGGACGCCACGGTCGAGGGGCACGTCCTGACCGGTACGACCGTCAGCGTTCTGTCCGGCCGGCTGTCCTACGTGTTCGGCCTGGAGGGCCCGGCGATCACGGTGGACACGGCGTGCTCCTCCTCGCTGGTCGCCCTGCACCTCGCCACCCGGGCCCTGCGGGCCGGCGAGTGCTCGATGGCGATCGCGGGCGGGGCGGCCGTGATGGCCTCACCGGGCATGTTCGTCGAGTTCAGCCGGCAGCGCGGCCTCGCCCCCGACGGACGCTGCAAGGCCTTCGCGGCCGCCGCCGACGGCACCGGCTGGGGCGAGGGCGTCGGCGTCCTGCTGCTGGAACGCCTCTCCGACGCCCGCCGCAACGGACACCGGGTGCTGGCGGTGGTACGCGGCTCCGCCGTCAACCAGGACGGCGCCTCCAACGGACTCTCCGCACCGAACGGCCCCTCGCAGCAGCGGGCGATCCGGGCCGCGCTCGCGGACGCCCGGCTCACCGCCGCCGACGTGGACGCGGTGGAGGCCCACGGGACGGGCACCCGGTTGGGCGACCCGATCGAGGCCCAGGCGCTGATCGCCACCTACGGGCAGCAGCGGCCCGCCGAACGGCCGCTGCTGCTGGGCTCGTTGAAGTCCAACATCGGGCACACTCAGGCGGCGGCCGGAGTCGGTGGCGTGATCAAGATGGTGATGGCGATGCGGCACGGCGTCCTGCCGCGCACCCTGCACGTCGACGAACCCACCCCGCACGTGGACTGGTCCTCCGGCGCGGTCGAACTGCTCACCGAGGAGCGCCCCTGGCCGGCCGATGAGCGGATCCGCCGGGCCGCGGTCTCCTCGTTCGGGATCAGCGGGACCAACGCGCACGTCATCCTGGAGGAAGCCCCCGCCGCAGAGGACGCGTCCGCCGCAGGCGAGCAGCCCGGCTTCACGGCGCCCGCGCCCGTCGTACCCTGGGTGCTCTCCGCGCGGACTCCGGCCGCGCTGCGCGCCCAGGCCGAACAACTGCGGGACGCCGTGGTGGCACGGCCGGACTGGGAGTCCGCCGACGTGGCCGGCGCGCTGATATCCGGCCGATCGGTCTTCGAGCACCGCGCGGTGGTGATCGGGGAGAGCCGTACGGAGTTGCTGAGCGGTCTCGCCGCCGTCGCGGACGGGGAGGCCCCAACTCCGCACGATACGAGCGCCTTTGAGCGTCCGGTGTTCGTGTTCCCCGGGCAGGGCTCGCAGTGGACCGGCATGGGCGCCGAACTCCTCGATGCCTCGACCGTGTTCAGCGAGTCCATCGCCCGCTGCCAGGCCGCGCTGGATCCTTACGTCGACTGGTCGCTCACCGACGCCCTGCGCGGCACCCTTGACCTCGCCCGCGTCGACATCGTCCAACCGACTCTGTTCGCCACCATGGTCGCCCTCGCCGACCTCTGGCAATCCCTCGGCATCCACCCCGCCGCCGTCATCGGCCACTCCCAAGGCGAAATAGCCGCCGCCACCATCGCCGGAGCCCTCACCCTCCAAGACGGCGCCCGCATCGCCGCCCTCCGCAGCCAAGCCATCCTCGCCATCGCCGGACACGGCGCCATGGCCTCCATCCCCCTCAGCCACGAGGACACGACGAAGCTCCTCGCCCCGTGGCAGGGACAGTTGGCCATCGCCGCTCACAACGGCCCCAGCACCACCGTCATCGCCGGAGACCACAAAGCCGTTCAACAGCTCCTCGCCCACTGCGAGAACCAGCAGATCCGCGCCCGCCGCATCGACGTCGACTACGCCTCCCACACCCACCACGTCGAAGCCATCCGCGAGCACCTCGCCCACCAACTCGCCGGCATCGCCCCGAGGGAAGCCAGCATCCCGCTCTACTCCACCGTCACCGGCACCCCCATCGACACCACCACCCTCACCCCCCACTACTGGTACACCAACCTCCGCCAACCCGTCCTCCTCACCCAAGCCCTCCAAACCGCCCACGGCGACGGGCACACCAGCTTCATCGAAGTCAGCCCCCACCCCGTCCTCACCCCCGCCATCGAAGAAACCCTCCACCCCCACCCCACCCTCACCACCGGCACCCTCCGCCGAAACGAAGGCGGCCTCCGCAGGCTGCTCACCTCCCTCGCCGAAGTCCACACCCACGGCGCCCCCGTCGACTGGCACACCCTGCTCCCCGACACCGGCCGAGCCCAGCGGATCGACCTGCCCACCTACCCCTTCCAGCGCGAACGCTTCTGGCTCGACAGCCCCGCCCCCACCGGGAACGTCCGCGCCGCCGGCCTCACCGCCACCGAACACCCCCTCCTCAGCGCACTACTCCCGCTCGCCGACGACGACGAACTCGTCCTCACGGGCCTGGTCTCCCTCACCACCCACCCCTGGCTCACCGACCACGCCGTCTGGGACACCGTCCTCGCCCCCGGGACCGCGATCGTCGAACTCGCCCTCCACGCCGGCCGTCAGGCGGACTGCGAGCACCTCGAAGAACTGACGCTGGAAGCCCCGCTCGTCCTCCCCGAGCAACACCCCGTCCGCCTCCAGGTCCGCGTCGGCGCTCCCGACGAAGCCGGCCGCCGCGCCGTCACCGTCCACTCCGCCCCTGACGGCGGCACCGGCTGGACCCGGCACGCGACCGGCGTCCTGGCCGCCGAGGGCCCCGCAGCATCCGTGGACACGCCCCAGCCCTGGACGTCCGCGCTCGACCCCGCCGAGGCGGTCTACGACCGGCTGGCCGCAGTCGGCTTCGACTACGGTCCGGCGTTCCAGGGCCTGCGGGCCGTCGGCCGGCACGGCGACGAGATCCTCGCCGAGGTACGGCTGCCGCCCGAGCGGCACGGAGACGGCTTCGGCCTGCACCCCGCGCTCCTGGACGCGGCCCTGCACGCCTGCCTGCTGGAGGGCTCCGACGGTATCCGCCTGCCGTTCGCCTGGTCCGATGTCGTCGTCCACCCCACGGCGGCCACCTCGCTGCGCGTCCGGCTCACCCCGACCGGGCCGGACACCGTCGCCCTCACCGCGACCGACGAAGCCGGCGGCCCGGTCGTCTCGGTCGGATCCCTGACGCTGCGGCCGGTGACGCCCGAGCAGTTCAGCGCCGCCACCCACGGCCACCACGACTCGCTGTACCAGGTGGAGTGGGTCCCGCTGCCGGCCGGAACCGGCGGCCCCGACGGAACGCCGCCGCTCCTGCTCGACGCCGACGACTCCGGATACTGCCGGCCCGCCGACCTCCTCGCTGTCCAAGCCCCGCTGCCTGCGACGGTGGTGGCGTCCTTCCCGGCCGACGCCGGAGCAACCGTCGAGCACGTCCACGCGGCGGCCGGGCGCGCGCTGGCCCTCGTCCAGGCCTGGCTCGCCGAGGAACGCTTCACCGACTCCCGGCTCGTCCTGCTCACCCGCGGCGCCGTGGCCGTCGACCCGGCCGACGACGTCACGGACCTCGTCCACGCCCCGCTGTGGGGCCTGATCCGGTCCGCCCAGTCGGAGAACCCCGGCCGCCTCGTTCTGGCCGACCTGGACGACCACCCCGACTCCTACCCGGCACTGGTCCGGGCGCTCTCCTCGCCGGAACCCCAGCTGGCGGTGCGCGCGGGCCGCGTGTCGGCCGCCCGGCTGGCGACCGTCACGCCCGGTGCGGCGGAGACCCCGACCCCGTTCGGCCCTGCCGGCACGGTGCTGGTGACCGGAGGCACCGGCCTGCTCGGCGGGCTGTTCGCCCGCCACCTGGTGGCCCGGCACGGCGTGCGGCACCTGCTGCTGCTCAGCCGGCAGGGGCTCGCCGCCGACGGCGCGGCCGAACTGCGGGACGAACTGACGGCGTCGGGCGCCACGGTCACGGTCGCCGCGTGCGACGCGGCCGATCGGGACGCCCTCGCCGCCGTACTGGCCGAGGTGCCCGCCGAGCATCCGCTGATCGGCGTGATCCACACGGCGGGCGTCCTGGACGACGGCGTGCTCACGGCCCTGGTCCCCGACCGGATGGCGGCCGTGCTGCGGCCCAAGGTCGACGCGGCGTGGCACCTCCACGACCTGACCCGGGACACCGACCTGCGCGCGTTCGTCCTCTTCTCCTCGGCCGCAGGCGTCCTGGGGCAGGCCGGCCAGTCGAGCTACTCGGCGGCCAACGCCTTCCTGGACGCCCTCGCCCAGCACCGCCGCGCCGAGAGCCGGCCCGCGCACTCCCTGGCCTGGGGCCTGTGGGCGGAGTCCAGCGGGATGACCCGCCACCTCGCCGAGGCCGACCTCCGCCGGCTGAGCCGCACCGGCCTCGCCGGCATGCCCTCCGAGCAGGGACTCGCACTCTTCGACACCGCGCTGCGGACGGATCGCGCGGTACTGGTCCCCGCCCGGCTGGACACCGCGGCCCTGCGGGCGCAGTCCGAGGTACCGCCCCTCCTCCGCGGTCTGGTCCGGGCCCCGAGGCTCCGGGATACCTCGGTGCCAGCGACGGTGACGTTCCGTCAGCGGTTCGCCGGAATGGAGACGGCGGAGCGCGGTCGCGCCCTGCTGGAGCTGGTCCGGGCGCAGGTGGCGGCCGTGCTGGGCTACGCCTCACCGGATCGAGTCGAACCCGACCGCGGCTTCCTCGACCTCGGCCTCGACTCCCTCACCGCGCTCGAGCTGCGCAACCGGCTCGGCCGGGAGAGCGGCAGCCGGTTGCCCGCCACCCTGATCTTCGACCACCCGACTCCAGCCGCCGTCGCCCGTCACCTGGAGAACGAGGTGTTCCCGGCGGAACGGACGACGGAGGGGCCGGACCCCGACGAGCACAACGGGATCGACGGCCTGGATGGCATCGACGGGATCGACGGCATCGGCGGGATCGGCGAGGCCGGATTCCGGCGGGCCCTGGCGACCATCCCGCTGGCCCGCCTCCAGGAGGCCGGACTGATCCGCACCCTCCTCCATCTCGTTGACTCGACGTATGAACCGGCGGACACCGACGAACAGGAACACGGCAGCGCCCTCGACACGATGGATCTGGACAGCCTCATCCGGGTCGCCCTCGGTGACACCTGATCCCGACGCAACGCCCCTCGCAACGTTCCTCGCAACGCCCCTCGACGGCACGGAGTTTCGGAGTTCGCGATGACCACATCCAGTGAAGAAGTCGTCAAGGCGCTACGAGCCTCCCTCAAGGAGGCCGAGTCGCTGCGGCAGCAGAACCGGAAACTGACCGCTGCCGCCTCCGACCCGATCGCCATCGTCGGCATGGCCTGCCGCTACCCCGGGGGCGTCACCTCACCCGAGGGCCTCTGGCAGTTGGTCGCCGGCGGCGGCGACGCGATCTCGGCCTTCCCGGAGGACCGGGGCTGGGACCTGGACGCGCTGTACGACCCCGACCCCGAAGCAGTCGGAAAGACGTACGCCCGGGCCGGCGGCTTCCTCCACGAGGCCGCGCTCTTCGACCCGGACTTCTTCGGGATCAGCCCGCGCGAGGCACTGGCCATGCACCCGCAGCAGCGGCTGCTGCTGGAGACCTCCTGGGAGGCCTTCGAGCGGGCCGGCATCGACCCGGCGTCGGTCCGCGGCAGCCGGACCGGCGTGTTCGCCGGCGTGATGCACCAGGACTACGCCGCGCGGCTGCGCGAGACCCCCGACGACCTCGAGGGCTACCTGATGACGGGCAGCCTGGGCAGCGTGGTGTCCGGGCGCGTGGCCTACACCCTGGGCCTGGAGGGCCCGGCGATCACGGTGGACACGGCGTGCTCCTCCTCGCTGGTCGCCCTGCACCTCGCGGGACAGGCGCTGCGCAACGGAGAGTGCACGATGGCTCTCGTCGGCGGCGTCACCGTGATGACCGGGCCGGGCGGCTTCGTCGAGTTCAGCCGCCAACGGGCGCTGTCCGCCGACGGACGCTGCCGGGCGTTCGCGGCCGGCGCGGACGGCACCGGCTGGGCGGAGGGCGTGGGCGTCCTGCTGGTGGAACGCCTCTCCGACGCCCGTCGCAACGAGCACCGGGTGCTGGCAGTGGTGCGCGGCTCGGCCGTCAACCAGGACGGGAGCAGCAGCGGCTTCTCCGCCCCCAACGGACCGGCCCAACAGCGGGCGATCCGGGAGGCGTTGAAGAACGCCCGACTCACCGCCGCCGACGTGGACGCGGTGGAGGCCCACGGCACGGGCACCCGGCTGGGCGACCCGATCGAGGCCCAGGCCCTGATCGCCACCTACGGCAAGGAACGGCCCGCCGAACGACCGCTGCTGCTGGGCTCGCTGAAGTCCAACATCGGCCACGCCCAGGCGGCGGCCGGAGTCGGTGGCGTGATCAAGATGGTGATGGCGATGCGGCACGGTCTGCTGCCGCGCACCCTGCACGTCGACGAGCCCACCCCGCACGTGGACTGGTCCTCGGGCGCGGTGGAACTCCTCACCGAAGAGCGCCCCTGGCCGGCCGGTGAGCGGATCCGTCGGGCCGCGGTCTCCTCGTTCGGGATCAGCGGGACGAACGCGCACGTGATCCTGGAGGAAGCCCCCGCCGCCGAACAGGTCGCGGCGGCCGAACAGCCCGGGTTCACGGCGCCCTCGCCCGTGGTGCCGTGGGTCATCTCCGCCCGCGACGACAACGCCCTACGCGCCCACGCCGCCCGACTCGCCACCTACCTCCACGACCACCCCGACACCGACCTCCGCGCCGCCGGACACACCCTCCTCACCACCCGCACCACCCACGACCACCGCGCCGTCGCCCTCGGCCACACCCCTGAGGAACTGGCCGCCAGCCTCACCGCCATCGCCAACGACACCACCGTGCCCGGGGTCGTGCTGGGCAGCGGCACGTTCGACCGTCCGGTATTCGTGTTCCCCGGCCAGGGCTCCCAATGGACCGGCATGGGCGCCGAACTCCTCGACATCTCACCTGTGTTCAGCGAGTCCATCGCCCGCTGCCAGGCCGCGCTCGCGCCGTATGTCGACTGGTCGCTCACCGATGCCCTGCGCGGCACCCTCGACCTGGCCCGCGTGGACATCGTTCAGCCCACCCTCTTCGCCACCATGGTCGCCCTCGCCGACCTCTGGCAATCCCTCGGCATCCACCCCGCCGCCGTCATCGGCCACTCCCAAGGCGAAATAGCCGCCGCCACCATCGCCGGAGCCCTCACCCTCCAAGACGGCGCCCGCATCGCCGCCCTGCGCAGCCAAGCCATCCTCGCCATCGCCGGACACGGCGCCATGGCCTCCATCCCCCTGAACCACGAGGACACCACCCAACTCCTCACCCCCTGGCAGGGACAGCTCGCCATCGCCGCCCACAACGGCCCCACCACCACCGTCATCGCCGGAGACCACCAGGCCGTTCAACAGCTCCTCGCCCACTGCGAGAACCAGCAGATCCGCGCCCGCCGCATCGACGTCGACTACGCCTCCCACACCCACCACGTCGAAACCATCCGCGAGCACCTCGCCCACCAACTCGCCGACATCACCCCCAAGCCCTCCACCATCCCCCTCTACTCCACCGTCACCGGCACCCCCATCGACACCACCACCCTCACCCCCCACTACTGGTACACCAACCTCCGCCAACCCGTCCTCCTCACCGACGCGGTCCACTCAGCCCTCACCGACGGCCACCACACCTACATCGAAATCAGCCCCCACCCCGTCCTCACCACCGCCATCCAGGACATCGCCGAAACCACCGACCACCCCACCCTCACCACCGGCACCCTCCGCCGAAACGAAGGCAACTGGACCCGCCTCCTCACCTCCCTCACCCACCTCCACACCCACGGCCACCCCGTCGACTGGACCCCCCACCTCCACCCCGGCCACCACCCCGACCTCCCCACCTACCCCTTCCAGCACCAGCACTTGTGGATCGAGGACGCGGCCGCCCCGTCCGCCGCCGGCCCGGCGGCGCCCAGCGCGGTGGACGCCGGCTTCTGGGAGGCCGTCGAAGAGCAGGACGTCGCCGCCGTGGCGGCCACGCTGCGGGTGGAGGACGACGACGAGCAGCGGCGGTCCCTGAGCGTGCTGCTGCCCGCGCTCTCCTCGTGGCACCGGCAGAGCCGCGACCGCTCGGCGGTGGACGACTGGCGGTACCGGATCACCTGGAAGCCGGTGCCCGGGGGCGCCGCGTCCTCGCTCTCCGGCACCTGGCTGGTCGTCGTCCCCGAGGGCCGCGCCGATGACGCCTGGGTCACCGAGGCCGTGCGCTTCCTCGGCCTGCGCGGTGCGCGCTTCGCGTTGCTGGAAGCGGCCGGGGCGGACGCGGACCGGGACGTCCTGGCGGCCAGGGTGGGTGAGGTGCTCGGCGACGGCGAGGCCGGTCCGGCCGGTGTGCTGTCGTTCCTCGGACTGGACGCCCGTCGCCACCCCGGCAAGCACACCGTGACGAGCGGACTCGCCCTCACGCTGGCGCTGGTGCAGGCACTGGCCGATCTCGGTCTCCGGGCGCCGCTGTGGTGCGCCACCCGCGGCGCCGTGTGCGCCGGGCCGTCCGACGCCGCCGCGGATCCGGTTCAGGCCCAGCTGTGGGGTCTCGGCCGGGTGGTCGCACTGGAGCAGTCGCAGCTCTGGGGCGGTCTGGTCGACCTGCCGGAGGAGCCCGACGAGCGGGCGCTCGGTCAGCTGGCCCGGGTGCTCGCGGGATCGTCCGAGGAGGACCAGGTGGCGGTCCGGGCGGCCGGGCTGTTCGCCCGGCGGATGGTCCACGCGCCGCTCGGTGACACCCAGCCCGTCCGGGGGTGGCGCCCGAGGGGCACCGTGCTGGTCACCGGCGGCACTGGGAGCCTCGGGCCCCGACTCGCCCGCTGGTTGGCCGACAACGGCGCCGGGCACCTCGTGCTGGCCAGCCGCTCGGGCCCGGACGCCCCGGGCGCTTCGGACCTGGCCGCCGAGCTGGCCGAGCGCGGCGTGGCCGTCACCCTGGCCGCGTGCGACGTGGCCGACCGCGAGGCGGTGGCCGGGCTGCTCGACCGACTGCGGGCGGACGGCCACCCGGTACGGGCCGTCCTGCACACAGCCGCGTTCATCGAGCTGACGTCCGTCGCCGACACCACGCTGGACAGCCTCGACCAGGTGCTGGCCGCCAAGGTGGACGGTGCGCGGCACCTGGTCGACCTGCTCGATCCGGACCAGCTCGACGCCTTCGTGCTGTTCTCCTCGATCGCCGGCTTCTGGGGCAGTGGTGACCACGCCGCCTACGCGGCCGCCAATGCGGCGCTCGACGCCCTGGCCGAGCAGGGCCGCGCGGGCGGCCTGCCGATGGTGTCGGTCGCCTGGGGCGTCTGGGAGGACGCCGTCAACACCTGGAAGAACCTGGGCGATCTGGACGTCGAACGGACCCGCCGACGGGTGCGCGGGCAGGGCCTCCCGCTGATGCCCGCCGAACTGGCGGTCGCCGCGCTGCAGCAGGCGCTGGACCACGACGACACCTTCGTCGCGGTGGCCGAGATCGACTGGCAGCGCTTCGTCCCGCTGTTCACCGCGGTGCGCCCCAGCCCGCTGCTGGCCGAACTCCCGGAGGCGCGCGCCGTCCTGGCGTCCTCCACCGAGACGGCCGCCGGCTCGGCCGGCTCCGGGTCCGAGCTCCGGCGGTCCCTGACGGACCTGCCCGAGCCGGACCAGCTCCGGGTGCTCACCGAGCTGGTCACCACTCACGCCGTCGCCGTGCTGGGGCACAGCGGTGCGGGCGGCATCCGCCCCGACCGCGCCTTCAAGGAGCTGGGGTTCGAGTCGCTGACGGCGGTCGAGCTGCGCAACCGGCTGGCGTCCGCCACCGGCCTGCGCCTCCCGGCGACGCTGGTCTTCGACTACCCGACGCCGAGCGCGCTCGCCGCCCAGCTGCGGCGCTGGGTCCTGGAGTTGGGTGCGATGGAGGTGGCCGCCCCGGCCGGACCGACCACCGTCGCGGCGGGCGAGGACGACGAGGCGATCGCGATCGTCGGCATGGCGTGCCGGTTCCCGGGCGGTGTGACGACGCCGGAGGAACTCTGGCGCCTGCTCGTCACCGACGGCGACGCGGTCTCCGGCCTGCCCACCGATCGCGGCTGGGACCTGGACGCGGTGCGCGGCCAACAGGGCGGGTTCGTCCGGGACGTCGACGGGTTCGACGCCGGGTTCTTCGGAATCAGCCCGCGCGAGGCGCTGGCGATGGACCCGCAGCAGCGGCTGCTGCTGGAGACCTCCTGGGAGGCGTTCGAGCGGGCCGGCATCGACCTGACCGCCCTGCGCGGCAGCCGGACTGGTGCCTTCATCGGCGCCATGCAGCACGGGTACGGCGTCCGTTCGGCCGACGCGTCGGCCGCCATCGAGGACTACGTCATCACCGGCAGCGTCACCAGCGTCATCTCGGGCCGACTGGCCTACGCGTTCGGCCTGGAGGGCCCGGCCATCACGGTGGACACGGCGTGCTCCTCCTCACTGGTCGCCCTGCACCTCGCCACGCGGGCCCTGCGGGCCGGCGAGTGCTCGATGGCGATCGCGGGTGGGGCGGTGGTGATGCCGACCCCCGACTCGTTCATCGGATTCAGCCGCATGGGCGCGTTGTCCGGGACCGGCCGCTGCAAGGCGTTCTCCGAGGACGCGGACGGGTTCGGCCTCGCCGAGGGCATCGGTGTGGTGCTGGTCGAGCGGCTCTCCGACGCCCGCCGCAACGGACACCGGGTGCTGGCCGTGGTGCGCGGCTCCGCGCTCAACCAGGACGGCGCCTCCAACGGGCTGGCCGCACCGAACGGGCCGTCGCAGCAGCGGGTGATCCGCGCCGCGCTCGCGGACGCCCGGCTCACCGCCGCCGACGTGGACGCGGTGGAGGCCCACGGCACGGGCACCCGGCTGGGCGACCCGATCGAGGCCCAGGCCCTGATCGCCACCTACGGGCAGCAACGGCCAGCCGAACGGCCACTGCTGCTGGGCTCGTTGAAGTCCAACATCGGCCACACCCAGGCGGCGGCCGGGATCGCCGGCGTGATCAAGATGGTGCTCGCCCTGCGCAACGAGGTGCTGCCGCGCACCCTGCACGTCAGCGAGCCCACCTCCCATGTGGACTGGGCCTCGGGCACGGTGGAACTGCTCACCGAGACGCGGAAGTGGCCGCAGGAGGACGGGCGTCCGCGCCGGGCGGGCGTCTCCGCCTTCGGGATCAGCGGGACGAACGCGCACGTGATCCTGGAGGAAGCCCCCGCCGCCGAACAGGTCGCTGCGGCCGAACAGCCCGGGTTCACGGCGCCCTCGCCCGTCGTGCCGTGGGTCATCTCCGCCCGCGACGACACCGCCCTACGCGCCCACGCCGCCCGACTCGCCACCTACCTCCACGACCACCCCGACACCGACCTCCGCGCCGCCGGACACACCCTCCTCACCACCCGCACCACCCACGACCACCGCGCCGTCGCCCTCGGCCACACCCCTGAGGAACTGGCCGTCAGCCTCACCACCATCGCCAACGACACCACCCCAACACCCACCAGTTCCAGCACCTTCGAACGACCGGTGTTCGTATTCCCCGGCCAGGGCTCCCAATGGACCGGCATGGGCGCCGAACTCCTCGACACCTCAGCTGTGTTCAGCGAGTCCATCGCCCGCTGCCAGGCCGCGCTCGCGCCGTATGTCGACTGGTCGCTCACCGATGCCCTGCGCGGCCGCCTTGACCTCGCCCGCGTCGACATCGTCCAACCGACTCTGTTCGCCACCATGGTCGCCCTCGCCGACCTCTGGCAATCCCTCGGCATCCACCCCGCCGCCGTCATCGGCCACTCCCAAGGCGAAATCGCCGCCGCCACCATCGCCGGAGCCCTCACCCTCCAAGACGGCGCCCGCATCGCCGCCCTGCGCAGCCAAGCCATCCTCGCCATCGCCGGACACGG
>NZ_JBVHXY010000010.1:0-179090 GCF_055569215.1 Kitasatospora sp. NPDC029312 | reverse complement strand
AGGACACCCCCCCCACCTTCCACCCCAGCAACCGGGGGGAGAAGGAAAACCACTCCCCCCCACGTCCCCCCCCCCCCCGCCGGGGGGGGGGGGCCCCCCCCCCCCCGGCCCGTACTGCCGGCTCACCCTGGCCGGTCAGTGCGGTCGGCGCGGTCGGCGCGGTCAGTGCGGTCGGCGCGGTCAGTCGGCCCCGCCCCGCCGTTGCCGGCGCGAGCGGTCCCGCCAGCTGCGGGCCAGCCGGTGCAGCTCGGCCCCCTGGGAAGCCGGCAGGTTCCACGTCTGGCTGAGCAGCCGCAGCGTGGAGACCCGCGGGCAGGACACCCCCCGCTCCAGGTCGCGGATCGACCGCACACTCAGTCCCGACGCCTCCCCCAGTTGCTCCTGCGTCATCCCCCGTTCCAGCCGGATGCTCCGCAGCAGCGTCCCCAGCGAGGCGCCCTCCCCGGTCACCGCATGCTCCATCCCACTCCCCCCTTCAGCTCAAATCTTCCTCAACTCGCCCACGCGACAGGGACGTTGCGAAAAGGCAAGCTCCGTCGCACGCTAACCGCATCCGGCCCGTACGGCAGCCGAACCCGGGCGCCGGGCGCGTGACGTGGCTCACGCGCGCGCCGGGCGCACCGACCGGCCGCGGGCTCGCCACCGACCCCGCGCACCGTGCGTGACCGCAGCCCCGCGAGGCCCGGAACGAAGATCGACGCGCCTCCGGGTGCCCCTGTGAGCGAAGGCCCGGATGAGGCAGGATGGGAGGTGGAAAGGGCGGCCTCTCATTGCCGGCCACCACGTGCACTGAGGAAGAGGACCCCCATGAGCATCGACCCGTCGTCCATCCCGTCCTTCGGCGTCCCCGGGGGCGGTGGCCAGCCCGGTGGCCAGGGCGGCCGGCCGGCCGGCCCGCCGCCGATCATCGTCCCGGACCAGGGCCTGGTCACCCAGCTGCTCGACCAGATGCAGCTCAAGCACGTCGTGGACGAGGAGGGCGACCTCACCGCCCCCTGGGAGGGCTTCCGCGTCTACTACATGTTCCGCGGCGAGCAGAAGGAGCTCTTCGCGGTCCGGGCCTTCTACGACCGCGCGTACCCGCTGGAGAAGAAGGGCGAGATCCTCGACCTGATCGACGAGTGGAACCGCGAGACCCTGTGGCCCAAGGTCTACACCCACACCCACGAGGACGGCGTCGTCCGGCTGATCGGTGAGGCCCAGATGATCGTCGGCACCGGCGTCAACCTCGACTACTTCGTCACCACCACCGCCAACTGGACCCAGGCCGCGGTGGGCTTCGAGCAGTGGATCGTCGAGCGCCTCGGCCTGCAGGACGAGATCGAGGGCGAGGAGGGCGAGGGCGAGGGCCCCGACGAGGCCTGATCCCCGCGCTACCGCTCTCCGGCCCGCCCCGCGCCCACGTCGCGGCGGCGGGCCGTCCTCGTTCCCGCCGTCCCACGCCGCCGCGCCGGGACGGCTACCACACAGGCCCTCACCCGCGCCGCCCTCACCCCGGTTGTCCTGACCCCGGCCCCCTCGCCCCGGGCCGTTCTTGTCGGCGGCCTCCGGCTGGCCCAGGATGGGCGCGACGACGACGCGTGAGGAGCCTTCGCATGGGAACCAGGCCGCTGCTGAACCGCCGACTGGCCGGGATGGGCACGACGATCTTCGCCGAGATGTCAGCCCTGGCCACGGCCACCGGCTCGATCAACCTCGGCCAGGGCTTCCCCGACACCGACGGGCCCGAGGAGGTCCGCGAGGCGGCCGTACGGGCCCTGCGCGAGGGCCGCGGCAACCAGTACCCGCCCGGCCCCGGCATCCCCGAACTGCGGCAGGCCATCGCCGAGCACCAACAGCGCTTCCACGGCCTCGGCTACGACCCGGACACCGAGGTGCTGGTCACCGCCGGTGCCACCGAGGCCATCGCCGCCGCCCTGCTCGCCCTGCTGGAGCCCGGCGACGAGGTGATCGCCCTCGAACCCTTCTACGACTCCTACGCGGCCTGCATCGCGATGGCCGGCGCCACCCGCCGCCCGCTCACCCTCCGGGCGCCGTCGTTCCGGCCCGACCTGGACGAGCTGCGCGCCCTGATCACCCCGCGCACCCGGCTGCTGCTGATCAACACCCCGCACAACCCCACCGGCACCGTGCTGACCGCCGGGGAACTGGCCGGCATCGCCGCCCTCGCCGTGGAGCACGACCTGCTGGTGGTCACCGACGAGGTCTACGAGCACCTGGTCTTCGGCGCCGTCCACCGCCCGCTTGCCGCCCTGCCCGGCATGCGCGAGCGCACCGTCACCATCTCCTCGGCCGGCAAGACCTTCTCCTTCACCGGCTGGAAGGTCGGCTGGGTCACCGGGAGCCCGGAGCTGGTCTCCGCCGTGCGCACCGCCAAGCAGTACCTCACCTACGTCAGCGCCGGCCCGTTCCAGTACGCCGTCGCCGAGGCCCTGCGGCTGCCCGACGACTACTTCGACACCCTGCGCGCCGACCTGCTGCGCAAGCGCGACCTGCTGCTCGGCGGCCTCACCGCGGCCGGTTTCCGGGCCTTCACGCCCGAGGGCACCTACTTCGTGACCACCGACATCACCCCGCTCGGCGAGAAGGACGGCGTCGAGTTCTGCCGCGCCCTGCCGGAGCGCTGCGGTGTGGTGGCGATCCCCAACGCCGTCTTCTACGATGACGCCGAGGCGGGCCTTAGCCTGGTCCGGTTCACTTTCTGCAAAAAGGACGAGGTGCTCCAGGAGGCCGTCGCGCGACTGCAGCGCCTTTGAGGGCTCACGCGCCCCCCTCGAACGGGAGCGGGCCCGATCCGACACGCGTTCTGATCCATCATCAATTTCCCTGGTTCCCAGGCCATTTTGCTGCCCAGGAGGCAATTCCGCCGACCTCTGCGGCACGACCGTCCGCCCTCCACGCCCAGTGCGTGGAGGGCGGCGGCGCGTGTAGCGCACGGGCGGCGCGCGCTGGGCGCGCACGGCGCGTGGCCTGGTTGTAGGGGCGCGCGCTGTGCAGAGTCGCACACCGGCTCGATCAGAGCCGGGAGGCGGGTGTGCTCGAAACGGTGAATGCTTGACAAAGTTGGGTAAATCACCGACGGGCCCGGCGTATTCATGCTTCTCTGCTGCTGAATCTCCAGCCGGAATCCTTCCTTCCACGGTCGGCCGCGCCCAGGGCCGCACAGCCACGAACAGCCTCGCCATCGCCTAGGCCTAGTCGCTGCTGCTCGGCGGGCGCGCACGGAGCTGAAACGCGGAGCCGAGCATGCTCACCACACTGCAGACCTCCTACACGGACACCCGCGCCGGTGACCTGGCCTGGTGCCTCGGCGGCGAACCGCTGCCGGCGCTCGCGGTCCGCGACCTGAGACTCGAAGGCAGCCGCCCCGGCACCCCCGGCCAGCTCCAGCTGCGGCTGCTGGGCGCCTCCCACCAGGTGGTGATCGACGCGGGCCCCGGCAGCTGCCTGGAGACCGTCGCCTGTCTGCCCGGCCGCCGCACTCCGCTCCCGGCCCGGGTCGCCAAGCAGGTCGGCGGCTGGGAGTACGAGTTCGCCGCCCGGATCGAGGCACTGCCCCCGCACGACTTCGCGGCCCGCGCCCAGGAACTGCTGGCCCTGGTCGAGGGGCATCCACGGGGCCTGGCCGGGGTCTTTCCCGGTGACCCGAGCGCCTTCACCGCGCTGGTCACCCAGGGCGGCACGGACCGGCTGCTCTGGCGCAC
Organism: Kitasatospora sp. NPDC029312; assembly: GCF_055569215.1. NCBI lineage: Bacteria > Bacillati > Actinomycetota > Actinomycetes > Kitasatosporales > Streptomycetaceae > Kitasatospora > Kitasatospora sp. NPDC029312. The sequence goes on along the minus strand of NZ_JBVHXY010000010.1, from coordinate 175,386 downwards.
CTGGCATGCCTATCCCCAGGAGGGGCAGCTGGTCTGTACCCGCTCCTCGCTGGTGGTGTCGGGGCCGTGACCGCCCGAGGCCTGGGCGGGAGCGCCGACCCGCTCTTAGATCACCCGGCTATGACCGATGAATCGCACGCAGGAACGATTCGTCAATCCGGCAGCCCTTACTGTCCGCCGGATGGGCGCAGCTATCCGTCCCGTACGTCCCCTAGCGTTTGTTCGTGATCAATCATCCGGCCGGTCCGCCCGCACGCCCGCGAGTGGACCTCGACGACGGCACTCCACCCCGGCCCGGGCGGAGCGTGACCCCCCTGCCCGCCCGCCGTCGCTGCCGGCTGCGCTCCCGCCCCCGGCTCGCCCGGCTGACCGTCCTGCTGGCCGCGTTCGTCTGCGCCGCCTGCGGACTCGTCTACGAGCTCGAACTCGTGGCGCTCGGCGACTACCTGCTCGGGGACACCGTCACCCAGGCCTCGGTCGTGCTCTCCGTGATGGTGTTCGCGATGGGCCTCGGCTCACTGCTCGCCAAACGGCTCACCCGCCGGCCCGCCACCGCCTTCGCCCTGGTCGAGTGCGCCCTCGCGCTCACCGGTGGACTCTCCGTCCTCGCGCTGTACTCCTGCTGGGCCTGGATAGGCCGCTACCAGGCCGCCATGGTCGCCCTCACCTGCCTGATCGGCATCCTGATCGGCGCCGAGATCCCGCTGCTGATGACCCTCATCCAACGGATCAGGCGCGAGGACGCCGGACGCGCCGCCGCCGACCTCTTCGCCGCCGACTACGTGGGCGCGCTGATCGGCGGCCTCGCCTTCCCCTTCCTCATCCTCCCCTGCCTCGGCCCCGGTGACGGCGCGCTGGTCACCGGGGCGGTCAACGCGGTCGCCGGGGCCGCCGTGGTGCTCTGGCTCTTCCGCGAGGAACCCCGCCCCCGGATACGACGGCTGCTCTGGCTCGGCTGCACGCTCGTCCTCGCCCTGCTCGCGATGGCCGCCGCCGGCTCCGACACCGTCGAACGCGCCGCCCGGCACGCCCTCTACGGCGACCAGGTCCGCTACGCCACCCGCAGCCGGTACCAGGAGATCGTGCTCACCGGCCCCGCCGAGGGCCCGCTGCGGCTCTACCTCGACGGACGGCTCGCGGTCTGCGGGCCCGACGAGTACCGGGGCAGCGAGGCGCTCGTCCACCCCGCCATGGCCGCCGGGCCGGACACCAGGGTCCTGCTGCTCGGCGGCGGCGACGGCCTCGCCCTGCGGGAGGTGCTGCGGCACCGCGGCGTCCGCTCCGTCCGACTGGTCGACACCGACCCGGCCCTGTTCCGGCTCGCCGGCACCGACCCCGGGCTCGCCGCCCTCACCGACCACTCCCTGGACGACCCCCGGGTCCGCACCACGACGGCCGATCCGATGGCCTGGCTGCGCGGCGCGCCCGGCGAGGAGTACGACGTGGTGCTCGCCGACCTGCCCGCCCCCTCGGACGGCGGCCCGGTCAAGTACCACTCCCAGGAGTTCTACGGCCTCGCGGCCCGGCTGCTGGCCCCGGGCGGCCGGATCGCCGTCCGGGCCGGCGGGGACGAGGAAGGCCTCTGGCGGATCGAGTCCGGCCTGCGCGCGGCAGGCCTGCGCACCACGCCGTACGACGTCCCGGGCGGCCCCACCGCCGACTGCCTCCCCGACGCGCCGGACACCGCCCAGGACTTCCTGCTCGCCGCCGCCGACCAGCCCCCGGTCACCCTGGCCCCGGACGCCCCGCCGCCGCGCGCCCTCACCCCCGAATCCCTGCGCGCCTCCACCGCCCGGCTGACCGCCCGCCGCCCCGCACGACCCCCGGCACCGCTGAGCCTGCTGGGGCCCCGCTGAGGGCGGCGGACGGCCCACGGACCGAAGCACGCACCCCCCGCGCCCACCAGGGGCGGAGCGGCACGCGGAGGGGCACCCCTCACCGCACCGCCGCCACCCGTCCGCACCGCGGCGAAACTCGGGTGGTGGTAGGTGGGGACCGGGCGCGGTCGGGTCGGTAGGCTCCGTGACATGGAGCATGAGGTTGTCGTCCCGATGTCCGCAGAGCTGGTGCGGGAGGCCTTGCAGGATCCGGCGCAGCTGGCCCGGAGCGTGCCGGGGCTGAACACCGAGCCTTCGGCGGTCGGCAGTCGTCCGGCCGAGGAGATCGGCGGACGGCTGAAGCTTCGGATCGGCGGCTCCACCATCACCTACAAGGGCGTCCTGTCGCTGATCGAGGGCCGGGAGGGCGTGCTCACCGTGCTCGCCGAGGGGCAGGAGGCCCGGGGCGGCGGTGAGGTGACCGCCACCGTGCGGGTCAGCGTCGCGGACGGCCCGGAGGAGGGCACCGCGACGATCCGCTTCACCGGCGATCTGAGCGCCACCGGCCGGCTGACCGAGTTCGACGCCGACACCCTCGCCGCCACCGGCCACCGCCTGTTGGACCGCTTCGCCGCAGCGCTCACCTCCCAGGACGCCGGACCGGCGGACGAGGAGGACGCCGAGGAGGAGGGCGGTGACGGCACCGGGGCCGGTGACGGGCCCGAGGCCGAGGTGGTCTCCATCGAGGACCGCCAGGACCAGCCCGGCGACGACCTGGACGACGACCTCTCCGACCTGATCGCCTTCTCCGACGCCGACGCCGAGCGCTTCGGCCTGCCCATCGGCTCCGCCGCCGACGAGGACGACGTCGACGAGTCCGCCGAGGACGTGGACGACGGGCAGTCCGTCGCGGACGCCGAGAACGGCGGCCACCAGGACGAGGTCGCCGAGGAGGTGCCGGTCGAGCCGCTGTTCGCCTACGAGGACGAGCCGGATCTCGGCGGGCCCGTCCGCCGCAGCATCGTCGGCCGCTCGGCCGAGGAGGTGGACCACGCCCCGCCGCGCGGCCGCTACGCCCCGGCGATGCCCGCCCGCAGTGCCCGGGCCCGGGCTGCGTCCCGCTGGGGCGGCGAGGTCGGCGGCATCGTGGTGCCGGGCGCCGGCGGCCGCAGCGCGGTGCCGTGGGTGATCGGTGGCTCGGTGGCGCTGCTGGGCGGTGCCGTGGTGCTGGTCAGGGCGTTGCGCCGCCGCTAGCCGACGGGGCGGCGGGGGGGCGGCGGGTAGGCCCTAGACTGAACGCTCATGAGCAACGACCGCGACGCCCTGCTGGCACAGATCAAGGACAAGGCCGTCGTGCACGGCAAGGTCACCCTTTCCTCCGGCAAGGAGGCCGACTACTACGTCGACCTGCGCCGGATCACGCTGGACGGCGAGGCGGCCCCGCTGGTCGGCCGGGTGATGCTGGACGCGACCGCGCACCTGGAGTATGACGCCGTCGGCGGTCTGACCCTGGGCGCCGATCCGGTGGCCACTTCGATGCTGCACGCCGCCGCCGCGCGCGGGCGGAAGCTGGACGCCTTCGTGGTCCGCAAGGCCGGCAAGGCGCACGGCCTGCAGCGCCGGATCGAGGGCCCGGACGTGAAGGGCCGCCGGGTGCTGGCGGTCGAGGACACCTCCACCACCGGCGGCTCGGTGCTGACCGCCGTCGAGGCGCTGCGCGAGGCGGGCGCCGAGGTCGTCGGTGTCGCGGTGATCGTCGAGCGCGGTGGCGCGGACGCCATCGCGGAGCAGGGTCTGGAGTACGTGACCGCGTACCACCTGGACGACCTGGGCCTCTGACCCGGTCCGGAGCCGCGGTACCCCCCACGGACAACGCGAAGGGCCGGGCTGTTCCACGTGGAACAGCCCGGCCCTTCGCGTCGAACCCGTTCGACCGGTTGCACCCGTGGCGCCCAGTCCGTCGGCCTCAGCCGCGCCGGTGCCGGCCGCTGCCGGTGCCGGTGCCGGTGCCGGTCTGCACGGCCTCGGGGGCGGTGTCGGTGACGCCCGCCTTCTTCTTGCGGCGCTCCCGCAGGACCTCGAACAGGATCGGCGAGATCGACAGCAGGACGATCAGCAGCACCGCCGGGATCAGGTACTTGTCGATCACCGGGGCCAGCGCGTCACCGAAGAAGTAGCCGATCAGCAGCATGGACTCGGTCCAGAGCACCCCGCCGACGACGTTCCAGACGAAGAACGTCCGGGCGGGCATCTCCAGGGTGCCGGCCACCGGGTTCAGGAACGTCCGGATGATCGGCATGAAGCGGGCCAGCACCACGGCCTTGCCGGAGCCGAACTTGTTGAAGTACTCCTCCGCCTTCACCACGTACTCGCGGCGGAAGATCTTCGACTCGGGCTTGTCGAACATCCGCGGCCCGACCTTCGCCCCGATCAGGTGCCCCAGCTGGGCACCGGCGATCGCCGCGATCGGACAGCCCACGAGCAGGACGGCGATCGGCAGCTTGGCGCCGTCGCCGAGCACCGAGGAGGCGGCGTTCGAGGCGGCCACGCCCGCGAGGATCAGCAGCGAATCGCCCGGGAAGAAGAAGCCGACCAGCAGGCCGGTCTCCGCGAAGATGATCGCGATGAGCCCGATGGCACCGAGGGACGAGATCAGGGATTTGGCGTCGAGCACGTTGACGGCCAGCTGGTTGTAGTCCACGGGCGCAGGATAGCGGGCGTACCTTGCCGACGACTTCCGGCCGAGTCCTGCGGCGGCTTCCGGCCGAGGGCCCGGGCCGGACGTTCCGACTGGCGGGCTCCTGCTGACCTGCGGGCACGAGTCTGGGAAGATGGCACCGGCGTCCGGTCCGCGGCGGCCCACCACCCTCATGGTCGTCCCGCGGAGGCCGCCTCGAACCTTGGTGCCGGAGAGCCACACCGCAGCGCCGCGCGTCGGCGGGCCGGCACGGAGTCGTCACGAAGGCGTACACAGCGTCGGACAGCACCGTCCGTACGCCGCAACCCGACAGGAGCGGATCGCATGCCCATCGCAACTCCCGAGGTCTACAACGAGATGCTGGACCGGGCCAAGGCGGGCAAGTTCGCCTACCCGGCCATCAACGTCACCTCGTCGCAGACCCTGCACGCCGCGCTGCGTGGTTTCGCCGAGGCCGAGAGCGACGGCATCATCCAGATCTCGACCGGTGGCGCGGAGTTCCTGGGCGGCCAGCACAAGAAGGACATGGTGACCGGCGCGGTCGCGCTCGCCGAGTTCGCGCACGTCGTCGCCGCCAAGTACGACATCACCGTCGCGCTGCACACCGACCACTGCCCGAAGGACAAGCTGGACGGCTACGTCCGCCCGCTGCTGGCGGTCTCCGCCGAGCGCGTCGCCAAGGGCGAGAACCCGCTGTTCCAGTCGCACATGTGGGACGGCTCGGCCGAGACCCTGGCCGACAACCTGTCCATCGCCCAGGAGCTGCTGGCCCAGGCCGCCGCCGCCAAGATCATCCTTGAGGTCGAGATCACCCCGACCGGCGGTGAGGAGGACGGCGTCTCGCACGAGATCAACGACGAGCTGTACACCAGCGTCAACGACGCCGTGCGCACCGCCGAGGCGCTCGGCCTGGGCGAGAACGGCCGCTACCTGCTGGCCGCCTCCTTCGGCAACGTGCACGGCGTGTACAAGCCGGGCAACGTCGTGCTGAAGCCGGAGCTGCTGCGCGAGCTGCAGGACGCGATCGGCAAGCAGTTCGGCAAGACCGACCCGTTCGACTTCGTCTTCCACGGCGGCTCGGGCTCCACCGCCGAGGAGATCGCCACCGCGCTGGAGAACGGCGTGGTCAAGATGAACCTGGACACCGACACCCAGTACGCCTTCACCCGCCCCGTCGCCGGCCACATGTTCGCCAACTACGACGGCGTGCTGAAGGTCGACGGCGAGGTCGGCAAGAAGAGCACCTACGACCCCCGCACCTGGGGCAAGCTGGCCGAGGCCGGCATGGCCGCCCGGGTGGTCGAGGCCGCCGAGCAGCTGCGCTCGGCCGGCAAGCGCCTGAAGTGATCCCACGGGGACGAGCGTGACAACGGGTGTGCCCCCGGCGGTCCTCCGCCGGGGGCACAGTCGTGTGGTCCTGCCGCTCGACCCGGGCCGGCCCTACCTCCCGGGTCGGGCCGTCCCTCCTGCTCGAGCTGCTGCACTGCTTGAGCTACCGCTTGGGCTACTGCACTGCTTGGACTACTGCTTGAGCTCCGCGTACGCCTCCGTGCTGCTGTCCTTCAGGAACTGCCAGCAGCGCGCCTCCTCCTCGGTCTCCTTGATCGCGCCGGCCGCCCGGGCGAGCGCCGCGAGGCAGCGCAGGAAGCCGCGGTTGCCGCGGTGCTCCCACGGCACCGGGCCGTGGCCCTTCCAGCCGCTGCGGCGCAGCGCGTCCAGACCGCGGTGGTAGCCGGTGCGCGCGTAGGCGTACGACTCGACGTAGCGACCGGCCGCGTAGGCGTCGTCGGCGAGCATGGCCCAGGCGAGGCAGAAGGCTGGGAAGTCGGCGGCCACCTGGGTCGGTGAGGCCGACTCCTCCGCCAGCATCCGGTAGGGCTGCTCGTCCTCCGGCAGGAGGGTCGGTTCGGGGCCGTCGAGAAGATTCCTGTGAATCGCCATGCGTGCAGTCTGCCACCCGGGGCCCAGGGGTCAACCGCGATCACCGGATCGCCCCGGCTCGGTGCCGGACGGTCACCACCTGCCTGCCGACCGTGCCGCCGGGCGGCGCGCGGCGGCCGCTGAACGCCTGGTGGCCGCCCGGGGGGCACACCTCGCACATGGACATTCACCAGTCCTCCATGCAAGGGTGTCGACCGTGCCCGCAGCCCCATCCGTCCGCAGGCGAGCCAGCCCGCCCCGCAAAGCCGGCGGGAGCCGCCGACGCCGCAGGGCACGTCGCCGAATAGGTCCTGGCATGCTCACGGCGCTGGTCGCCTCGCTTCTGGTGCTGGGCTCCGCCGCCTTCCTGCTGAGCCGTCCCTCCGGCACGTCGGCCTCCGGGCCGGCCGCCCAGGCCCGGATCGCCTCGCCGGCCGAACAGCCGCCCGGCCAGGCACCGGCGTCGGCACCGACGCCGACCCCCACCTCGGCGCCCACGCCGACCCCGACGCCCACGGCCACGCCCACCGAGCCGGAGCCGGGTCCGAGCAGGGGCGCGGGCACCTTCACCACCGCCCCCGCCACCGCGAAGCCGGTCGGCCGCGGCACCGTGCGCCGCTACCGGGTGGAGGTCGAGGACGGCATCGGCATCGACGCGGCGGCCGCCGCCGCGCAGATCCACGGCATCCTCGGCGACCGGCGCGGCTGGACCAACGACCGCAGGAACGGCTTCCAGCTGGTGGCGAGCGGCCCGTACGACTTCACCGTGAAGATCGCCTCCCCGGCCACCGTCGACAAGATCTGCGGCGCCTCCGGCCTGGACACCCACGGCGAGGTCAACTGCAACGTCGGGAACCAGGTGCTCGTCAACTCCAAGCGCTGGAACACCGGTTCACCGCAGTTCAGCGGCCCGCTGGACGAGTACCGGGCGCTGATCGTCAACCACGAGGTCGGCCACCGGATCGGCCACGGCCACGAGACCTGCCCCGGCCCGAACAAGCCGGCGCCCGCGATGATGCAGCAGATATACGGTCTGAAGGGCTGCGCGCCGAACGCCTGGCCGTACAGCGCCGACGGCAGCTACCTGGGCGGCCCCGCCGTCCCGTAGCGGGAGCCCCGGGACCCCGGCCTACCGCAGGACCGGCAGGTACGGCGCCAGGTCGCTGCGCTCACCGGAGGCGGACACCGCCGCCGCCCCGACCTCCGCCGTCCAGTCCGCGCGGCCGGTGGCCAGCCGGATCCAGGTCAGCGGGTCGGTCTCGACCACGTTCGGCGGAGTGCCCCGGGTGTGCTTCGGCCCCTCGACGGCCTGCACCACGGCGTACGGCGGGATCCGCAGCTCGACGGCGCCGCCCGGCACCTGCTCGGCGAAGGCGTCGGCCAGCATCCGGGTGACGGTGGCGACGGCCTGGCGGTCGTGCGGGAAGGCGTCCCGGCCGAGGGCGGCCGCCAGGTCGTCGGCGTGCACCACGGCCTCCACCAGCCGGGTCACCAGGAAGTCGGTCAGCTGCATCGACCGACCGCCCAGGAGCGAGACCCGGCGCCCGGACTCCACCACCTCCGGCCGGTCGAGCACGGCCCGCACGGCGTCGAGCGAGCGGTCGAACTCGGCGGCCACCCGCTCGGGCGGGCCCGCGAACGCGGTGTGCGCGTGCTCGGCCACCGCGGTGTCGACGGCCCCGGTCATCGTCCTGCTCAGCTCCGTGTAGCCGTGCAGCGAGAGCTCGGGTCCGTCCGGTACGCGGCCGTCCGCCACCGCGGCCGGCAACCGGCCCAGCGCCAGGCTCACGTGCGCCAGCAACTCCCGTACCCGCCAGGAGCCCAGCCGGGTCGGCCGGTCCAGGTCCGACTCCGTCAGCCGGTGCACGACGGCGCGCAGCGCCTCGTCCTGCGCCGCCAGCGCTGCGCTGACCTTCTGCGGCCGGTACGTACGGGACTTGGCAGGCATGGGCCCCAACATACGCCGAGGGGCGGACGGTTCACCAGGAACCGCCCGCCTCTCGGGAGCCGTGCGTCAGGCCAGCAGGGCCTCGATGACGCCGGTGTGGGCGTCCTTCAGCTCCGCCAGCGAGACGGTGAACTGCCCCTGGACGTCCAGGCTGTCGCCGTCCACGACACCGATCCGGGCGGCCGGCAGGCCACGCGCGGTGCACATGTCGTTGAACCGGAGCTCCTCGCTGCGCGGCACCGCCACGACGGCGCGGCCGGCCGACTCCGAGAACAGGAAGACGAACGGGTCCATGCCCTCGGGCACGACGATCCGGGCGCCGTGGCCGCCCTTGAGGCAGCTCTCCACCAGCGCCTGGCCGAGCCCGCCGTCGGAGAGGTCGTGCGCGGCGTCGATCATGCCGTCCCGCGAGGCGGAGATCAGGATCTCGCCGAGCAGCCGCTCGCGGTCCAGGTCCACCTTGGGCGGCAGGCCGCCCAGGTGGCCGTGGACGACCTGGGACCAGGCCGAGCCGCCGAGCTCGTCCGCCGTGTCGCCGAGCAGGTAGAGCAGCTGCCCCTCCTCGGCGAAGCCGACCGGGGTGCGGCGGGTGACGTCGTCGATGACGCCGAGCACCGCGACCACCGGGGTCGGGTGGATGGCGACCTCGCCGGTCTGGTTGTACAGCGAGACGTTGCCGCCGGTGACGGGGGTGCCGAGCACCAGGCAGGCGTCGGCCAGGCCGCGGGTCGCCTCGGCGAACTGCCACATCACGTCCGGGTCCTCGGGGGAGCCGAAGTTGAGGCAGTCGGAGACGGCGAGCGGCTTGGCACCGCCGGCCGCGACGTTGCGGTACGCCTCGGCCAGGGCCAGCTGGGCGCCGGTGTACGGGTCCAGCTTGGCGTAGCGGCCGTTGCCGTCGGTGGCGACGGAGACGCCGAGGTTGGTCTCCTCGTCGATCCGGATCATGCCCGAGTCCTCGCCGACCGAGAGCACGGTGTTGCCGAGCACGTAGCGGTCGTACTGGTCGGTGATCCAGGACTTGGAGGCCTGGTTGGGGTGGCTCGCGACCTTCAGCAGGTCGGCCTTGAGGCCCTCGCCGGTGGTCGGGCGGGCCAGCCGCTCGGCCGTGGGGGCGTCGGCCTGCAGCGCGTCCTGCCAGCTCGGGCGGGCGTACGGGCGCTGGTAGGTCGGGCCCTCGTGGGCGACGGTGCGCGGCGGGACGTCCACCACGAGCTCACCGTGCCAGAAGATCTCCAGGCGCTCGCCGTCGGTCACCTCACCGATGACGTTGGCGATGACGTCCCACTTTTCGCAGATCTCCATGAAGCGGTCGACCTTGCCGGGCTCCACGATCGCGCACATGCGCTCCTGCGACTCGCTCATGAGGATCTCCTCCGGCGAGAGCGTGTGGTCGCGCAGGTGCACGGTGTCGAGGTCGATCCGCATGCCGCCGGAGCCGGCCGAGGCCAGCTCGCTGGTGGCGCAGGACAGGCCGGCGCCGCCGAGGTCCTGGATGCCCTTGACGAGCTTCTCGCGGAACAGCTCCAGGGTGCACTCGATGAGCAGCTTCTCCTGGAAGGGGTCGCCGACCTGGACGGCCGGGCGCTTGGCCGGCTTCGTGTCGTCGAAGGTCTCGGAGGCCAGCACCGAGACGCCGCCGATGCCGTCGCCACCGGTGCGGGCGCCGTACAGGATGACCTTGTTGCCGGCGCCGGAGGCCTGCGCGAGGTGGATGTCCTCGTGCTTCATGACGCCCACGCACAGCGCGTTGACCAGCGGGTTGCCCTGGTAGCAGGAGTCGAAGACGACCTCGCCGCCGATGTTCGGCAGGCCCAGGCAGTTGCCGTAGCCGCCGATGCCCGCGACGATGCCGGGCAGCACCCGCCGGGTGTCCGGGTGGTCGGCCGCACCGAAGCGCAGCGGGTCCATCACCGCGACCGGGCGGGCGCCCATCGCCAGGATGTCGCGCACGATACCGCCGATGCCGGTCGCGGCACCCTGGTAGGGCTCGATGTACGACGGGTGGTTGTGCGACTCCACCTTGAAGGTGACGGCGTAGCCCTGGCCCACGTCGACGACGCCGGCGTTCTCGCCGATGCCGACGAGCATCGCGTCCGAATCGGGCTTCTTCTCACCGAACTGCTTCAGGTGGACCTTGCTGCTCTTGTACGAACAGTGCTCCGACCACATCACCGAGTACATCGCGAGTTCGGCGCCGGTCGGGCGGCGGCCGAGGATCTCCCGGATGCGCGCGTACTCGTCCTCCTTGAGGCCGAGCTCGGCCCAGGGCTGGGCGGCGTCCGGGGTCTGCTCGGCGTTCTTGACGGTGTCGAGGCTCATCAGGCGTTCACCAGCTGCTTCAGGACGGAAGTGAAGAAGCCCAGGCCCTCGGTGCTCGGACCGGTGAGCGGCTCCACGGCGTGCTCCGGGTGCGGCATCAGGCCGACGACATTGCCGGCGGCGTTGGTGATGCCGGCGATGTCGCGGTACGAACCGTTCGGGTTGACGTCCAGGTAACGGGCGACCACCCGGCCCTCGGCCTCGAGTTCGTCCAGGACGCGCTCGTCGGCGACGAAGCGGCCCTCGCCGTTCTTCAGCGGGACGACGATTTCCTGGCCCGCCGCGTAATCCGCGGTCCAGGCCGTACCCGCGTTCTCGATGCGCAGCTTCTGGTCGCGGCAGATGAAGTGCAGCGAGTCGTTCCGGGTGAGCGCGCCGGGCAGCAGGTGCGATTCGCAGAGCACCTGGAAGCCGTTGCAGATACCGAGCACCGGCATTCCGAGCTTCGCCTGCTCGATGACGGTGTCCATCACCGGGGAGAAGCGGGAGATCGCACCGCAGCGCAGATAGTCGCCGTAACTGAATCCGCCCGGCAGGACGACGGCGTCGACCTGGTGGAGATCCTTGTCACGGTGCCAGAGGGCGACCGGCTCCGCGCCGGCCAGGCGGACCGCGCGCTGGGCGTCGCGGTCGTCGAGGGACCCGGGGAAAGTGACGACGCCCACGCGGGTGGTCACTTCGCCGCCTCCTCGACCCGGACGGTGAAGTCCTCGATCACGGTGTTGGCGAGAAAGGTCTCGGCGGCTTCGCGGATACGGGCGAGCGCGGCGTCGTCGACCGGGCCCTCCACTTCCAGCTCGAAACGCTTGCCCTGGCGGACGTCGGCGATCCCGGTGAATCCGAGGCGGGGCAGTGCACGCTGCACCGCCTGTCCCTGGGGGTCGAGGATCTCCGGCTTGAGCATGACGTCGACTACGACGCGTGCCACTGGCACTCCCGGTGGTGTCTTCGGTGAGGCGGGGGAACTCCAGACTACCGGCCGTTTCGGGCGGGATTGCTGGCCGGGGAGGGTGACGCGCGTAGACCCAGGACCCTTACGCCACAAGGGATCCGGGCCCCCGACCCACCGCCGGCACCGTTCGGTTTCCGCCGATTCGCGGCCCCGAACGGCACCGCCCGAAGAACACCCGAATACGGCACTTGGGGACAGATCCTCCCGTCCCGCTCATCGGTATCCGGCAGTCCCGCGAAGACTCGTGAATATCCGGAAAAGAATGTCGAACTCTTCGATTTCGACCCCCTTCGGGTGCAGAATAGGGCCACCTGTCGCGGCAAGTGCTGCGTATCCGGTGGGCCACCGGCCTGCCCGTGCGCGCTTGCGCGAGTTGGTGCACATCAGGCCACCGGGCGTACCCGCGAACCGGCAGCCGAATTGCCCGAGAGGATTGACACCCATGGCCCAGCGTGTAGTCGTCACGCTCTCCGACGACCTGGACGGCGGCGCCGCCGCGGAAACCGTCCACTTCGGCGTCGACGGGAAGTCGTACGAGATCGACCTGTCCGTGGACAACGCGGAAAAGCTGCGGGAGGCCCTCGCCCCGTTCGTCGCGGCCGGCCGACGCCAGAGCCGCACCGGAAAGTCCTTCCGGCGCACCGCGCTCACCCCGGACCCGGCCGCCGTGCGCGCCTGGGCCCTGTCCCGCGGCATGGAGCTTCCGGCCCGGGGCCGGATCCCCAAGCACGTGTACGAGGCGTTCGCCGAGGCGAACTGACCCTCCCGGGGCGCAGCCCCCGGTCGCCCCGCCCGCCCGCTCGAAAGGGTGGGGCGACCACCCCGAACGATGCTGTAGAGTATTCCTCGTCGCCGCAACGGAGGGATCCGGAGAGGCGGCTGGTGCCCCACCAGGCACCGCGCGGACGTGGCTCAGTTGGTAGAGCATCACCTTGCCAAGGTGAGGGTCGCGAGTTCGAATCTCGTCGTCCGCTCGCAGTGCGCGAGCACAGCACAACTCAATAGTTCAGTCCTGCGGACGTGGCTCAGTTGGTAGAGCATCACCTTGCCAAGGTGAGGGTCGCGAGTTCGAATCTCGTCGTCCGCTCCAGCGCGAAGGCCCCCTCGATCGAGGGGGCCTTCGGCATTTCCGGCGGTTCCCCCCGCACTTCCCGCGGACCGCCCGCCATGACATTTGTCATCGCCGATCCGTCGATCCGCACCGCCCACTCATGACGGCGCGCACTGCCCGCGCGACGGGGGCGGCGGAAGGCTGGAGGCATGGAAACGAGCCAGCCCTTCCGCCCCGGCGACAGCGTGATCGAGGTCACCGGCCTGCACCGCCACTACGGGACCGGCACCGCCGGGTACCACGCCGTCCGCGGCGTCGACCTCACCGTCGGCCGCGGTGAGCTGTTCGCCCTGCTGGGCACCAACGGGGCCGGCAAGACCTCCACCATGGAGGTCATCGAGGGCCTGGCCGCACCCACCGGCGGCGGCGTCCGGGTGCTCGGCCTCGACCCCTTCGCCGAGCGGGCCGCCGTCCGCCCGAGGATCGGCATCATGCTCCAGGAGGGGCGGCTTCCCCGGCGACCTCACCGCCTCCGAGAGGAGCGGCTGCGGTTCTCCCGTCTGGCCGCGGACGGCACCCCGATCGCGGAGATCGCCGTACGGGCCGCGCTGTCCCAGGGCACTGTGCGCAACTACCTGTCCTCGGCGGCCGGCAAGCTGGGCGCGGAGAACCGGCACGCGGCGGTGCGGATCGCCCGCGAGCACGGCTGGAGCTGAGCGGCCGCGCCCGCGGACGCCGCGGCGGCGTCACGCCCAGGAGGTGCCGGTGAGCCGCTCGTACACCTCGATGTACTTGGCGCGCGTCCGCTCCACGATCTCGGCCGGGAGCGCGGGCGGCGGCTGCTCGCTGTAGCGGTCCCAGCCGGAGGCCGGGGAGACCAGCCAGTCGCGGATCAGCTGCTTGTCGAAGGACGACTGGGAGCGCCCGGGCTCGTACGCGTCGGCCGGCCAGTAGCGGGAGGAGTCCGGGGTGAGCACCTCGTCGCCGATCACCAGCTCGCCGTCCAGCAGGCCGAACTCGAACTTGGTGTCGGCCAGGATGATGCCGCGCTCGCGGGCGATGTCCCGGGCCCGGGCGTAGACGTCCAGGGTGGTGCGGCGCAGCTGGGCGGCCAGCTCGGCGCCGATCCGGCGGGCGGTCTCCTCGTACGGGACGTTCTCGTCGTGCTCGCCGACCTCGGCCTTGAGCGCCGGGGTGTAGATCGGGGCGGGCAGCTCGGAGCTGTTCTCCAGGCCCTCGGGCAGGGCGATGCCGCAGACCGTCCGGCTCTCCTCGTACTCGGTGAGGCCGGAGCCGGCAAGGTAGCCGCGGGCGACCGCCTCGACCGGGATCATCTCCAGGCTCCGGCAGACCAGCGTGCGGCCCTTCCAGTCGGCCGGGGCGCCGGCCGGGACCTCGGTGGAGATCACGTGGTTGGGCACGATGTCGGCGATCCGCTCGAACCACCACAGCGAGAGCTGGGTGAGGATGCGCCCCTTGTCCGGGATCTCGTTCGGCAGCACCCAGTCGTGGGCGGACGTCCGGTCGCTGGCCACCATCACCAGCTCACCCGCCTCCGTGCGGTAGAGGTCGCGCACCTTGCCGGTGTGCAGGTGGACCAGGCCGGGTACCTGGACCGGCTCGGGCTTGGTGACAAATCCGCTCAAGGTGTCTCAGTCCTCAGGGGTCGTTCACGGGCCTGGGGCACCGCGAAAGGGGAGGTCACTGCACCCGCAGTCTTTCACGCCCGGCGAACGTCAGTTCTTGCAGAGCCGGTCCAGCAGGTTGGCGGTGGCCCGCTGGATCCGCTCGTCGGTCAGCCCGGGGCGGCCCAGGGCGGGGGACCAGGCGAAGGTCCCGGCCGCGAAGACGTACGCGCCGCTGGGCGCCCGGTAGAGCGAGGTCTCCTGGTAGCGGGTCCGGCCGGACATGTCGCGGTACGGCGAGTGCGCCAGCAGCACCCGCTCGGTGTGCTCGGGCAGCGCGACCTTGGGGTAGTACCGGTCGGCCTCGCCGGCGACCAGGCCGGGCAGCTCGTCGCCCTCCTGGAGTCCGGTGCCGTCCCAGAGCCAGTGCGCGGTGTGCCGGGCGACCAGCGGGACGGGCGCGGCGACCCGGCCCGAGTACTGCACCCCGAGCAGGTGCTGCTCGGGCTCCCCGGCGTCCCGCCAGAGCGCGCTGGCCGCCCCGGGCACCCCGGCGGCCGGGCTGCCGGGCGGGACCTTCTGGCGCTTGCGGCAGTTGAGCAGCCGGTGCGGCTCGCCGGAGGCGGCGGCGGTCAGCTCCACCCGCCAGTACATGGTGTTGGCGGAGAGGAAGACCAGCGAGGTGCCGCCGTCCCGGGCCCGCTCGGCGGCCCGGCGCATCGGCTCGGACCAGTACTCGTCGTGGCCGGGGAAGACCAGCGCCCGGTGCTCGGCCGGGTCCACCAGGCCGGCGTGCAGGTCGGTGGCGGTGGCGTAGGAGAGGTCGTAGCCGTAGCGCTCGGCCCAGCGGATGAAGTCGTACGCGTGGCCGACGTGCAGCGGCAGCCCGGCGGTGGCGTGGGGGCGGTCGAAGGAGACGGTGACGGCCGCCTCGGGCTCGCCGACCAGCCCGCCCAGGCCGTCCCAGGCGTGGTAGAGGCTGGCGCCGGTGCGGCCGTCCTCGGGGAACAGGTTGTACGCCTGCCAGGTCACGTCCGGGAGCACCAGGAGCAGTTCGGCCCGGTGCCCGCGATCCGCGAAGTCCCTTACGGTGAACGGGATGTGACTGCGGTGCAGCATGTCCGCGGTGGTCAGCACGGCGACGTACGCGCCGGGCTGCCAGTGCGTCGGGACCTGCAGCCGCCAGGAGTGCCACCAGTGGTGGCAGGAGACCGTCCGCTCGACCACCAGGGGGGCGGGCTGGGCCAGCCCTGCGATCAGCGGACTGGACGTCATGTGGCGGGCGCCGTCACCGCCGTAGTGGCCGATCCGGTAGACGTCCACGGTGAACTCGCGGGGCGGGTTGACGGTGACCCGGAAGTCCACCGAGCCGCCGGGGCGGATCACCCCGGCCGAGGCGAAGCCCTTGATCTGCTGGTCCACGTCGTTGGAGCTCTGCGGGGTGCCGACCGGCGGCTTGGGCCGGGCGCCCGCCGTCAGCGGCTGCTGGCCGGGCGCGTCCACCGAGACGTACCAGGGCACGGCGCCCTCGGCCCCGGCCAGGTACTGGTCGGGGCTGCGCAGCCAGGGCAGCGGGCCCTGGCCGAAGGGGTCGGAGACGCTGTAGGCGTGCGTGCCCGACTCCCAGCGGCGGTTGAGTTCGGTCCCCACGCGCCCCTCCCAGGTGCACTTCCGTCCGGTCGGCACGTGCCCCCCGGATGTGCGTGCGGTCTAATACACCACACCGTGCTGGCGCTGCGTCACCCCACGGTAGCAATTGGTGGCGCCAATCTCGCCGGTCCGCCGGGCAGGGCCTCCGGCCTGCGGTGACGGCCGGAGGCCGGGCCCTGGCGGGGGCGCGTGCGGGGCGCTGAGCGCCGTCCCGTCCGTCACAGCCGGACGGGTTTCTCCAGGCGGATCCCGGCGGCGTCCAGCCAGGAGCGCAGGGGGCCGTCCTGGCCCTGTTCGACGGCCTGGGCGACGGGGCCGGCCAGGTCGGTGCGGCGGACCCCGCCGAGCAGCAGCACCGGGCCGTCCAGCCAGTCCAGGCCGGGGGCGCCGCCGGTGGTGTCCACGGCGGCGCAGCAGACCATCGCGGTGACGTGGTCGACCAGCAGGTCCCGGCCGGTGCGGTCGGGTTCCAGCACCGGCGCGGGAGTGGTGGTGCGGGCGAGCTGGGCGGCGAGCGCGGCGGCCAGCTGCTCGCCGTCGCCCTCGGCGAGCCGGACCAGCAGCCGGGTGAGGGTGGGGGCGCCGGGGCGGGCCTGCGGGGCGAGCCGGTCCAGGGCGGACTGCAGGGCGGCGGCGCGGGACCGCCAGCCGGCGTCCACCACCTCGGCCGGGTAGTCGGGCCATTCCAGCTCGTGCCAGGCGCCGGCCGGCGGGCGGCCGAAGAACAGCTCGGCGGCGAGCCGGGAGACGGCGCGGTCCACCGTGCCGGGCTCCTCCAGCAGGTCGCAGGCGGGGCGGTCGCCGAGCCGGTTGCCGTAGCCGTCGGCCAGCCGGTCGCGGCGGGACAGCTCGGTGAGCGCGGCGGCCACCCCGGCGTTGAGGTGCGCGGGGTGGCGGCCGAGCCGCCAGGCGGGCAGCGCGACCCGGGTGAGCAGCCGGTCCCAGCCGGCGTAGGCCAGGCCCACCTGCTCCTGGGCGGCGATCCGCAGGCCGTAGTCGACCGTCCGGGCGTGTTCGGAGGCCCAGCCCGCGACGGACCGCTCCAGTTCGGCGGAGTGGCCCCGGCAGGCGCCGAGCAGTCGGCGGGTGATCCGCCGGGTGACCCGGTCCGCCAGCGCGGCCGGACCGCGGCGGGGCGGTCGCGGCGGGGCGGCCAGGACGCCGCCGCCGAGGCCGGGGGCGGTGCCCGCGCCGGAGTCCAGGCAGGCGTCCAGGCTGCGCAGGAAGCGGCGGGCGGCGGCGATCTCCGGATCGGCGGAGGCGCCGGTGCCGGCCACCACGGGGGCGAGCAGGGCGCGCAGCTCGCCGGCCCGCATCCACCACAGGAAGGGCGAGCCGATCACCAGGACCGGCGCGGGCGGCGCGGGGTGCGGCCGCAGGGTGGCGGACCGCCGCACCGGCGGGAGGTCCTCCAGCCAGCTGTCGCAGTCCGGGGTGAGCGCGATCGCGGAGGGCGCGGGCACGTCGAGCCGGTCGGCCAGCTCGTCGATCAGCCGGTACAGCTCGGGGGCCTCGGCCCGGGCGACCGGGACGGCCGGGGTCTGCGGCGGGACGGCCCGGCGGTAGGCGCCGGCGGTCAGCCCGGCCACCAGCAGGGCCAGCGCGGCGACCGCGCAGACCGCCCAGCGGGCGGCGTCCCAACCGGCGGCGTCCGGGGCGCCGGGCGCACCGATCCGCCCGGTGAACCGGCCGGCGAGCAGGACCACCGCGACGGCGGCGGGCAGGACGGCGGCGGCCAGGGCCAGGCCTCGGACCCGCAGGACCGCCTGGGCGTGAGCGCGCGCGGTGTCGACAGCAGCCATACGGTGCGGCACCCCCTTCGGAGCCCTCGGGAGCCCGGTGACGGGCCCTGAGCCGACTCGAAACGATCAGTTCCGACCGGGAAGCGGAGGTGTCCGATCCCGGCAGTGCATGCTGTGTGGCGCTACTGACATTTTCGACGCCCCGGTCCGGGCGGACGTTCCGGATCGATCCGGTTTCCACTCGTCCCGGTGACGCCGCCCGGATTCCGGACGCCTGTGACCGGACCGGTGCGAAGCACCCGGGCGACCGCCCGGCCGAACGCCGTCCAGCATCCCCCCGCGGCCGCGCCGCTACCCGGCGGCGACCCCGGCGCACGGCCCCGTCGCACTGCGATCCAGCGCACCATAAGGCCGAGCGCCCGGTTACGTCAGCCGGATGCGGTCGCTGTCACCCGATGGGCTGGAATCCGGGCGCCGAACGGTGCGCCGCCGACGGAACCGCCCCTGCACCGGAAACGCCGAGGGCGCTGCGCCCAGTGGGTTGATTCCCGCCGGGGCAGCGCCCTCGAAAAGGTGTACGACTACCCGGTGGCCGCCTTGAGCGCGATGTCGGTGCGGTGCTGGCCGCCCTTGAGGGAGATCCGCTCCACCGCGGCGTACGCGCGGTCGCGCGCCTCGGCCAGGTCGGCGCCGGTCGCGGTGACCGACAGGACGCGGCCGCCGGCACTCAGCACCCGGCCGTCCTCGTCCGCCCTGGTACCGGCGTGCAGCACGTAGGCGGTGCCCTCCGCCTCGGCCTCGGCCAGGCCCTCGATCGGGTCGCCGGTGCGCGGCGCGGCCGGGTAGCCCTCGGAGGCGACGACCACGGTGACGGCCGCGCCCTCGTCCCAGCGCAGCGGCTCCAGCTGGTCCAGGGAGCCGGTGGCCGAGGCCAGCAGGACGCCGGCCAGCGGGGTGCGCAGCCGGGCCAGCACGACCTGGGTCTCCGGGTCGCCGAAGCGGGCGTTGAACTCGATCACCCGGGTGCCGCGCGAGGTGAGCGCCAGGCCCGCGTACAGCAGGCCGGAGAACTCGGTGCCGCGGCGGCGCAGCTCGTCCACGGTCGGCTGCAGGACGGTCTCCAGGACCTCCTCGACCAGCCCGGCCGGCGCCCACGGCAGCGGCGAGTAGGCGCCCATGCCGCCCGTGTTGGGGCCCTCGTCGCCGTCCAGCGCCCGCTTGAAGTCCTGCGCGGGCTGCAGCGGCAGCACGGTGGTGCCGTCGGTGATCGCGAACAGCGAGACCTCGGGGCCGTCCAGGTACTCCTCGATGACCACGCTCCCCCGGCCTTGACGGCCGGGAGGCGCCCCCATGCAGGCGGCGGCGTGCGCCAGCGCGGCCTCGCGGTCGGAGGTGACCACGACGCCCTTGCCGGCGGCCAGGCCGTCGTCCTTGACCACGTACGGCGCGCCGAAGGCGTCCAGCGCCGCGGCCGCCTCCTCGGGGGTGGTGCAGACGTAGGAGCGGGCGGTGGGCACGCCGGCGGCGGCCATCACGTCCTTGGCGAAGGCCTTCGAGCCCTCCAGCCTGGCGGCCGCGCCGGAGGGGCCGAACACCGGGACGCCGGCCGCGCGGACGGCGTCGGCGACGCCGGCCACCAGCGGTGCCTCCGGGCCCACCACCACCAGGTCGGCGCCGAGCCGCAGGGCCAGCTCGGCGACCCGGGCGCCGTCCAGCTGGTCGACCGGGTGGACCGTCGCCACGCCGGCGATCCCGGCATTGCCCGGGGCGCAGTGCAACTCGGTCACGGAGGGATCTTGGGACAGGGAGCGGCACAGGGCGTGTTCGCGGGCGCCGCCGCCGATGACGAGGACCTTCACGCCTGGCAGCGTAGTCGGTGGCCCGTTCCGGCCGCGCTCCGGTCCCGTCGGATCATCCAGCAGAAGAGCTCCGTACGCCGACGACGTAGGAGGAACCTCCAAGACGACGGGGATGGAGCGCGCGCCGGGTGTCCGGGTCAGGACGAACGGTCACCGCGGCCTCGCTCGGACGGGTGAAATTCCGCCGCCCCCCGCAACCCGCTCACCTCGGGTTCCGGTGGCCGAAACCGATAACGATCACCGTGGAAGGCCCCCATGGTCAGCCATTTGGCGGTAAGAAGTGCTGTTGGACAACCACCGGCAGACGCCACGTCAGCCGATGCGCCGACAGACCAAGCCGCCCGCCCGCCACAGGGAGCCCCACAGGTGAGCCAGCCGGAAATGCAGCCCGAGGAGAGTGCCTGGGGCAAGGAGATCGGCGAGGAGGACCAGCCCGTCGCCGCCGTCGTACCCCAGGCCTCCACCCGTCGCCGTACCGATCTGAGCACCCGACAGTTCCCGCTGGGGGACTGGGGCGAGCCCGCCGAGCGGCTGGAGGAGCTCTACCGCTGGTCCGAGGAGCGGGCGGTCGAGGCGATCGAGTGGTACCGCCGGGACCGCATCTGGAAGCGGCGCTGGGCCCGCCTGCTGCGCTTCGGCACGGCCGGTTTCGCGGTGGGCGGGGTGACCGCCCCGCTGGTGGAGCTGACCGGCGCCCTCTCGCACGGTGCCGGCTGGGGCTACGTGGGACTCGCGCTCTCCGTCGCCTGCTACGGCGCCGACCGGGCCTTCGGCCTCACCTCCGGCTGGATGCGGGACGTCTCCACCGCGCAGGCCCTGCAACGCCGCCTGGAGGCCTTCCAGTTCGACTGGGCGTCGGAGTGCGTGCGCGAGGTGCTCGGCCCGACCGAGGGCACCGCGGGCGAGGCCGCCGAACGCTGCCTGGGCGTGCTGCGCCGGTTCTGCGAGGACGTCTCCGACATGGTCCGCACCGAGACCTCGGAGTGGATGCTGGAGTTCCGCGCCTCGATGACCCAGCTGCCGACGCAGTCCCCGGGCGCCTGGGGCGGGCGCACCGAAGCCGGGGTGGGCGCCCAGGTGCGGGTGCTGCCGCCGCCGGGCACCCGGCCCACCATGCCGCGCCAGCGGCCGCCGGAGGGTCCGCTGCGGTAGCCCGCCGGACCGGCCGCCGCGGAGGTCACCGGACCGGCCGCGGTGCCGGTTCCCCGGGCGGCGCGCTACGCGAAGACGATCATCGAGCCCTGGGCGAGGCTGCGGGTCGCCGCCGCGTACAGGCCCGACCAGGCGTGGCGCTCGCGGGCGAAGGGGTGCACGTCGTCGATCGGCGGCCCGAACGGCTGCTCCAGGCCGGTCGGGCTGAGCGGGCGGGTCGGGTCCGGCGGGTTGACCGGGTCGATCCCCAGCGCCGGTGCCACGGCCTGCAGTTCGCGCAGCAGTCCATGGCTGGAGCCGAGCGGGCCGCCGGAGGCGAGCAGCGTCTCGTCCACCAGCGGGGTGGCGAACTCGATCGGCACGTACGCGCCGGCGTGGTCGAAGTGCCAGACCAGGTGCGACTGTTCGGCGCTGGTCTCGAACATCTCCAGCAACTGTTCGTAGTCGCCGCCGAGCGAGTCGACCGGGGTGATGTCCAGGCCGGTGAGCCCCAGCAGGTAGGCGCGGCGCAGGAAGTGCAGCGAGTCGTAGTCGAAGGCGGCTATCGGCTCGACCGCGCCGCTCAGCCCGGGGACGTACTGGTAGACCGGCATCTGGGGCAGCCCGCGGGAGGCCAGCGCCGCGTTGTAGAGCGCGAGGTCGTCCCGGAAGGGGTTGTCGGGGCTGTGGCTCAGCACGTCCACCAGCGGGACGAGCCAGAGGTCGCAGGCCATGGCCGGCAGTTCCTCTCCGGACGGCGGGGATCGCCCGCGGGGCGGGGCGACGACGGGGGCGGTCGGCACCCGGACGGCCCTTGCCCGGGCAGCGGGTTCGACGCCCGCCACCCTACCGGCCCGGCGCGGGGTGCGGACCGGGCCGGCCCTGCGGAGCCTCGGGGGGCGGCTCGGGCAGCCGCCGGCCGAACCGCCCGTGCGGCGCCCAGCGCGGTTGCGGCACCAGGCCGAGGCCGAGGCCGAGCTCCCGGCCCAGCTCCCGGCCGACCTCCTCGCTCCGCCGGGGCCGCCCCGCGCCGGTCGTCCATCCCGCCCCGGCCGGCCCCGGCTCCGGCGCGAGCTGCCCGGGAGCCGACGGCCCCGACCGCAGCTCTGAGGACGGCGCCGATGACGGCGCTGACGACGGCTCTGATGACGGCGACGGGGGATCGGCGGGCACCGGCGGCTCCGCCGCGGCGCCCTCGGTGAGCAGCGCGAGCACCGTCACCGACTCCAGCGGGCGCCCGGCCAGATCGGCCAGCAGCCGGACGGTGAACAGGTTGTACTCGCAGACGATCCGGTGCGCGCCGTCGAGGTCGCCGGCCCCGATCGCCTCGACCAGGTCCTGGTGGCGATCCCAGCAGACCCCGCCCAGGGTGGGCATCTCCCGCAGGTAGGGGGCGGCGAACATCCAGGACTGCACCCGCAGCCAGTCCAGGTAGTCCCCGATCCGGCGGTTGCCGAGCAGGGCGGAGACCTCCTGCCAGAACCGGCGGTCGCAGCCCACCATCACGTCCAGGTTCCCGACCCGGGCGGCCCGCACCGCCGCGTCCGCCCGGCGGCGCAGCGAGGGCAGCCGGGTGAGGTCGGGCAGTGCCCGGCGGGCGGCGAACTGGCGGTAGAAGCTGTCGGTGAGCAGGACCCTGGACTCGAAGATCTCCAGGAAGTCGTCCCAGCACAGCTCCGGCACCGTGAAGCCGCGGTGGTGCTCGGCCCGCAGCAGCCCCTGGGCGCCGAGGTCGACCAGGGCCTCGCGGGCCGGGGTCGCGGAGACGCCGTAGAGCTCCGCGATCTCCTTGACGGTGAAGTTGCGGCCGGCCGCCAACCGGCCGGCCATCATCTCCTCGCGCAGCGCCCCGGCGATCTGTTCGCGCAGGCTGTTGCGGTGGATAACGGGACGGGGGGTGTCGCTTGCGCCGTTGCCGGACATGCGAGACCTCCTCGGGCGGGCCGCCGTGCCGACCCGCGACGGACCGGCCGACGAGCGGCAGGGAACACGACGAGTGCTCATCTTCTCAAACCGGTCGGGAGCAGGTACGAACCAACCCTCGGGAAGCGCGCGACGGCCCGGCGGCAACCGGCCCGGCGGCGGCCGGCGACACCCGCCGGACCGACCTCAGCGCCGGACCGGCCTCAGCGCTGGACCGGCGCCGGGATGCCGAGCAGTCGGTCGCGCAGCACCGGGAACTCCTCGCGCGCCTTGCCCACCTCGGCCGGGTCGAACTCGACGGTCAGCACCTCCTCCTCCGCCCCGGCCTCCGCCAGCACCCGGCCCCACGGGTCCACCACGATGCTGTGCCCGGCCTGCTCGACCCCGGCGTGGGTGCCGGCGGTGTTGCAGGCCAGCACGAAGGCCTGCTCCTCCACGGCCCGCGCCCGGGCCAGCAGCGTCCAGTGCTCGCGCCGCCGGGCCGGCCAGGCGGCGGGGACCACCAGCAGCTGCGCCCCGGCGTCCAGCAGCGCCCGGAACAGCTCCGGGAAGCGCAGGTCGTAGCAGGTGGCCAGGCCCAGCGTGGCGAAGTCGGTGGGCGCGGTGACGATCTCCTGCCCGGCGCCCATCACCACCGCCTCGCCGCTGTCGAAACCGAAGCGGTGGATCTTGCGGTAGGTGTGCACCAGCTCGCCGTCCGGGGCGAACAGCAGCGAGGTGTTGTAGATCGGACCGTCCGGGTCGCGTTCGACGATCGAACCGGCGTGCAGCCAGACCCCGGCGGCCCGGGCGGCCGCCGCCATCGCGTCCGAGGTGGGCCCGTCCAGGGTCTCGGCGCCCTCCGACCAGAGGTCGTAGGCGAAGCCGCCGAGCGGCCACAACTCCGGCAGGACCACCAGGTCGGCGCCCTGCTGGGCCCGCACCAGCGCCGCCGCCCTGGCCCGCCGCTCGGCGGGCGGCTCGGCGTCCGAGACGGCGAGTTGGATCAATGAAGCGCGCACAGTACCACCGTCCACGGCAAGAGACCTACGATCATCACCCGAAAGCGCTGCCCAGCTGTCTCCCGGCAGCGTAACGTGCGGTTAGCGAGTGCGCCCGGAAGCCGGACCATCCCGGGCGGCCGCGGCCGCGGGGCGCGGAGCGTAGGAAAGCTGACGGAGGGCCGGAGATTCCCGTGACGGACAACCAGACCGTGCAGGCTTACACCGAGGCGTGGACGCACAGCATCGAGTCCATATCGGAGCTGGTCGCCCCCCTCCCCGAAGGCTCCTGGAACCGGGCCACCGAGTGCCCCGGCTGGTCGGTCCGGGACATCGTGTCGCATGTGATCGCGGTCGAGTCCGAACTGCTCGGCGACCCGCGCCCGATCCACTCGCTGCCGCGTGACCTTCGCCACGTCACCACCGAGTTCGCCCGCTACATCGAGCTGCCGGTCGACAAGCGCCGCTGCCACACGGCGCTGGAGATGACCAGTGAGCTGGAGTACACGATCATCCGCCGCTCCCGGGCGCTGCGCAACGCCAAGCAGACGCCCGAGGAGCCGGTGCGCTGGTCGGCCGGCCCCTTCGCGCGGGACGTCCCGTACCACGAGCTGCTGCGGATGCGGGCCTTCGACGTCTGGGTGCACGAGCAGGACCTGCGGCGGGCCCTGGAGAGCCCCGGCAACCTGGCCGCGCCGGGGGCGCTGATCGCCCGGGACGTCCTGCTGGAGCGGCTGCCCAAGGCCGTCGCCCACGACGCGGGCGCCCCGGCGGGGACGACGCTGGTGGTGGACGTCACCGGCCCGGTGGAGTTCCTGCGCACCGTGCGGGTGGACGCCGCCGGGCGCGGCACCGTGGACGAGTCGATCAGCCTGGCCCCCGACGTCCAGCTCACCATGGACTGGGAGACCTACCTGCGGCTCGCCTGCGGGCGCGGCCGGCCCGGCCCGGTGGCCGTCGAGGGGGACAAGGAGCTGGCCGAGCGGGTGCTGGCCAACTTCTCGGTCACCATCTGACGCCCCGAGGCCCCGAGGCCCCGAGGCCATGAGGGCCCTGGGCCCGGGAGCGTGCTTCCGAGGCTCCGCCGGCCCCCGGACGTACGGGATCAGGCCGCGGCCGCCGCGACCTTCCGGCGGAGCCTGAGGATCATCGCCGTACCCACGGCCAGCGGGACGTACTGCCAGCAGAACGCCCAACGGAAGGCGGTGGCCGAGTACGCCCCGGCACCGTCCGGGGAGAGCGCGTCCAGCAGCACCCCGACGCCGAACAGGGTGATCATCGTGCCGATGAAGCCGCCCATGTTGACGATCCCGGAGGCGGTGCCGAGCCGCTCCACCGGGTTCCCGGCCCGGGCGTAGTCCAGGCCGACCAGCGAGGCCGGCCCGTTGCTGCCCATCACCAGGATGAGCCCGACCAGCAGCCAGGTCGGCGGGTGCCCGCCCGGCCAGGAGAGCACCAGCGCCCAGCCCAGTCCGGTGGCGGAGAGGACGCCGAACACGATCGGCATCCGGGCCCGGGCGGTGCGGGAGACCACCCGGCCGAAGGCGAAGCCGAAGCTCATGTTGGAGAGCACCAGCAGGGTCAGCAGCCCGCCGGCCGCGGCCCGGGACATGCCCTGGGCCTCCACCAGGTAGGGCAGGCCCCAGAGCAGGCCGAAGGTGTTGCCGGGGAACTGGGTGGTGAAGTGGATCCACAGGCCCAAGCGGGTGCCCGGTTCCCGCCAGCAGTCGAGGACCTGGCGGCCGATCCCGGGCCGGTCCCGGCGCTCGACCGGCCGGACCGGCGCCTCCGTGGCCGGGGCGTCCTTCAGGCAGAGCGCGACCAGGGCGAACACCGCCACGCCGAGCAGCGCGATCGCGGTGAAGGTGGGCGTCCAGCCCTCGTCGTGCAGCGCCTGGGCGAGCACCACCGTGGTGACGAGGTTGCCGCCCATCCCGGCCAGACCGGTCAGCTGGGCGACGAACGGGTTCTTCGCCGCCGGGAACCAGCGGGCGGCGATCCGCAGCACGCTGATGAAGGTCATCGCGTCGCCGCAGCCGAGCACCGCCCGGGAGACCAGTGCCGGGGCGAAGGAGGAACTGAACGCGAAGGCCAGCTGACCGGTGCTGAGCAGCACCACCCCGAGCAACAGCACCCGGCGCGGTCCGAACCGGTCGACCAGCAGGCCGACCGGGACCTGCATGGCCGCGTAGACCAGCACCTGGAGGATCGAGAAGGTGGACAGCGCCGAGGCCCCGATGCCGAAGCGCTCGGCGGCGTCCAGTCCGGCGACGCCGAGGCTGGTGCGGTGGATGACGGCCAGGACGTAGACGCTGACGCCGACCGACCAGGCGAGCCAGGCCGCGCGGCCGCCGGACGGCGAGAGTGCAGCGGCGGCCGGGGGCGCGGCGGCGGTCGCGGTCTGGACGGCGGTCGCGGACTGGGCGGCGGCCGGGGTCTGGACGGCGGGACGGGGAGCGGGGACGGACAGGGACGGATCTGAGCGGGCGGGCTCCACGGTCATAGTCCGCCCAGACTAGTCATCCCATGATTGGACGCCCAGCCCGGGGTGAGAACGGCTTCGCCGGGTTCGCCGTCGAACGGTCCCGGACGGGCCCAGCCGGTCCCCGCCTGTCCCAGCCGGTCTCAGCCGCCCCCGGGCCGCTCTCAGCCGGTCACCGTCCAGGACACCGACCTGGTCATGTAGCGGTCCCGGAAGGCCTCGTCCCGCACCCAGTCCGTGGTGTCCCGGACGGTCGCGGTCACGGTGGCCGTCCGGCCGGGGGGCAGGTCCAGCTGCGAGGTGTCCAGCGACCCGCCGTTCACGGCCTGCGTCGTCACCGGCACGCCGTCCACCTTCCACTCCACCTTCAGCTGCCGGGTGCCGGTCAGCGGCACCGGCCGGACGTCCAGCCGGGGGCGCCCGGCCACCTCGCCGGGCGGCGGCGAGGGCGCGTCGGTCGGCCGGACCTTGCGGTAGATCTCCTCGATGATCGCCTCGCGGGAGGGGAGGTTGTAGGCGCTGCCCAGGGTGCGCATCACCGAGTCGGGGGTGGGCCGGTAGAGGCCGTTGGCGCTGCGGTAGGCCCCGACGGTCCCGGCGCCGTCGGGGGACTCGGCGCCCAGCCAGCGCCACCACTTGGTCTGCTTCCGGCGCATGTCGTCGGCGTTGAGGGTGGAGAGGTTCGGGTAGTCGGGGTCGTCCGGGGCGCTGTCGTACTCGTCGCCGAGGTCCCCCACGGTGTGGCCGATCTCGTGCTGGATGATCCGCCCGGCGTCCGGGCTGCCCCCGGACAGGGTGGTCACACCGGTGCCGCCGGCGCCGCCGTACTCCGAGGAGTTGGCCAGCGCTATCAGGTACTGCGGTCCCGCGCCGTCCCCCGCGTACCGGGCGGTGGCGGACTCGTCGGCGCACAGCAGCCGGGCCGTGCCCTCGCACCAGAAGTGCATCCCGAGCGGGGTGGCGGGGCGGTGGCCGTGGCTCTCCGTCTCGGCGATCCCGGAGACCGGGGAGACCACCTCGACCCGCCTTATGTTGAAGAAGCCCTGGTAGGTGCGGAACGGTTCGACGTCCATCAGGGCGTGCCAGGCCTTGTCGGCCTGCTGGCGGAACAGCTCCTGCTCGTCACCCGTGTAGCCGTCGCCGAGCAGGACCAGGGTGATCCGGTTGGCCGGGTCCCCGGTGCGGCGTATGTCGAAGGTCGGGGCGGCCGCGGGTATCCGCTGGTCGGCGCGGAGCGCGGAGTGCGGCGGCACCGCCCGGTCGGCCGGGGCGCCCGGCCCGATCACGCCGAACGGCGACGGGCCGACCAGCTCCAGGGCGGCGGGGAGTACGGCGGTGGACACCAGCACGAGCGCGGCCAGACTCCGGACGAGACGGCCTGGGGTGCCGTAAGGCATAGGGGTTCGTCCTCGGGGCTCCGGTCACCCGGCGTCGCCCGGGTGGTGGAGCGGAGACGTACCCGGACCGGCGTGTCGCCCCCACCGGCCGAAGAAAAAGTCACCGACCTGGCCGAACGATCCAAACCATGCCAGTCATACCAATCAATCTCGGGCGGCGGTCATCGCTCCCCGGACCTCAACCCCGGGCACGCCTCCCCAGGTCCAGCAGGAGATGCGTCCCCAGCCCGAAGAGCAGCCCCCAGAAGGCCGAGCCGATCCCGAACAGGCTCATCCCCGAGGCACTCGCCAGGAAGGTCACCACAGCGGCGTCCCGCCCGCGCTCCTCGGCGACAGCCGTCGCCAGACTGCCCTGCAACGAGGCCAGCAGCGCGATCCCGGCGATCACCGCGATCAACTCCTTCGGCAGCCCGGTGAACAGGCTCACCAGCACCCCGCCGAAGCTGCCCACCAGCACGTACAGCACGCCCGAGGACATCCCCGCGACGTACCGGCGGCGCGGATCCGGGTGGGCCTCCGGGCCCGAGCAGATCGCCGCGGTGATCGCCGCCAGGTTCACCCCGGGCGAGCCGAACGGCGCCATCAGCACCGACACCGCGCCGGTCGAGCCGATCAGCAGCCGGTCGTCCGCCCGGTAGCCGAAGGCCCGCATCACCCCGAGGCCGGGTGCGTTCTGCGAGGCCAGCGTGACGATGGTGAGCGGCAGCGCCAGCCCCACCAGGGCCGACCAGGAGAAGGCCGGCACCGTCAGCACCGGCACCGTCGGCCCGCCCGAGCCCAGGTGCAGCGGCAGCCCCACGGTGAGCGCTGCCAGCACCCCGCCGACCACCAGCGCGACCGGTACCGCGTACCGCGGCACCAGCCGCTTGGCCAGCAGGAAGGCCGCGAAACCGCCCACCACCAGCACCGGCGCGCTGTGCACGGCACCGAAGATCCCCGCGCCGAAGGAGAACAGGATGCCCGCCAGCATCGCGTTCACGATCCCCGCCGGCACCGCCGCGATCAGCCGGCCGAACCAGCCGGTCACCCCGAACAGCGCCACCACCACCGCGCTCACCAGGAACGCCCCCACCGCCTCGCGGTACGGGTAGCCGCCCAGGCTGGTCACCAGCAGCGCGGCCCCCGGAGTGGACCAGGCGGTGACCACCGGCGTCCGGGTCCACCAGCTGAGCGCGAAGCCGCTCACCCCGCTGCCGATCGCCACCGCCCAGATCCAGGAGGCGGTGTGCGCCTGGTCCAGCCGCCCGGCGGCGGCCGCCGCGAGCACCACCACCAGCGGCCCCGAGAAGGACACCGCCACGCACACCAGCCCGGCCAGCAGCGCCGGCCCCGACACGTCCCGCCGCAGCGAGCGACGCTCCCCGTCCTCGACCGCCGTCTTCTCCGGTCGGACCGTCAGCTCATCCGTCATTCCGGCAGTATCCCGGAGCCCGCTCGAAGACTCCCGAAAAAACTTTTCAACCCACCTGCAACCCCCGGCGGGGATGGACGTCTATCAGGGTGAAGGCACGGAGAGCGAGACCGGCGGAGCCGGGGGGCGCTACCGCTCGACAGCAGCGGAGCCGGTCGTCTTCACCCACACACACCGTCAGTCACATGACCCTGGGGAGTCACGTCATGCGCGCGTCCGTTATCAACCGCTTTGCGAAGAACGACCGCTCCTTCTCCGGCCGCCGCCGCATCGCCGCCCTCGCCGCCACCACCATCCTCGCGGGCGGCGTCCAGGTGATCGCCGCCGACACCTCCTGGGCCGCCGAGCCCACCGCAGCCCCGACCGCCGTGGTCGCGCACCACGGCCACGTCGAAGCCGGGTTCTTCATGACGAAGTCGCTGAGCATCACCGCCGGGGGTCCGAAGGTCGAGGTTCCGGTCGAGGTGGCGAACTTCACCGGCGCGCCCTACCAGGAGGTGAAGGCAGGCATCAGCTTCCGTGGCGTGGTGGGGGACGGCCCCTTCGACGACAGCATGCTGACGATCGAGGCCCGCACTCCGCAGGGCGGCTGGCAGCAGATCGACCGGGGTTCCTCCTCTGACGGGTTCTACGGCGGGGAGACCGGTTTCAGCGAGGCGCTGCAGGACGGCCGGGCCACCCACTTCACCTTCCGGGTGGGGCTCTCCGCCAAGGCCTCGACGAAGCTGACCCGCCTCCAGGTTTCCGTCTCCGGATCGGCCGAAGACCACAAGGGCGGCGAGTCCGAGTTCAGGGAGATGTCCGTGGCCCACGCGGTGCCCGCCGCCAAGCCCACCGCAGCCGTTCCCGCCGCCGAGAAGGCTCCGGCCCAGAAGGCTCCGGCCGAGAAGGCTGCGGCCGAGAAGCCCGCCGGTCCGGTCGCCACCCCGTCCGCCGCACCCGCCACCGCCGCGCCCGCCGGAACCCCGGAGCTGGCGCAGACCGGTGCCTCCTCCACCAATGCCTTCCTCGCCCTCTCCTCCGCCGCGCTCCTCGCGCTCGGTGCCGGCGTCCTGATCGCCGTCCGTCGGCTCCGTCCCCAGCGGTAGTCGTCGGGCGGGCACGACGAAGGGGCCCTGCTCCGTACGGCGGTACGGAGGAGGGCCCCTTCTCGCTGTTCCCGGCGGGGCGTCAGCCCCAGGTGATCAGGCGCTTCGGGTGCTCCAGCAGCGCGGCCACGTCGGCCAGCACCTTGGAGCCCAACTCCCCGTCCACCAAGCGGTGGTCGAAGGAGAGCGCGAGGGTGGTCACCTGGCGTGGGACGACCTTGCCCTTGTGCACCCACGGCAGCTCCCGGACCGCCCCGAAGGCGAGGATGGCCGCCTCGCCGGGGTTGAGGATCGGGGTGCCGGTGTCGACGCCGAAGACGCCGACGTTGGTGATGGTGACCGTGCCGCCCTGCATGTCGGCCGGCGGGGTCTTGCCCTGGCGGGCGGTCTCCACCAGCTCGCCGAGCGCGACGGCGAGGCCGGAGAGCGTGCGGGACCCGGCGTCCTTGATGTTCGGGACGATCAGGCCGCGCGGGGTGGCCGCGGCGATGCCGAGGTTCACCTGGCCCTTGACCACGATCTCCTGGGCCGCCTCGTCCCACTGCGCGTTGATCTCGGGGTGGCGCTTGATCGCGGTGAGCAGCGCCTTGGCGACCAGCAGCAGCGGGCTGACCCGGACGTCCCGGCCCAGCTCGCCGCTCTCCTTGAGCCGGCGGACGAACTTCATCGTGCGGGTCACGTCGACCTGCACGAACTCGGTGACGTGCGGGGCGGTGAAGGCCGAGGCCACCATCGCCTGCGCGGTCGCCTTGCGGACGCCCTTGATCGGCACCCGGACGTCGCCCGTCGCGGGCGCGGACACCGGCGCCGCGACCGTCGCGGACTCGACGGCTACGGCGGCCTCCGCGGCCTCCTCGGCCTCCGCTACCGGTGCCGCCGGGGCGGCCTGGGCCGCGGCGTGGGCGTGCAGGTCCTCGCGGGTGATCACGCCGTCCGGGCCGGTCGGGGTGACGGCGCGCAGGTCGATGCCGAGGTCCTTGGCCAGCTTGCGCACCGGCGGTTTGGCCAACGGCCGGTCGCCGACCGGCGCTTCGGCCACCGGGGCGGGCGCGGCCGGCGCCGGTGCGACCGGTGCGGCCTGGGCCGGGGCGGCCTGGGCCGGCTTCGGCGCGGCGACGGTCTTGACGGTGGTGGTCGTCCGCCGGGCCCGGCGCTGGCTGCCGCCGGTGCGCGGGCCGTACCCGACCAGCACCTCCCGGCGCTCCGGCTCGGTCTCGGCGGCCGCCTCCGCCGCGGCGGGTGCGGGTGCGGGCGCGGCGGCCGGAGCGGCCACCGCCTCGCCGGCCACCGCGACCGAGATGATCACGGTGCCGACGGCGACCGTCGCCCCCTCGGGGAAGAAGAGCTGCTCGACGACCCCGTTGAACGGGATCGGCAGCTCCACCGCCGCCTTGGCGGTCTCCACCTCGCAGACGACCTGCCCGTCGGTGACGGTGTCACCGGGCTTGACGTACCAGCTGAGGATCTCGGCCTCGGTGAGGCCCTCGCCCACGTCGGGCATCTTGAACTCGCGGAGCGAGCGAACTTCGGTGGTCATCTTCGCTCCCCGGTATCAGTACGCGAGCGCACGGTCGACGGCGTCGAGTACGCGGTCCAGGTCGGGCAGGAACGCCTCCTCGACCCGGGACGGCGGGTACGGCGCGTAGTAGCCGCCGACCCGCAGGACCGGTGCCTCCAGGTGGTAGAAGCACCGCTCGGTCAGGCGGGCGGCCAGCTCGGCGCCCATGCCCAGGAAGACCGGCGCCTCGTGCACCACGACGGCCCGCCCGGTGCGCTTGACCGACTCCTCCAGGGTGGCGAAGTCCACCGGGGAGAGCGAGCGCAGGTCGACGACCTCCAGCCGGCGGCCGTCCTCCTCGGCGGCCGCGGCGGCCTCCAGGCAGACCTTGACCATCGGGCCGTACGCGATCAGCGTCGCGTCGGTGCCGGGGCGGACGATCCGGGCGTCGTGCAGGCCCAGGTCGGCGGCGGCGCCGACCTCGCCCTTGTCCCAGTAGCGCCGCTTGGGCTCCAGGAAGATGACCGGGTCGTCCGACTCGATGGCCTGGCGCAGCATCCAGTGGGCGTCGTGGGCGCTGGACGGGCTGACCACCCGCAGGCCGGCGGTGTGCGCGAAGTACGCCTCGTGCGACTCGCTGTGGTGCTCGACCGCGCCGATGCCACCCGCGTAGGGGATGCGGACGGTGACCGGCATCTTGACGTGGCCCAGCGCACGGGCGTGCATCTTGGCCAGCTGGGAGACGATCTGGTCGAAGGCCGGGTAGACGAAACCGTCGAACTGGATCTCCACGACCGGTCGGTAGCCGCGCAGCGCGAGGCCGATCGCGGTGCCCATGATGCCGGACTCGGCCAGCGGGCTGTCGATGACCCGGTCCTCGCCGAAGTCCTTCTGCAGGCCGTCGGTGATCCGGAAGACGCCGCCGAGCTTGCCGATGTCCTCGCCCATCAGGACGGTCTTCGGGTCGTTCTCCAGCGACTTGCGCAGCGCCTCGTTGAGCGCCTTGGCGATGCTCAGCTGACCGGCCATCAGTGGTTCTCCCCCGCCTCGAAGGAGGCCGCGTACTCGACGTATTCGGCCCGTTCCTCATCGACCAGCGTGTGCGGCTCGCTGTACACGTGGTCGAAGATCAGCGTCGGGTCCGGGTCCGGCATGCTGCGCACGCCCTCGCGCACCCGCAGGCCCAGCTGCTCGCTCTCGGCGTCGACCGCGGCGAAGAACGCCTCGTCCGCCAGGCCCTCCTTCTCCAGGTGGGCGCGCAGCCGCAGGATGGGGTCCTTGGCCTTCCAGGCCTCGGTCTCCTCGGCGAGCCGGTAGCGGGTGGGGTCGTCGGAGGTGGTGTGCGCGCCCATCCGGTAGGTGAAGGCCTCGATCAGCACCGGGCCGTTGCCGGTGCGGGCGTGGTCGAGCGCCCAGCGGGTGACGGCGAGGCAGGCCAGCACGTCGTTGCCGTCCACCCTCACGCCGGGGAAGCCGAAGCCGGAGGCGCGGCGGTACAGCGGGATCTTGGTCTGGGTGGTGGTGGGCTCGGAGATCGCCCACTGGTTGTTCTGGCAGAAGAACACCACCGGGGCGTTGTAGACGGAGGCGAAGGTGAAGGCCTCGTTGACGTCGCCCTGGCTGGAGGCGCCGTCGCCGAAGTACGCGATCACCGCGTCGTCGGCGCCGTCCTTGGTGATGCCCATCGCGTAACCGGTGGCGTGCAGGGTCTGCGCGCCGATCACGATGGTGTACAGGTGGAAGTTCTTCTCGTTCGGGTCCCACCCGCCGTGGTTCACCCCGCGGAACATGCCGAGCAGGTTCAGCGGGTCGACGTCGCGGCACCAGGCCACGCCGTGCTCGCGGTAGGTGGGGAAGGCGTAGTCGCCGGTGCGCATGGCGCGGCCGGAGCCGACCTGGGCGGCCTCCTGGCCCAGCAGCGAGGCCCACAGGCCCAGCTCGCCCTGGCGCTGGAGGGCGGTCGCCTCGCCGTCGAACCGGCGCACCAGCACCAGGTCGCGGTAGAGGGAGCGCAGCTCCTCCGGAGTGGTGGTGAGCGGGTAGTCCGGGTGCTCGACCCGCTCGCCTTCCGGGGTGAGCAGCTGGACGAGCTCCGGCTGGGCGTCCGTACCCGTGGCGCGGAGGGTGTCAGGGACGCCGGGGGCCGCCTTCTTGCGAGCCCTCGCCGTGCTTTTGACGGTCACGTTCACTCCTCGGTCTGTCCGGCCGCCCGGGGTCGCCGGTGACCGGTCCGGTCACCGCCTCGCGGGGCGCGCGTGGGTGTGCGCACCCACTGCGTGGCAGGTGGTGATCCTGTTCCGACGGCGTCCCTCACGAGAACGTTACCCAGCGTCCGCCCTTGGCGCGCTTGCGCTAGGACGTCCTACTTGTTCAGGGCCGACAACCCCGAGGGTGCCGCGTCCGGCTCGCCGTCGGAAGGGTGGGGGTGACGGGCGGCGTGACGCAGCTCTCAATTCGAGCGCCTTCAGGACACCAGCGCACGTTATCCGGGCGGAAGCCCGTGCGTAAGGGGGTTCTCGGTATCGGTTTCGGCGACCGTGGCCGGATCGCGCCCTCGCGGCGGGCCGGGCGATAGGCCTTATGTACGGTGATATGGGAGGCTTTGGGCGTGGCTGATAACGGACGTATCAGGGTGTTCCTCCTCGACGACCACGAGATCGTCCGGCGGGGCGTGCACGATCTGCTGTCGGTCGAGGACGACATCGAGGTGGTCGGCGAGGCCGGCACGGCCGCCGAGGCGCTCACCCGGATCCCGGCGGTCCACCCCGACGTGGCGGTGCTCGACGTCCGGCTGCCGGACGGCAACGGGGTCGAGGTCTGCCGCGAGGTCCGGTCCCGGCTGCCCGCGATCAAGTGTCTGATGCTGACCTCCTTCTCGGACGACGAGGCGCTGTTCGACTCGATCATGGCGGGCGCCTCCGGCTACGTCCTGAAGGCGATCCGGGGCACCGACCTGATCACCGCCGTCCGGGACGTCGCGGCCGGCCGCTCCCTGCTCGACCCGGTCGCCACCAGCCGGGTGCTCGCCCGGCTGCGCGACGGCGGGGAGCGGGAGGACGAGCGGCTGGCGCAGCTCACCAAGCAAGAGCGGCGGATCCTCGACCTGATCGGGGAGGGGATGACCAACCGCCAGATCGGCAACGAACTGCACCTGGCCGAGAAGACGGTGAAGAACTACGTCTCCAGCCTGCTCGCCAAGATGGGCATGGAGCGACGCACCCAGGCGGCGGCCTTCGTGGCCCGGCACCAGGCCGACCACCAGTACTGAATCGGCCCTTTGTCACATGCCTGATGGTTTGTCAAGGGCCCCCACCAGAGGGCCATAACCTCTGCACGTGACTTTCAGCCAGACCCTCGCCTGCGCCCCGGCCCGCCCCGACCTCTCCGCCCCGCCGATAGGGACCCTCAGTCCGCCCGTTCCGCGCAGTGCACTCACCGAGGTTCTGGCCCGCTACCGGGTTGGGCGGCTGCTGGCCGTCGAGCCGGTCGCCGAAGGCCTGCTGAACCGGGGCTACCGGGTCACCACCGAGGCCGGGCCGCACTTCCTGAAGTGCTACGTCGACGCCGCCACCGCCAACCGCCCGAAGGTCCTCGCCCACCACCGCGCGATGACCGACCTCCACGCCCTCGGGCTACCCGTCGCACCCCCGCTGACCTGCGCAGACCATGGCGGCACGATCGCCGGACTGGGCGGCCGGCTGTTCGCGCTCTTCCCCTGGGTCGACGGCCGACACCAGCACGGTACGGAGCTCACCCTCCCGCAGTGCGGCACGCTCGGCACGCTGCTCGGCCGACTGCACGGCGCGCTCGACGACGTCTGCGCCCCCCTCGACCAGCCCGCCGGTTACCGCAGCGCCGACCCCCTCGACAGCGCGGAACTCGCCCGCGAACTGCAGCGCCGCGCCCGCGAACACCGCCCGTACGACGAGTTGGACGCCCTGGTCGAACGACGGCTCGGCGAACGGCTGGAACTGCTCGCCGAGCACGCCC
This sequence comes from Kitasatospora sp. NPDC029312, assembly GCF_055569215.1. Taxonomy (NCBI): domain Bacteria; kingdom Bacillati; phylum Actinomycetota; class Actinomycetes; order Kitasatosporales; family Streptomycetaceae; genus Kitasatospora; species Kitasatospora sp. NPDC029312. The sequence continues at coordinate 139,902 of NZ_JBVHXY010000010.1, read as the reverse complement.
ACCGCCGCCCCGACCCGCGCACCGCCCCGCCCACCGGCTGGACCCACGGCGACTTCCACGGCCTCAACCTGCTGTACGACGGCGAACGCGTCGCGGCCGTCCTCGACTGGGACAAGCTCGGCCCCCAGCCACGCGCCGAGGAGGCCGTGCGGGCCGCCACCCTGCTGTTCAACGACCGGACCACCGGAACCCTGGACCTGGTCCGGGTCCGCCGCTACTCCCAGGCCTACCGGGCCTCCGGAGCGGCCACCGCCGAGCACCTGGCCGCCGCCGCCCACCGGGTCTGGTGGGAGCGGCTGAACGACTTCTGGATGCTGCAGTGGCGCTACCAGCGGGCCGACCACCGGGCCGACCCGCTCTACCCCGCCTCGGCGGGCCAGTTGGCGTGGTGGTGCCAGGAGTACGAACAGGTCCTGGACGCCTTCACCAACTGAGCCGAGTGATCAGTTCGACGTCCCCGACGTAGCCGACGCTGTCACCGGCGGGCCCGTCTTGGTCGGCACCGGTGGCAGCGTGCCACCACCGCCCGAACTCGGCGTCGACGGGCCGGACGTCGCCCCGCCGGTCGCCGACGAGCTGGCCGTGGGGCCGTGGCTGCCGGTCGCCGTCGGCGTCTGACTCGGCGACGGAGTCGTGCTGTGCCGGGGCGAGGGCGACACGTTGTTGCTGCCACCGCCGTTGCCCGGGTAGTTGCCGCTGTCGGTCGGCTGCTGCGGCCGCCGGCTGCCGGACAATGACGGCGGCGGGGTCGACTGGCCGCTCTGGGCCGGCGCGGTGGGCTCGGTGGTGCTGATCACCGGGGCCGGCGTGTTCGGCGTGAGGTGGGTGTTGTCGTCGTGGCTGCCGCTGAGCGCGAAGGCGATCCCGGCACCGGCGGCGAGCAGCACGGCGATCCCGCCGACCACCCAGCCCCACGGCCCGCGCCGACGGCCGGAGCCCCCGCCGTCGCCACCCTCGCCGCCGGCGCCGCCACCGCCGCCGTACGAACCGCCGCCCGGCTGGTAGGGCGAGGAGGGGGTGTGCGGGCCGCTCGTCGAGTACGGCAGCACGGAGGTCGCGTCGCCCGCGCCGACGGCGCCGAAGGCCTGGGTGGCCGCCGCCTGGTCCGGCCGCAGCACCTGGGTGGCCCCGGTGTCACCCGGCAGCCCGGCCGCCGCGCCCACCCAGCCGGCCCCGCCCGCGCCGTGCATCTCGCGCAACGCGTGCTGCAGGTGGGCACGGAACTCGTCGGCGTCCTGGAAGCGGTCGTCCGGGTTCTTGGCGAGCGAACGCAGCACCAGCGCGTCCAGCCCGACCGGCACCCTGCTGTTGGTCTGCGAGGGCGGCACCGGCGGGTCCTGGACGTGCTGGTAGACCACCGAGAGCGGGGTGTCGCCGGTGAACGGCGGGCGCAGCGTGAGCAGCTCGTAGAGCATGCAGCCGGCCGCGTACAGGTCGGAGCGGTGGTCGACCGCCTTGCCGAGCGCCTGCTCGGGCGACAGGTACTGCGGGGTGCCCATGACCATGCCGGTCTGGGTCATCGTGGTGGCCCCGCCGGTCAGCGCCCGGGCGATGCCGAAGTCCATCACCTTGACCGCGCCGGTGTTGGTGATGATCACGTTGGCGGGCTTGATGTCGCGGTGCACGATGCCGTGCCGGTGGCTGTAGGCGAGCGCCTCCAGCACCCCGGCGATGATGATCAGCGCCTGGTCGACCGGCGGCGCCTCCTCGTCCACCAGCAGCTCGCGGACGGTCCGGCCCTCGACCAGCTCCATCACGATGTACGGCGTGGACTCGTCCCCGACGTACTCCTCGCCGGTGTCGTAGACCGAGACGATCGAGTGGTGGTTCAGCGCCGCGACGGCGTGCGCCTCGCGGGTGAACCGCAGCCGGGCGACGTCGTCCTGGGCCAGCTCGCCGCGGAGCAGTTTGACCGCCACGGTGCGGCCCAGCCGCACGTCCTCGGCGGCGAAGACCTCGGCCATGCCGCCGCGACCGAGCCGGTGGGTCAGCCGGTACCGGCCGTCGCCGACCGTGCCCAGCGGGGCGGCGGTGCCGCGCCCCGGGGTCTGCGGCCCGCCCCGGCCGAAGGGCGGCAGCGCGGAGGTCGCGGAGTCGTTTCCCGGCTCGGGAGTCCGCGGCGTCCCGCCGGTCCGTCCGTCCGCTCGGGCACCCGCGTCGTCGTCCGGCTGCTGCGTCTGTGCCATCGCTCCTCGCCCCGGGCGTTCGCTCGGAATCGCGGTGCCCTGTCGCTTACGTATCCCCGAACGCTACCGCTTCCGGCACGGACCCGTGACACGCCCGAACCAGCCGGATTCCGTCAGAGCAGGCCATTCCGGTCGGTCGGCCGGTCCACCACCAGCACCGTCGCCGGCAGCCCGGCGTGCCCGCTGTACCCGGTCTTGGTCTTGTCCTGGGCCCGGCTCACCACGATCGCGATGATGATCCCGGCGAGGACCAGCACACCGACGATGATCGCGACGACGACGAACGCCGTGGAGCAGCCGCCGCTGTTGGGCTTCGGCTGCTGGTACGGCGGCATCGTCTGCGGCCCCGGGGCGCGCATCGGCTGCGGGAAGGGCTGCGGCGTGTGCGGCGCCTGCGGGCGGGGCGTCTGGTAGGCGGGCGGCGGGGTCCGGTACTGCGGCTGCTGGGCCGCCCCCTGCTGGGGGAACTGCGCCTGCGGGCCCGGCGTCTGGTAGGCGGGCGGCGGGGTCCGGTACTGCGGCTGCTGGGCCGCCCCCTGCTGGAGGAACTGCGGGTGCGGGGTCTGCGGTGCCTGGGGGTGCGGGGTCTGCGGCGCGGCGTGCACCGAGCGCGGACCCTCGTTGATCATCAGCGGGGTGCTCGCCTGGAGGGAGTGCCCGCCGCCGCCCTTCAGCTCCGCGATCAGCCGCTCCGCCTCGTCCCGCATCGCGGCGGCGCTCTGGAAGCGGTGCGCCGGGTCCTTGCGCAGCGCCTGGGCGACGTAGGCGTCCACGGCCGGGGTGATCGCGCGGTTGAGGCTGGAGGGCGCCGGCGGCTCCTCCTGGACGTGCTTGTAGGCGATCGAGAAGGCGGAGTCACCGTCGAAGACCAGCTGGCCGGTGAGCATCTCGAAGAGCATCACGCCGACCGAGTAGAGGTCGGAGCGGGCGTCCACCGGCTTGCCGAGCGCCTGCTCGGGCGAGAGGTACTGCGGGGTGCCGACCACCATGCCGGTCTGGGTCATCGATGTCACGCCGGATTCCAGCGCGCGGGCGATGCCGAAGTCCATGACCTTGACGTTGCCCTTGCGGTCGAACATGACGTTGCCGGGCTTGATGTCGCGGTGCACCAGGCCCATGTCGTGCGAGGCCTCCAGCGCGTTCAGCACGCCGACGGTGACCTTCAGGGCCTCCTCGGTGGGCACCGCGCCGTACTGGGCGACCGCCTCGTTGATCGTCTCGCGCAGGCCCTTGCCGTCGATCAGCTGCATGACGATGTACGGCGTGCCGGAGCCGTCCGGGGCGACGTCCTCGCCGCTGTCGTACACCGTGACGATGTTGGGGTGCTCCAGGCGGGCCACCGCCTGGGCCTCGCGGCGGAACCGCTCCTTGAACGAGTCGTCCCGGCCCAACTCGCTGTGCATGCTCTTCAGCGCGACCTGCCGGTCCAGCACGCTGTCGTACGCGAGGTGAACGGAGGCCATGCCGCCCTCGCCCAGCAGCCGCTGCAGCACATAGCGGCCGTTGCCCAGGGAGAAGCCCTCGACCGCCGCGTTGCCGTGCTCGCTCATGGTCCCCTGCTCCCCCTCGGCGCGGCCGTACTGCCGCAGCCGTGACGTTCGGTCTCGTCCGTGCGTGGTGGGCCCGGCCCGCTGGCCTGGCGGACCCCTGTCGCGGCGGCGCGACCGGCCAGCGACAGGGGTCAGGGTATCGGCTCCCGCCGACGGTGATCGGGCCAGGGCCGATCCTCGCCCCGGGCCGTCGGCGCCGTTGGACGGCGCTGCGGCCCGGGGCGGATCGTCGCGGTACGTCCCGTCGCGGAGACGGTCTACAGGTACGGCCCGGAGCGGACGCCGCGCCCCTGGCCCGGGTCCTCCTCGTCCGCGTCGCCGCCGTGCAGACCGGGCGGCAGTGCGCGGCGCATCTGCTCCAGCTGGGCCCGGGCGGCCATCTGCTGGGCGAACAGGGCGGTCTGGATGCCGTGGAACAGGCCCTCCAGCCAACCGACCAGCTGGGCCTGGGCGATCCGCAGCTCGGCCTCGGTCGGGATGCTGTCCTCGGTGAAGGGCAGCGAGAGCCGCTCCAGCTCGGCGACCAGCTCGGGCGCCAGCCCGAGCTCCAGCTCCTTGATCGAGCTGGCGTGGATGTCCTTGAGCCGGGCCCGGCTGGCCTCGTCGAGGGGCGCGGCCCGCACTTCCTCCAGCAGCTGCTTGATCATGCTGCCGATGCGCATGACCTTGGCGGGCTGCTCGACCATCTCGGTCACCGGGAGCTCGCGCGGCGCGTCGCCCTCGTCGTCCCCGTCCCCCACACCGCCGGCGAACCCCTGGCCCACCGGCAGCCCGTCCGGTCCGACGATCAGCACCTTCTGGCCGTCCTGCGACTGCCCGCCGGCGGCCCGGAAGGGCTCCTGCGACGAGCGCTCGTTCATCGGATTCGTCATGAACAACATTCTCTCTCACTGGGGTTGGTCGGGCGGAAGCCCCCGTTCGTTCCGCCGGCCTGCGCCGCCCGTTCACGACGGTACGCCCCGGGGGCCCGGCACGGGAATCCGTACGGATACTCAGTTCCCCGCCTGCGTTCCGCCCGGATCCCGCCCCGGAACCCGCACCGAACCTCCACCCCGGAGGGGCGGCCCCGGTGCGGCGCGGGCGCTTCGGCGGCTTCCCCGGTCCAGTCCTTGCGCCCGGTTCAGTCCTTGCGCAGGCGCAGGCCGATCAGGCCGAGGCCGCAGCCGATGAGGCCGAGGCCCACGCCGAGCGGCAGCTGGAGAGTGGACGGGTCCTGCCAGCGGGCGGGGAGGACCAGGGGAACCGCGGGGGCCGCCACGGCCTGGCCGGAGGAGGCCGCGACGGTGTCCTGGTCGGCGGCCGGAGCGTCCTGGCCGTCCGCGCTGCCGTCCGGCTGGGCGGCATCGGCGCCCGAGTCTTGGGCCTGGGCGGGCGCCTGCTCGGGCACCTGTGCGGGTGCCCGGCCGGGGGCCTGCGCGGGCGGCTGCTCGACGGTCTGGTCCGGTGCCCGGTTCGCGGCCTGGTCCGGCGCCTGCTCCAGCGCGGCATGGGGGCGTTCCGGCGCCGAGGCCGGGCGGTGCCGGTGGGTCCGGGGGAAGTCACCCGCGTACGGGCGCGCCCAGGGGGGCCCGGGACGCTGCGGCGGTGCGGCCGAGGGGACCTCCCCCGCGCCGGCATCGGCGCTCAGGTCGGCGCCGGCATCGGCGTTCGGGTCGGCGCTCCCGTCGGCGCTCCCGTCAGCGGTGACATCGGTGTGGACGTCGGCGCTCACACCGGCGTTCGACAGGGGCCCCGCGACGGCCGCCGATGCGGCGGCCAGCGGGAGCGCGAGCCCCAGCACGGCCGCCGCGAACAGCATGCGGGTGCGGTGGGTACGACGGTGGTGCGGCGCAGCGGGCAGCGGCCCGAGGGGTGCGTGCGGAGTTGCGGCCACGGTCGGAGTCCTTCCGACGGCCGACCGCGCCCGGGGGCGGGTCGGCGGCGGGACAGCTCCGGACCAGCCTCACACATTCCGACGAACGCGGCATTTCGAACGCTTGGCACGCCACCCGCCACGGCTCGCCCGGGCCGCGCCCACACCTCGCTCAGGCCCTGTTCAGGCCTTCAGCACGACCTTCCCCACCTGCTCCCCCGCCTCCAGCGCCCGGTGCCCCGCGCCGGCCTCGGTCAGCGGCAGCACCCGGTCCACCACCGGCTTCACCACGCCGGACTCGACCAGCGGCCACACGTGCTCCCGCACCGCGGCCACGATCGCCGCCTTCTCCGCCAGCGGCCGTCCGCGCAGGTTGGTGCCGATCACCGCGGCCCGCTTGCGCAGCAGGGCGTTGAGGTCCAGTTCGGCCTTCGCCCCGCCCTGCAGTCCGATGATCACCAGACGGCCGTTGACGGCCAGGGCGTCCACGTTCCGCTGCAGGTACTTGGCACCCATGATGTCCAGGATGACGTCCGCGCCGGCACCGTCGGTGGCCTCCCGGAGCACCTCGACGAAGTCCTGCTCGCGGTAGTCGATCACGATGTCCGCGCCCAGCTCCCGGCACCGGGCCAGCTTCTCCGCACTGCCCGCCGTCACCGCGACCCGCGCGCCGACGGCCTTGGCCAGCTGGATCGCCATCGTCCCGATGCCGCTCGCGCCGCCGTGCAGCAGCACCGTCTCGCCGGGCCGCAGGTGGGCGGTGAGGAACACGTTGGACCACACCGTGCAGACCACCTCGGGCAGCGCCGCGGCCTGCTCCGCGCTCAGCCCCTTCGGCATCGGCAGCAGTTGTCCGCTCGGCACGGCGACCCGCTGGGCGTAACCGCCGCCGGCCAGCAGCGCGCACACCTCGTCGCCGACCGCCCAGCCGGACACCCCCGGCCCGAGCGCGACGATCCGCCCGGCGCACTCCAGCCCGGGGTACGGCGAGGCGCCGGGCGGCGGGTCGTAGAAGCCCTGCCGCTGGAGCAGATCGGCCCGGTTGACGGCGGTGGCCGCCACCTCGACCAGGACCTCGCCCTCGCCGGGCACCGCGTCGGGGACCTCGGCCCACACGAGTGCCTCGGGGCCGCCGGGCACGGGAATCGTCATCGCATACATGGTCCGAACCTACTGCCCGGGACGGCCGTCCGGGGCTCAGACCCCCCTTCCGCCGGTCGACTTGATGACGATCACCCGGTCGGTGAGCTGCAGCACCGCGGCCTCCGGGTCGTTGTAGTTGAGCACCCGTCGGCCCCGGACCACCGCGACCACCAGGTCCTCGCACTCGCGCGGCCCCTGCCCCGCCTCGGCCCGGGTGACCGGCCGCTCGACCACGTCCAGCCCGTTCCCGTACGTCAGCAGGTCCTCCATCACCGCCCCGGCGTGCGGGCTGAGCATCGACAGCCCGAGCAGCCGCCCGGCCGAACTGGAGCTGGTGACCACGACGTCGGCGCCGCTCTGCCGCAGCAGCGGCGCGTTCTCGTCCTCCCGCACCGCCGCGACCACGGTGGCGGACTTGTTCAACTGCCGCGCCGTCAGGGTGATCAGCACGGCGGTGTCGTCCCGCTCCGGCGCGACCACCACCCGGGCCGCGGCGGGCAGCGCGGCCCGCACCAGGGTGTCGGTCCGGGTCGCGTCGCCGACCACCCCGACCAGGCCGTGCTGCGAGGCCTGGTCGATCACCTTGCGCTGCGGGTCGACGACGACGATCTCCTCCTTCTTCACCCCCTGCCCGAGCAGGGTGTCGACGGCGCTGCGCCCCTTCGTCCCGTAGCCGATGACGACGGTGTGCTCGCGCACGGTGGACCTCCAGCGGTTCAACCGCCATTGCAGACGGGTCCGTTCGGTGAGCACCTCCAGGGTGGTGCCGACCAGGATGATCAGGAACAGCACGCGCAGCGGGGTGATCACGAAGATGTTGGTGAGCCGGGCGCTTTCGCTGTACGGGGTGATGTCGCCGTACCCGGTGGTGGAGAGCGTCACGGTGGCGTAGTACGCCGCGTCCGAGAAGCTGACTCCGCCGCCCGCGTTGTCGTGGTAGCCGTCCCGGTCGAGGTAGACGGCCACCGTGGTGGCGACCAGCACGACGAGCGCCAGCAGCAGCCGCGAGCCGACCTGCCGGACGGCGGGCGCGGTGGGCCGGGCGGGCAGCACGATCCCGGCGTCCGCCCACGGCTCGGCACCGGGGGCGTTGCGCCGCAGTCCACTCACGGCGCCTCCAGCAGCTCGACCGTCTCCCCCGCCGCCGCGCCGCCGGGCGGGATGACGGCCAGCGCTTCGGCCCTGGCCAGGCCGCGCAGCATCGCGGGCCCGTCGAAGGCGAGCGGCACGACCCCCTCGGCCGTGCGCCGCACCGGCTGCAGCCGGGTGTCCGCCGGGTGCCCGGGCAGCAGCACGGCCGCCGTCGCGAGCGCGGGTGCCGGGACGGTCCGCCCGCCGCGGGCGTGCAGCAGCGGCAGGCCGAGCGTGAGCATCCCGGCGACGGCGGCCAGCGGATTGCCGGGCAGGCCCACCAGGTGCCGCCCGCCGGGGAGTTCGGCCAACAGCATGGGGTGCCCGGGCCGCACGGCGACACCGTCCACCAGCAGCCGGGCGCCGGCCTCGGCGAGCGCCCGGTGCAGGAAGTCCACCGGCCCGGCGGCCGTCCCGCCGGTGGTCACCGTGACGTCGGCGGTGGAGTGCCGGAGCGCGTCCCGCAGCATCCCGTAGTCGTCCCGGACGCACCGGACGTCGGCCACCTCCACGCCGGCCGCTCGGAGCCAGGGCGGCAGCAGCGGACCGAGCGCGTCCCGGACCAGCCCCGGCCCGGGAATCCCGGAGTCCAGCAACTCATCGCCCAGAACGAGCAGTTGGACCACCGGACGGCGTCGGACGGCGAGCCGGTCGTGGCCGCAGGCGGCGGCCAGGCCGAGCACGGCCGGCCCGACCACCGTCCCGGCCGGCAGCAACTCCTCGCCCCGGCGGCACTCCTGGCCGCGCGGACGGACGTCCTGACCGGTGGTCAACGGCTGCGGCCCACGGTCGTGCAGCAGCATGCCGTCCGTCCGACCGTGCTCGCGGCGCAGTACAGCCGTGGCGCCGGGCGGCAGTTGCGCCCCGGTGGCGATCTCGACGGCGCTGCCGTCGGCGAGCTGCGCCACGGGGGCGCGGCCGGCCAGCACCCGCCCGCAGACCCGCCAGGGCCCGGGACCGGCGACGGCCCAGCCGTCCATCGCGGAGGTGTCGAAGGCGGGCAGATCGGTCAGCGCGGCCAGCGGTTCGGCGAGGGTGCGCCCGAGCGTCTCGGCCAACGGCATCCCGACCGCCGGCAGCGGACGCAGCCCGGCGCGGCGCGCGGCCTCCCGGGCCCGCGGCCAGCTCAGCGTGCCGGGACCGGTGGACCGCGCTGCCGCGGAGGTCTGCCCGACCGCGCTCACGACTCGTCCGGCCCGGCGGCGGGCCAGCGCTCGGCGAGCGCCGCGACCCGCCGGGACGCCTCGGCCACGGCCTCCGGCCCGCCGCCCTGCTGCGCGGCCGCGTAGCCGATCAGGAAGGCGGTCAGCGGCGCGGCGGGCCGGGCCACCCCGTGCGCGACCACCCGGGCTCCGTCGAGCAGGCCGCGGACGTCGACGTCCAGGTCGATGCCCAGGTCGGCCTTGACCTCGGTGATCCAGTCTTCCAGCGTGCGCTCCATGCGCCCATGCTGCCCGATCGGCGGTTTCCCCCGCGTGTTCACCCCGTGTGCGGGGCGCGTCGTAATCCGCACGGGCCGGTGACGTGCCCGGTGAGGCCTGCCCCCGGACGGCGTTCCGGGCCCGTCCTACGACCGCTCCCGCTCCCGGGCCCGTTGCAGGTCCTCCCAGGTGTCGCAGTCGTACGCGACGTCGTCGGTGTCGGCCACCAGCAGCCGGGGCAGCCCCCCGACGAGCCGGCGCAGCGGGAGGCCGGCCGGATCGCCGAGGGCGGCCAGCGCGGTGCGCAGCGGGGCGGTGCGGTAGGCGGCGGCGAGCGGCTGGTCGCGTCCGCCCGCGTCGACGAGCACGGCGGCCGCCGCGGTCGGCTCGGCCGCGTCGAGGGCGCCGGCCAGCCGGTCCACCGTCCGCCGGTCCAGGAAGGGCAGATCGGCGGCGAGCAGCAGCACGGTGTCCGCGGTGACCAGCTCGAGCCCGGCCGCCACGGCGGCGACCGGTCCGCCGCCGGGCGGCCGTTCCCTGGTCCAGCGCACCCCGGCGCGGGCGGTCGGCCGGGCGGGGCCGACCACGACGGTGGTCCGCGCGCCGGCGCAGGCGGCGAGCACCCGGTCGAGCAGGGTGGTCTTCCCCACGGTCAGGCCGGGCTTGTCGACCCCGCCGAGGCGGCGGGCGGCCCCACCCGCCGGAACGATCACGTCGTACGGCGTCATGCGGCCAGTATCCGCCCGGCCGCGCCCACTCCCGCGGGGCCCTGCCGGTCCGAAGCGCTACCCGTTCGAGCCTTGCTCCTCCGGGCCCCTACCCGTCCGACTCGTCCTCGGCCGGGTCGTCCTCGACGATCTCCGCGTCGATGATCCCGTCCTCCGCCTCCGCCGCCCGGGCGGTGTTCGCCGCCGCGCCCAGCTCCAGGAAGGACGGCAGGGTCAGCTCCCCGTACCGCTCGTTCATCGCCGTGACCAGCGCCTCCGGGTCGTGCGGGTGCGCGGCCAGGGCCCGGTCGAAGTCCCGCAGGTACTCACCGGTGAAGGCGAGCACCCGGGCCGCGTCGTCGCCCTGGTCGGGGGCGCGGTGCCCGGCGATCACCCGCTCCGCGCCGAGGTCGGCGATCCGGCGGAGGTTGTGCCCCCAGGTGGTGCGCTGGGCCGGGGTGGTGTCGGCGGTCCAGAGGTGGGTGCCGTTGCTGACGAAGTCCCCGGCGATGACGGTCCGGATGCTGGGCACGTGGACGACGGTGGACTCCCCGCAGTCGGCCTGGCCGAGCAGCAGCACCGGGATCACCTGGCGGTCGAGCATCAGCGGCTGCGGCAGCAGCGCGGCCGGGACCATCGGGTGGTCGGGGATGTCGTCGCCGTACACCGGCTTCCACTGGGCGACCTTGGCGGCGACGGTCCGCCGGATGCCCTCGACCACGGCCGGCGCGGCCAGCAGTCGGGCGTCCGGGAAGAGTCGCAGCACCTCCTCGGCCCCGAAGTAGTGGTCGGGGTGCTGGTGGGTGACCACGATGGCGAGGAGCCGGCGGCCCTTGCCCGCGACCCATTCGGCCAGCTCCCGCCCGGCGCTGCGGGTGAGCTGGGCGTCCACCAGGATCGCGGTCCGCTCACCGAGGATCAGCGTGGAGGTGGTGAAGAAGGCCGATTCGGGACCGGTGAAGACGGCGACCTCCAGCGGCGGGGCGCTCTCCTCGCGCGGGGACGACGTCACGGGCTGCTCCCTCTGGTCGGCGGTCGGACTCCCTGCGCCCTACAGCATGGGAGTACCGGCGGCCGATCGCGCGGAAGGCGCGCCCGACGGGGCGCGCCTTCGGCGCAGCCTCACGCAGCGGTGCGGGCGGCCAGTTCCTTGGCCCGGCGGGCGGCCTGCTCGAGCGCCTGCGCCTTGGACTCGGCGGCCTTCGGGACGAAGTCGGCCATCGCCGGAACCTTCGCGGCCAGGGTGAACTCCGGGACGATGAAGTCGACCTCCAGCCCGAGCATGCCGGTCAGCACCTTCTCCAGGTAGGTGGTGACGAACTCGTACGGCTCGCGCGGGGCGCCGGGCGCGTACGAGCCGCCGCGGGGGGCGACCACCGTGACCGGGGTGCCCTTCGCGGAGGGCGCCTCGCCGGCGGTACGACCGACCATGATCACGCCGACCGCCGTGGCGGCGTGCGCCGAAGGGGGCCAGGCCGGCTGCTTCAACGTCGAGTTGGCGCTCACCCGGGTGTTCACCCTGCTCGGCAAGCGCTGGACCGGCCTGCTGCTCGCCGTGCTCAACCAGAGCGGCCCGGCCTACTTCTCCGAGCTGCGCCGCGCGATCCCGGGCATCAGCGAGCGGATGCTCTCCGACCGGCTGACCGAACTGACCGAGGCCGGGATGGTCGTCCGCGAGGTCGACGCCGGACCCCCGCTGCGCGTCAGCTACCGGCTCACCGAGGGCGGCGCCGCGCTGAAGCCCGCGCTCACCGAGCTGGCCGTCTGGGCCGACCGCTACCTGCCCGAGACCGCCCTCAGGGGCGGCTGCTGACCGCTCGCCCCAGCCGGCGGGCGGGGAAGCGGCCCGGAAGGTCCGAAGCCCCCGGAAACGCCGAAGGGCCCGCCCACCGGAAACCGGCGGACAGGCCCTTCACCTCAGGATCAGACTCAGCGAGCGCGCGCAGAACCACGCAGTCGGGCGACCCGGTCGGCGACACCCCAGGAGGTGACCCGCCAGAGCGCCTCGATCACGATGTTGCGGCTCATCTTGGACGCGCCCAGCTCGCGCTCCACGAAGGTGATCGGCACCTCGGCGACCTTGAACCCGGCCTTCACCGTGCGCCAGGCCAGGTCGACCTGGAAGCAGTACCCGGCCGAGGCCACCTGGTCCATGCCCAGCCCCAGCAGGGTCTCCTTGCGGAACGCCCGGTAGCCGCCGGTGACGTCCCGGATCGGCACGCCCAGCATCAGGCGCGAGTAGGTCGAGCCGCCGCGCGAGAGCACCAGCCGCGATTTCGGCCAGTTCACCACCCGGCCGCCCGGCACCCAGCGCGAGCCGAGCACCAGGTCGGCGCCGCGCAGCGCGCTCAGCAACCGGTCCAGCTCCTCGGGCTGGTGCGAACCGTCCGCGTCCATCTCGACCAGCACGTCGTAGCCGTTGTCGATGCCCCAGCGGAAGCCCGCGAGGTAGGCGGCGCCCAGGCCCTCCTTGCCCTCGCGGTGCATGACGTGGACGTTCAGGTCCTCGGCGGCCAGCTTGTCGGCCAGCTCGCCGGTGCCGTCGGGGCTGTTGTCGTCGGCGACCAGCACGTGCGCCTCGGGCACCGAGGCGCGGACCCGGCTGACGATCCGCTCGACGTTCTCCGCCTCGTTGTAGGTCGGGATGATCACCAGGACCCTGCCGAGATCAGCAAAACTCTGCTGGTTCACGGTCACGTACAAACCTCTCGGCCGATGGCGGGGGGCGTCAGAACACCGTCGCCCGCACTCTGGAACGCGGCCCCGCCGACAGCCCTCCGATGGGTTGACCACGGGGGACACACTGTGCGGGGCGGGGACTACTGCGTCCTGGCATCCTACTACCGCGCTCGGGAACCGCCCGTCCGCCCGCGGCACTCCCACCGGACGACGACCGTTTCCCCGCGTGGGGAGCGGGTGGGCTAGGGTCGATGCCCTTGCCCTGTTGTCCGTGCCCGGACCCGCCCGCACCGCCGGGCCGCCCCCGGCGATCCGGCACACCCGCCCAGACAGCGAAGGAGTAGGACCGCGCGCATGGACAGGCTCGTCAACACCGTCCGCCCGTACGCCTGGGGGTCGCTCACGGCCCTGCCCGAGCTGCTGGGGCAGGAGCCGACCGGGGAACCGCAGGCCGAGCTGTGGATGGGCGCCCACCCCGGCGACCCGTCCCGAGCCGACCGCGGCGCGGGCCCGCAGCGGCTGGACGAGCTGATCGCGGCCGACCCGGAGGGCGAGCTCGGCGCGGCGAGCGTGGCCAAGTTCGGGCCGACGCTGCCCTTCCTGTTCAAGGTGCTCGCCGCGGGCGCCCCGCTGTCCATCCAGGCGCACCCCACCCCCGACCAGGCCCGGGCCGGCTTCGCCGCGGAGAACGCCCTCGGGATCCCGCTGGACGCCCCCGAGCGCAGCTACCGCGACGACAACCACAAGCCCGAAATGGTCTGCGCCCTGGGCGACTTCGAGGGCCTGTGCGGCTTCCGCCGGCCCGCCGAGACGGTCGGGCTGATGGCCCGGCTCTCGGTGCCGGGGCTGGACCCGCTGATCGGCCTGCTGGGCGTCGAGGACGAGTCCGAGGCGCTGCGCGGCACGCTGGCCGCCATCCTCACCATGGACGACGAGACCGCCGCGAAGACCGTCCAGGAGACCGCCGAGGCACTGGCGCGGTACGCCACCGGCGATCCGGACCCGGCCCACGCCCCGTACGCCCCGTACGCCCGGATCGCCGAGGACTTCCCGGAGGACCGCGGCCTGATCGCCGCCCTCCTGCTCAACCACGTCCGGCTGCACGCCGGCGAGGCGCTCTACCTGGGCGCCGGCGTGCCGCACGCCTACCTCTCCGGCGTCTGCGTCGAACTGCAGGCCAACTCGGACAACGTGCTGCGGGCCGGTCTCACCCCCAAGCACATCGACGTCCCGGAACTGCTGAAGGTCGTGGTCTTCGAGCCGGACACCGCCCGGATCGTCCGGCCCGTCCCGGTCGGGGCCACCCCCGGCGAGCAGCTCTACCCCGTCCCGATCGACGAGTTCCGCCTCTCCCGCTTCGACCTGGACGGCGTCGAGCGCGAGATCGACGGCCGCACCCCGCAGATCCTGCTCTGCACCGAGGGCGCGGTACGGCTCACCGCCACCGACGGCACCGTCCTGGACCTCGCCCGCGGCCAGTCCGCCTTCCTCCCGGCCATCGGCACCCCGACCCGCCTCACCGGCACCACCGGCACCCTCTTCCGCGCCACCGTCACCATCTGACCGCAGCACCCCCGACCGTCCCGGCCGCCCCGACCGGCACGACGAAGGGCCCGTCCCGATCAGGGGACGAGCCCTTTGCGCGTCCGGTCAGCGGCCCCGCGGCCCGGGACCGCCCGCGCCGACCTCGACCGGCGCCGGCTCCGCGACTCGGACGGCACCGCCATCGGCACCACCATCGACCGCGTCGGCCGGTCGCACCGGGTCGCCACTCGGCCACCGCCGCTCAACGGCCTTCAGCACCCTGCGGCCCAGCTTCTGCCCGGGCATCTCGACCAGCTTGTACAGGAGGTAGCTCGCGATCAGCACCACCGCGAGGTACTCGGCCGTCCACAGCACCTTCCCGCCGGTGGTGGGCGGGACCTTGGCCACGTGCAGCAGCGGCCGGATGGTGCGCACCAGCGGGATGTGGAGCAGGTAGACCGAGAAGCTGACCGCCCCCAGCCAGGTCAGCGCCCGGGGGAAGCGCTTCCGCCTCAACGCCATCGCCGCGCCGAAGGTGATCCAGGCCGCCAGGTAGGAGCCCGACCAGGCCATCCAGCCGGAGGTCCAGGTGTGCTGCTCCATGCCGTCGCGGTTGTACATCCAGCCGACCGCGACACCGGCCGCGAGGACGAAGCCGCAGCAGAGCCACGCCTGGAGCCGGTCGATCTGCCGGTGTTCGGCGCGGTACAGCACGGTGCCGGCGAACATCGTCGCGAAGATCACGAAGGACTCGAAGGCGGGGGCCCGGCTGTTGTTGTACACCAGCACCAGGCCGAGGCCGGCCAGCAGTACCGCGCCGATCCGGGTCAGCGCAGGGCGCCCGCTCAGCATGCAGGCGAAGCCCATCAGGACGATCAGGGTCGCCGACCAGACCAGGCCCCGGGTGGAGGTGACGTCCCGGGTCAGCGTCATCGGGGCGATCGCCGTGCCGAGCAGCACCGCCACCCCGGCGAAGCCGACCGCGATCGGGCCACTGCGGCGGTGCCACCCCATGGTGAAGAGGGCGGTCACCAGGTAGTAGAAGACCATCTCGTAGCAGAGCGTCCAGGTCACGTTCAGGGCGTTCCATACCCCCAGCAGGTCCTGGAGCATGATCCCGTTGGCGGCCACGGCGACGTAGTTGTGCCCGGTGGCGAAGAGCGCGACCGAGCCGTCGCCCTTCGGAATGATCGCCAGCGCCACCGCGATGCCGATGACCACCGGCGGCCACAGCCGGAAGAACCGGCCGATCCAGAACGCCCGCACATCGCCGCGGCGCTCCAGCGAGGCCGGGATGATGTACCCGCTGACGAGGAAGAACAGCATGACGCCGTACAGGCCCAGGTCCCCGTGCCACCAGATGAAGGCGGCAACCGGCTCCGGCAGCATCTTCAGGATGTCGAAGTGGTGCAGGGCGACCACGAGGGCGGCCACGCCGCGCAGCGCGTCGAGCCAGCCGAGCCGGGCGGCAGCCCCGCCGGCCCGGGCCTTCGTGCTTCCCCCGGCCCGGCGGGCGGACAGCTGTCGTATCGTCTTCACGGCAGGGACAGTAGTCCATCGGGCACGGTCGTTCCCCCGCAAGCGCCCGGCGGGAATCGCCGGAGGCGCCCTAGTCCCGGGTCATGTCGACGAAGCGGGAGTAGTGGCCCTGGAAGGCCACCGTGATGGTGGCGGTGGGGCCGTTGCGGTGCTTGGCGACGATGAGGTCGGCCTCGCCGGCGCGTGGGGACTCCTTCTCGTAGGCGTCCTCGCGGTGCAGCAGGATGACCATGTCGGCGTCCTGCTCGATCGAGCCGGACTCGCGCAGGTCGGAGACCATCGGCCGCTTGTCGGTGCGCTGTTCCGGGCCACGGTTCAGCTGGGACAGCGCGATGACCGGGAGCTCCAGTTCCTTCGCCAGCAGCTTGAGGTTCCGGGACATGTCCGAGACCTCCTGCTGGCGGCTCTCGGCCCGGCGGGAGCCGCCGGACTGCATCAGCTGGAGGTAGTCGATGACGACCAGCTTGAGGTCGTTGCGCTGTTTGAGGCGGCGGCACTTGGCGCGGATCTCCATCATCGACAGGTTCGGCGAGTCGTCGATGTAGAGCGGGGCGTTGGAGACGTCCGGCATCCGGCGGGCGACTCGCGTCCAGTCGTCGTCCGTCATGTTGCCGGAGCGCATGTGGTGCAGCGCGACCCGGGCCTCGGCGGAGAGCAGGCGCATGGCGATCTCGTTGCGGCCCATTTCGAGCGAGAAGATCACGCTCGGCAGGCCGTTGTGGATCGAGCAGGCCCGGGCGAAGTCCAGTGCGAGGGTGGACTTGCCCATCGCGGGGCGGGCCGCGATGACGATCATCTGGCCGGGGTGGAGTCCGTTGGTGAGCTGGTCGAAGTCGGCGAAGCCGGTGGGCACGCCGGACATCTGGCCCTGCCGGGAGCCGATCGCCTCGATCTCGTCGAGGGCGCCCTCCATGATGTCCGACAGCGGCGCGTAGTCCTCGTTGGTGCGCTGTTCGGTGACGGCGTAGATCTCCGCCTGGGCGGCGTTGACGATCTCGTCGACGTCGCCCTCGGCCGCGTAGCCCATGCCGGCGATCCGGGTGCCGGCCTCGACCAGGCGGCGCAGGACGGCCCGCTCGTGGACGATCTGGGCGTAGTACTCGGCGTTGGCGGCGGTCGGGACGGAGTTGACCAGGGTGTGCAGGTAGGAGGCGCCGCCGACGCGCTGCAGTTCGCCGCGCTTGGTCAGCTCGCCGGCCACGGTGATCGGGTCGGCCGGCTCGCCGCGGGCGTAGAGGTCGAGGATCGCGCCGTGGACCAGCTCGTGCGCGGGCCGGTAGTAGTCGGCGGGCTTGAGCACCTCGACGACGTCGGCGATGGCGTCCTTGGAGAGCAGCATGCCGCCCAGGACGGACTGCTCGGCGGCGAGGTCCTGCGGGGGGACGCGCTCGAAGCCGTCGACGCCGCCGCCCCCGTCCTCGTGGCGGTCACGGTCGTCCCGGCGGTCGCCCTTCTTGCCGTTGTTGTTGAAGCCGGCACCGCCCTTGCGGAAGCCCTCGCCGCGGCCGCCACCCTGGCCACCGCCCTGGCCGCCGCGGTTGCGGGTGACCGGGAGCCGGTCGCCCGGGCCGTCCGGGAAGGGGGCGCCGTCGAAGGCGCTCGCGGGGAACGGGTCCTCTGCGGTCTGCCAGTCCTCCTCCGGCGGCGGGGCGTCGTGGTCGTCGTACTGGGGGCCGGTCACGCGTGTTCCCCGATCAGCGAGTGGTGCGAGTTGGAGCGGGCCTTGCCGGTGGCTGGGTGGAGCGGAGCCGCTCCTCTTTGTACGCCACGGCACCGACAAATCGGACGCCGGGGCGGGTGGAGTGTCGGGCGGAGGGCCCACGCTAAGGCGCCGGGTGCCCTTGCGCCAAGGCGGTTATCCACAGGGGGTGTGGACGACTGGCCCAGGGCTGTGGAGAACTGCCGCAAAGCTGTGGACACCCCTGTGGAAGGGTCTGTGGATAACCGGACTATCGCTCCACCGTCAACCTGATGACCTGCGATTACCTCTTTCCAGGGCTGTGCATGAGAAATTCTTCACACGTCGCGGAAGGGCTGCGGTCGCCCGGCGCGCAAAGCTCCTCGCTCACGCTTTCGAGTAACGATCGAAGGTCCCTAGCACTCATTACCTGTGGATGAGTACCCTGGAGCCCATGACCGCCGCCCCCACCCAGCCGACCGGACGCCGGCACGACCGCGAGATCCTCGCCCTGGCCGTGCCCGCTTTCGGCGCGCTGGTCGCCGAGCCGCTGTTCCTGATGGCCGACTCGGCGATCGTCGGCCACCTCGGCACCTCCCAGCTCGCCGGGGTCGGCGTGGCCTCGGCCGCCCTCTCCACCGCGACCGGGGTCTTCGTCTTCCTGGCCTACGCCACCACCGCCGCGGTGGCCCGCCGGATCGGCGCCGGCGACCGCCGGGGCGCCGTCCAGCAGGGCGTCGACGGCCTCTGGCTCGCCCTCGGACTGGCCGTTCCGGTGGTGCTGCTCACCCTGCTGCTGGCCCCCTGGGCGGCCGACCTGCTGGGCGCCTCGCCGACCGCCGCACCGTACGCCGTCACGTACCTGCGGATCAGCTCGCTGGGCATCCCGGCGATGCTGCTGGTGATGGCCGCCACCGGCGTGCTGCGCGGCCTCCAGGACACCCGCACCCCGCTGCTGGTGGCCGTCGCGGGCTTCACCGCCAACATCGGCCTGAACGCCGGGCTGGTGTACGGCGCCGGCCTCGGGGTGGCCGGCTCGGCCTGGGGGACCGTCCTGGCCCAGACCGGGATGGCCGCCGTCTACCTGGTGGTGGTGGTCCGCGGCGCCCGCCGCGAGCGGGCCTCGTTGCGGCCGGACGCGGCGGGCATCCGGGCCGGCGCCAGGGCGGGCGGCCCGCTGCTGGTCCGGACGGTCAGCCTGCGCGCGGTGCTGATGATCGCGACCGCGGTGGCCGCCCGGCTCGGTGACGACCAGGTGGCCGCGCACCAGATCACCATGACGCTGTTCAGCTTCCTGGCCTTCGCGCTGGACGCCATCGCGATCGCCGGGCAGGCCGTCATCGGCCGCTACCTGGGCGCCTCGGACGTCCCGGGCGCCAAGGCGGCCACCCGGCGGATGGTCGAGTGGGGCATCGGCTCGGGGGTGCTGCTCGGCCTGCTGGTGGTGCTCGCCCGGCCGCTGTACGTCCCGCTCTTCACGCCCGACCCGGCGGTGCAGGGGCAGCTGGACACCGCCCTGCTGCTGCTCGCGCTCAGCCAGCCGGTGGCCGGCCTGGTCTTCGTGCTGGACGGCGTGCTGATGGGCGCCGGGGACGGCCCCTACCTGGCCCGGGCGGCGCTCGCCACCCTGGCGGTCTTCGTCCCGGCGGCGATCGCGGTGCCGGCCACCGGCACCGGGCTGGCCGGGCTCTGGTGGGCGATGAACCTGTTCATGCTGGTGCGCGCCGGCTTCCTGGCGGCCCGTACCCGCGGCGGCCGCTGGCTGGTCACCGGGGCCGTCCGGCCGTAGGGGGCCGGCCCCGGGAACGACCGAGGGCCGGACTCCCCGCGGGGAGTCCGGCCCTCAGGCCACTGCTACGGGACTCAGGCAGCCACGACGGCGACGTCGAGGTTGGCCACGACGTCGGAGTGCAGCTTGACCGAGACCTTGTGGGAGCCCACGGTCTTGATCGGCGAGGCGATCGCGACGGCGCGCTTGTCCACGACCGGGCCGCCGGCGGCCTTGATGGCCTCGACGACGTCAGCCTGGGTCACCGAGCCGAACAGACGGCCGGCGTCACCCGAGCGGACGGCCAGCTTGACCTGGACGCCCTCGAGCCGACCCTTGACCTCGTTGGCGGCCTCGAGGGTCTGGATCGCGTGGATCTTGCGGGCGCGACGGATGGCGTCGACGTCCTTCTGGCCGCCCTTGGTCCAGCGGATGGCGTAGCCACGCGGGACCAGGTAGTTGCGGGCGTAGCCGTCCTTGACCTCGACGACCTCGCCGGCGGAACCGAGACCCGGCACCTCGTGCGTGAGGATGATCTTCATTACTCGGTCACCCTCTCTTAGCGCGCGGTGCTGGTGTAGGGCAGCAGCGCCATCTCACGGCTGTTCTTCACGGCCGTGGCGACGTCACGCTGGTGCTGGGTGCAGTTGCCGGTGACCCGGCGGGCACGGATCTTTCCGCGGTCGGAGATGTACTTCCGCAGCAGGTTCGTGTCCTTGTAGTCAACGTAGTTGACCTTGTCCTTGCAGAAGACGCAAACCTTCTTCTTCGGCTTGCGAGCAGGCGGCTTCGCCATGGTGTGCTCCATTTGGGGTTCACGGCCCGGCGGGCGTCCGGGGACGCCGGCCGCCGGGCCGCACGAAATCTGTCAGCTCTTAGAACGGGGGCTCTTCCGAGTAGCCGCCGCCACCGGACGGGGCACCCCAGCCGCTGCCGCCCTGCTGGCCGCCGGACGGGGCGCTGGACGCCCACGGGTCGTCGGAGGGACCGGACTGGCCGCCACCGGGGTTTCCACCCCAGCCGCTGCCGCCCTGCTGGCCGCCACCGCCGTTCCAACCGCCCTGGCCGCCGCCACCCTGCTGGCCGCCGAAGCCGCCACCGGGGGCGCCGGACCGGTTGGCCCGGGTGACCTTCGCGGTCGCCGACCGCAGGCTCGGGCCGACCTCGTCGACCTCGACCTCGAAGACCGTCCGCTTCTCGCCTTCCTTGGTCTCGTAAGACCGCTGGCGCAGTCGGCCCTGCACGATGACGCGCATGCCGCGCTGCAGCGACTCGGCCACGTTCTCCGCCGGCTGACGCCAGACGTTGCACGTGAGGAAGAGGCTCTCGCCGTCCTTCCACTCGTTCGTCTGGCGGTCGAAGGTGCGGGGGGTGGACGCGATACGGAACTTCGCGACCGCCGCACCCGACGGGGTGAAGCGCAGCTCGGGGTCGTCGACGAGATTGCCGACGAGGGTGATGACGGTCTCGCCTGCCATGGTGGTGATGACCTCTCGGGAAGATGTCCGTTCACCGCTGTTTCACGTGAAACAGCGGACGCGAGCTACCCGAGACCCGAAGGCCTCAGAGGTGGCTCAGTGGGTGTCCGGGCGCAGGACCTTGGTCCGCAGAACCGACTCGCTCAGGCCCATCTGGCGGTCCAGCTCCTTGACGACCTCAGGCGTGGCCTTCAGGTCGATGACCGAGTAGATGCCCTCGGACTGCTTGTTGATCTCGTAAGCCAGACGGCGACGACCCCAGGTGTCGACCTTCTCGACCTTGCCGCCGCCGTTGCGGACGACGGTGAGGAAGTTCTCGATCAGGGGGGAGACAGCGCGCTCCTCGACCGAGGGGTCGAGGATGACCATCACCTCGTAGTGACGCATGAGTAACCCACCTCCTTTGGACTCAGCGGCCACGGTCTCTCCGTGGCAGGAGGGTTGTGCGTAGCGTCGGCACCGGAGCAGTGACGACACCGGCTCACCGTAGCGGCCGGGTCCGACAGTCGACCCCCGCACCCGAAGCGGGTGACACCCGGAAGAGGGCGCAAGGGGGCACAACTACACCAGTGCAGACGGCACAGCCTACCTGCACCCGGACGGCCGAACAAAACGCATAGGGGTTGTGAGAGCGACCCAACCGCCGCAATCTGGACGGACCGGGATTCCTGCCCGTTCGTCTCCACGCCAGGAGGTGGGACACATGGCCCAGTCCGTCCATCGCATGCCCGCGCTCACGCTGAACACCGACGGCCACCCGCACCCCCGCGAGAACACCCTGGTGGCGCTCACCGCCGTCCTGGGAGTGATCGCCTTCACCACGTCGTTCTTCCACAACCTGCACGTGCTGACCTCGTGGACCGGCCTGGCCGGGATCATCACGGGGCTCTGGGGGATGTTCGTCTCGGTGACCACCGCCGAGCGCTTCGTCCTGATGATCACGCTCGGCGCTTCGGCGATCGGCTTCTACCTCGGCATCGCCCGCGGCGGTCTGGTGGGCTGAGGCCCGGCGAGACCCCGCCGGGGCCCGGCCCAGGAACCCTCGGCGCCCCCGTGGCGTATCTGCAGAGAAGACAGGTACGCGACGGGGGCGCCGTCGTGCCCGCAGCGGCGGGCCGGCGGATCCCGGACGATAAGGTCAGCCCGAGAACCTGGGGCCACCGCAGCCCGACCGACGAGGAGCACCGAGCAATGAGCCTGCGCCTGAGGACGATCACCCGCGAGGAGCACCTCGCCTTCATCAGGAGCCGCGCCTCGGCCAGCCACATGCAGGTGCCGGCCTGGGGCGACGTGAAGGCCGAGTGGCGCTCCGAGTCGATCGGCTGGTTCGACGAGCACAACCAGCTGGTCGGCGCCGGCCTGGTGCTCTACCGCCAGCTGCCCAAGGTCAAGCGCTACCTCGCCTACCTGCCCGAGGGCCCGGTCATCGACTGGTTCGACCGCGACCTCGACCGCTGGCTCTCCCCGATGCTGGCCCACCTGAAGTCGCAGGGCGCGTTCTCCGTGAAGATGGGGCCGCCGGTGGTCATCCGCCGCTGGAACGCCCCCACCATCAAGGAGGCCATCGCCGCCAAGCAGGCCAAGCGCCTGCGCGACATCGAGGCCGACTGGTACGAGCCGCGCGCCTTCGAGGTGGCCGACCGGCTGCGCAAGGCCGGCTGGCTCCAGGGCGAGGACGGCGGCGCGGGCTTCGGCGACGTCCAGCCGCGCTACGTGTACCAGGTGCCGCTGGCCAACCGCTCGCTGGACGACATCCAGAAGGGCTTCAACCAGCTCTGGCGCCGCAACATCAAGAAGGCCGAGAAGAGCGGCGTCGAGGTGGTCCAGGGCGGCTACGACGAGCTGCCGATCTTCCACCAGCTCTACCTGGTGACCGCCGAGCGCGACAAGTTCACCCCGCGCCCGCTGGCCTACTTCCAGCGCATGTGGAACGCCCTCAACTCCGAGGACCCGAACCGGATGCGGCTCTACATCGCCTACCACGAGGGCGAGCCGCTGGCCTCGACCACGATGCTGGTGGTCGGCGAGCACGTCTGGTACTCCTACGGCGCCTCGGCCAACCACAAGCGCGAGGTCAAGCCCTCCAACGCGATCCAGTGGCGGATGATGCGGGACGCCTACGCCCTCGGCGGCGGCGTGTACGACCTGCGCGGCATCAGCGACACCCTCGACGAGAACGACCACCTGTTCGGTCTGATCCAGTTCAAGGTCGGCACCGGCGGCCAGGCGGCCGAGTACCTCGGCGAGTGGGACTTCCCGCTGAACAAGCTGCTGCACAAGGCCCTCGACCTCTACATGTCCCGCCGCTGAGGAGGCTGACCCGATGACGCTGTCGCTCTACCTCGACACCGAACGCTGGCGGAACCACCAGCGGTCCGTCCTGTCCGAGTTCCCCGGCCTGGTGCCCGTCGCCAAGGGGAACGGCTACGGCCTGGGCAACCACCGGCTGGCCGAGGAGGCGACACTGCTCGGCACGGGTGTGCTGGCCGTCGGCACCGCGTACGAGGCGGCCGACGCCGCCGAGTGGTACGGCGGCGAGCTGCTGGTGCTCACCCCGTACCGGGTCGGCGAGGAGGCGCTCCCGCTGCCGCACGCCCGGGTGATCCGGACGGTGGCCGGCCTGGACGCGCTGCGCGCGCTGCACGGCGCCCGGGTGGTCCTGGAGTGCATGACCACCATGCGCCGGCACGGCGTGAGCGCGGACGACCTGCGAACGGTGGCCGCCGAGCTGGACGGCGTCTCCTTCGAGGGCCTGGCGCTGCACCTGCCGATGGACCGGCCGGACGGTTCCAGCCCGGTCGAGGAGGTCGCGTACTGGGTGGACACCGCCCGGGCGGCCGGCATCCCGGTGCACACCGTCTTCGTCAGCCACCTCGGCGCGGCCGGCATGGACCAGCTGGCCCAGCGGTACCCGGGCACCGTGTTCCGGGCCCGGATCGGCACCCGGCTCTGGCTGGGCGACCACGCCGCGCTGGAGGTCCGGGCCACGGTGCTGGACGTCACCCCGGTGAAGAAGGGGGACCGCTACGGCTACCGCCAGCACCCGGCGCCGTCCGACGGACACCTCCTGGTGGTCGCCGGAGGCACCGCGCACGGCATCGGCCTGGAGGCTCCCAAGTACGTGGCGAGCATGGGCGCGCGCGCCAAGGGCATCGCCCGGGCTGGTCTGGCGACCGTCAACAAGACCAAGTCGCCGTTCCACTGGGCCGGCAAGCAGCTCTGGTTCGCCGAGCCGCCGCACATGCAGGTCTCGCTGCTGTTCCTGGACGGCGAGACCAAGCCCCCCGTGATCGGCGACGAGCTGGGCCTCCAGGTCCGGCACACCACCACGCACTTCGACCGCGTGGTGGACCGCTGAGCCTCCCCGTCCGGGGTGCTCGGCACGGCTCACGGCCTCGCTGAACAGGCAGCCTCACGGCCGCTCGGCCGGCTCCGACCGTCCGGGCTCCTCGAGCCACTGCTCGGGGCCGGCCGGCGCGTAGGCGGCGTAGCTCGCCTCCTCGCGCAGCCGCCGGGCGGTGCCCAGCACGCTCACGTCCGGGGCGCCGTCGAGCACGCCGCCGGAGGGGTCGTCGCTGCCGTCCCAGCGGACCGGGTCGCGGTCCGCGTGGAGGACGTCGCGGACCACCAGCCCGACCAGGTAGAGCGTGCCGAGCAGGTGCAGCACGATCGCGAAGTGGTACCAGGACTCGCCGATCCCGTGCTGCTTGGGCCCGGTCACGAAGCCCAGGTGGGACCAGATGCCCAGGGTGTACAGCACCTCGCAGGCCTGCCAGACCAGGATGTCCCGCCAGCGCGGCCGGGCCAGTGCCGCGAGCGGCAGCAGCCAGAGCGCGTACTGCGGCGAGTACACCTTGTTGACCAGGACGAACAGCGCGACCACCAGGAAGGCGAGCTGCGCGAAGCGCGGCCGACGGGGCGCTGAGAGGCCCAGCCACGCTATGGCCGCGCAGCCCAGCACCATCAGCACCCCGATGTACAGGTCGAGGTCGGCCAGCCCCACGCCGCGGTTCTGCATCAGGATCAGCCAGAACGAGCCGTAGTCCTCGCCGCGGTGCTCGCTGAAGACGTAGAAGGTCGACCAGCCCTGCCAGTTGGCCGCCATGATCGGCAGGTTGACCACCAGCCAGGCGCCCACCGCACCGCCCAGCGCCACCCGGAACTCGCGCCACTTCCCGGCCCGCCAGCAGAGCACCAGCAGCGGGCCGATCAGCAGGAGCGGGTAGAGCTTGGCCGCGGTGGCCAGACCGATGAACACACCGGCCCAGCCCGGCCGGGAGCCCGACCACCAGGCCATCCCCACGGCCGCCAGGGCGACCGCGAGCAGGTCCCAGTTGACCGTGCCGTTGAGCAGCAGGACGGGCGAGAGCCCGAACAGCAGGGCGTCCCAGGGCCGGCGGCGATGGGTGCGCGACAGCGCCACCACGGCGACCACCGCGCAGGCCATCAGCAGCCCGGCGTTGATCGCCCAGAACCACTGCTCCTGGTCCTGCTGGGTGCCGCCGCCCGGCGTCAGCCAGGCCGCGACCTGCATGAACAGGCCGGTCAGCACCGGGTACTCGAGGTACTGGAGGTCACCCGAGCTGCCCGGGATGCGGTCCACGTACGGGTGCAGCCCCGCCGCGAAGCCACGCCCGGAGAACAGGTGCGGGATGTCGCTGTAGCAGGCGTGGATGTACTGGGGCGAGCCGGGCTGGAACCAGGCCTGCTGGTAGCAGGGCAGGTCGTGCACCATGCCGAGCACGGAGACCACGATCACCACGAGCGCCAGGAAGCGCGCGGGCACCCACCAGGAGACGCCGAGCAACGCCCGGCGGCCCGGCGGGCCGCCGAACACCTCACTGCCGGCCGCCGCCACCCGGTCCTCGTCGGCCGGGACGACCACGGTGTTGGCCGGCGGCGCGGGCGTGGCGACGGCTGCCGGGGTGGGCCCTGCGGCGGCGCCGGACCCGTGCGGGCCCGCGGTTTCGTCACGATCGCTCGACGTCATGCCGGACATCCTGCCGCACCGGGTGCGCCGGGACGAGGAGGACCCCGCGGTGACCCCGGGGGTACGGGTGGTGCGGAGGGGGCGTGGACGGCGAAACGTGACGAAACGGCGGTGGCGGCCCTCCGTGGGAGGACCGCCACCGCCGTGCTGTCGAGCTGTCGTTCTTCCGTGCTGTCGTGCTGTCGTGCTGCCGGGCTGGACGCCGTTGCGGCGGAGTGCCGTCGGCAGGGCCGGGCTGCTACCCGCCCGCTGGGGCCCCACCGGTGCCGGTCGCGGTCGGTTTGCCACCGCCGGTCGGTTTGCCGCTGCCGCCGCCCGAGCTGCCGGTCGGTGTCGGCGTGCAGAACAGGAGACAGGTGTCCGTCGCGGTCGGCCTGCCCGGGTGAGGCGGCGCCTGGGTCGGCTGGCAGTCCACGCCCGACACGCAACCCCCGCCCTGGGTGGGCTGCGGCGGCTGGGGCTGGTTCGGCTGCGGCTGGGCCGGCTGGGTCTGGGTCGGCGCCGGGGCCGACGGCGACTCGGTCGGCGCCTGGGTCGCCGTGGCCGTGGCCGTGGACGGCGCGCCGGAGGAGTCCACCTCGGTGCCGACCGGCTGCGGGCTCGGGAAGTCCACCTTCTTCTCGTTGGCCAGCGCGGCCTTCATGTACCGGGTGAAGACGTCGGTCGGGATGTCACCACCGTGGATGGACTCCTTGCCGCCGGTGCCGTTGAGCGACAGCCGGTCATGCTTGGTGGGGTCCTCCCGCCACATCGCGACGCTGGTCACCAGCTGCGGGGTGTAGCCGACCCACCAGGCCGACTTATTCTGGTCGGTGGTACCGGTCTTGCCGGCCACCGGGCGGCCCAGTGAGTTGGTCTTGGTACCCGTACCGTTCTTGGCCACGTTCACCAGCACGTCGGTGACGTTGTCGGCGACGGCGGGTTCCAGCGCGACCTTGGTGTCCTTCTTGCCGAAGCCCGGCCGCTCCTTGCCGTCCACCTCGACCTTGGTGACCGAGTAGGGCTCGGCCTCCTTGCCGCTGGCCGCGAAGGTGCCGTAGGCGGTGGCCATCCGGATCGGGCTGATGGTGGAGGTGCCGAGCGGGAAGGTCGGGGTCTTCGGGTCGGCCAGGCTCTCCCGCTTGATGCCCAACTGCACCGCGATGTCGGCGACGTTCTGACCGCCGACGTCCTGGTTCAGCTGGACGAAGGGCACGTTGTACGAGTACTGCATGGCCTGCCGGAGCGAGACGTAGCCGCGCTTGCCGGAGTCCTCGTTCTTCTGCCGGTAGGGCTTGCCGTCGTCGCCGATCACCAGCGACCCGTCCGGTTTGCGGATCTCGGAGAGGTCGTCGGAGAGGTAGCGGCTGTCGGCGTTGATCCGCTTCGGCTTGCCGTCGTCGCCCTTCGCGGTCTGCACGCCCACCTGCATCGCGGTGGCCAGCACGAACGGCTTGAAGGTCGAACCGACCTGGACGCCGGTGGCGTTGGCGTTGTTGTCGAAGTGGCCGTTCTCCACGCCGTCACCCCCGTAGAGGGCGACGATCGCGCCGTCACCGGGGCGGATGCTGGCCGAGCCGAACTGGATGAAGGTGTCGTTGTCCGGGCGCTTCTGCGGGTTGAGGTTCTCCGCCTTGACGTCGTCGACGGCCTTCTTGAGGGCGTCGACCTTGTCCTTCTCGAAGGTGGTATAGACCTTCAGGCCGCCCTTGTCGATCATCTGCTGGGTGATCGACTTGTCGGTGGCCATCACGTACTGGTTGGCGGTGTCGACCAGGTAGCTGATCTCACCGTTCATGTTGGAGCTGGGCTTCACCGCGATCGGCTCGGGGAACGTGGTGCACTTGGCCCGCTCCTCCGCGCTGACGTTCTTGGTCGCCACCATCCGGTCCAGGATCCACTTCCAGCGCTCCACGGCGCGGTCGTGGTTGGCCGGCTTGGAGGGGTCGTAGAAGTTGGCGCCCTTCAGCAGTCCGGCCAGCATGGCGCTCTGGCAGAGGTTCAGATCCTTGGCGTTGACCCCGTAGTACGCCTGGGCGGCGGCCTGGGCGCCGTTGGCGTTGCGGCCGAACCAGCTGGTGTTCAGGTAGCCCTTGAGGATGTCCTCCTTGCTCGTCTGCTGATTGAGCTTCAGCGTGATGAAGAACTCCTTCAGCTTGCGGCTGAGGGTCTGCTCCTGGCTGAGGTAGGCGTTCTTGACGTACTGCTGGGTGATGGTCGAGGCGCCCTGGGTCTCGCCGCCCTTCGCCATGTTGTAGACGGCGCGCAGCATGCCCTTGGGGTCGATGCCGCTGTCGGTGCGGAAGGTCTCGTTCTCGGCCGAGATGACGGCGTTCTGGAGATAGGGGCTGATGTCGTTGAGCTCGACGATCTGGCGGTTGGTGTCGCCCTTGCGGGTCATCTCCGTGTTGTCGGCCCAGTAGTAGATCGTGTTCTGTTCCTTCACCAGGTCCTTGAGTTCCGGGACCTGGGTGGTCTGGTACAGGTAGAACACGATGCCCACGCCGGTGGCGAAGAACAGCAGGAAGGCGCTCAGCCACTGCTTCCAGGACGGCAGCCAGCGCCGGACGCCGGTCTTGCCCCACCGGGGGTAGTCGATGAAGCGCTTCTTGCCCGGGTCGGCGGCCGCCGCGGCGGAAGCGGCGGCGGAGCCCCGCCGGCCACCCCCCTTGCCCTTCTTCTGCGCGGCCTTGCGCAGCTCGGCACGGGTCATCCGGGGCTGCTGAGCGGTCTCCCGGACGCCCGGCGGGCGCCGGCGGCCGATTCCGTCCGAGCTCAGCTCATCGGGACCGGGTCCCCCCCGACGGCCACCGCCCCCCGGGGGCTGCTGCCCGTCACCGCCCGGGTTGGGCGTCCTTCGCCGTCGCTCGCTCATGTTCCAGCCACTCCTCGCCAGGCCTTTCCAGCCTGAAGGCAGGGTTCACGTCCGATGCCCGGACCGCCCTAACCCCGGAGGTTGGTCCTCGTGCACACGCGACAGCGTACGCAGCACGGAATCGCAACTAATCGGGCATCAGACGCTAATAACCGCAAAACGGCGACAGATCATTACACGCCCGTTGCCAAGCCCACCCGCGCGTCGGCTTGTGATCACATTCACGCGTGCCCCTCTTGCCGGTTCGGGGGGTCGGGTTTACTGTTCTCGATATATCGAGCCGATACATCGAAGCGGCATACCGCGGGATGCAGCGGCCCGAAGAGGGTCGAGCGGGAGGAGGACGACGGCAGTGGGCAGGCGCTCAGGAGTGCTGGAGTTCGCCGTTCTCGGCCTGCTCCATGACGCCCCGATGCACGGCTACGAGTTGCGCAAGCGGCTCAACATCCTGCTCGGAGCGCTGCGGGCGCTCTCCTACGGAACGCTCTACCCGTGCCTGAAGAGCCTGGTCGCCCAGGGTTTCCTGGTCGAGGACAACCCGGACGTCGAGTACGTCCCGGCCACCGCGCTCAACGGCAAGCGGTCGAAGATCGTCTACCGGCTCTCCCCCGAGGGCAAGCAGCGCTTCGAGGAGCTGCTCGCCGACTCCGGCCCCGACGCATGGGAGGACGAGCGCTTCGGCGTTCACTTCGCCTTCTTCGGCCAGACCGACCGAGCGGTCCGGATGCGCGTCCTGGAGGGTCGCCGGAGCCGGCTGGAGGAGCGCCTGGAGCGGATGCGCAACTCGCTGGCCCGCGCCCGCGAACGCTTCGACGACTACACCGTCGAACTCCAGCGGCACGGACTCGAGTCGGTGGAACGCGAGGTCCGGTGGCTCAACGAGCTGATCGAGACCGAGCGGGCCAACCGCACCGGCCGGACCGGCCCCGCCACCGGCGGCGCCGTCGCCGGACCCCAGAAGACTTCGGACGGCCGTGGCCAGGAGACCGGGTCCCCGGACCCGTCCGGGCCACCGTACGACCGCCCGGGGCGCTCCCCCCAGGAGCGCTGACACCGCGACAGCCCTGTGCCGCGCGGCAGGAGTGGGCGCCTCGCGCCCGAACAAGCAGTCATCGAACATGCAGGACGAGTACCGCCGGTTCCGGCGGTCCTCATGAGATCACAGGGAGCAACCGGAAATGGGTTCGGTTCGCGTAGCCATCGTCGGCGTGGGCAACTGCGCCGCCTCGCTGGTGCAGGGTGTCGAGTACTACAAGGACGCCGACCCGGCCGGCAAGGTCCCCGGGCTGATGCACGTCCAGTTCGGTGACTACCACGTCCGTGACGTGGAGTTCGTCGCCGCGTTCGACGTGGACGCCAAGAAGGTCGGCTTCGACCTGGCCGACGCCATCGGCAGCAGCGAGAACAACACCATCAAGATCTGCGACGTGCCGCCGACCGGTGTGACCGTTCAGCGCGGCCACACCCTCGACGGCCTCGGCAAGTACTACCGGGAGACCATCGAGGAGTCGGACGAGGCCCCGGTCGACGTCGTCCGGGTCCTCAAGGACAAGCAGGTCGACGTCCTGGTCTGCTACCTGCCCGTCGGTTCCGAGGCCGCGGCCAAGTTCTACGCCCAGTGCGCCATCGACGCCAAGGTCGCCTTCGTGAACGCCCTGCCGGTGTTCATCGCGGGCACCAAGGAGTGGGCGGACAAGTTCACCGAGGCCGGCGTGCCGATCGTCGGTGACGACATCAAGTCCCAGGTCGGCGCCACCATCACGCACCGCGTGATGGCCAAGCTGTTCGAGGACCGCGGTGTCGTCCTCGAGCGCACCATGCAGCTGAACGTCGGCGGCAACATGGACTTCAAGAACATGCTCGAGCGCGAGCGCCTGGAGTCCAAGAAGATCTCCAAGACCCAGGCCGTCACCTCGCAGATCCGCGACCGCGAGCTGGGCGCCAAGAACGTCCACATCGGCCCCTCGGACTACGTGGCCTGGCTGGACGACCGCAAGTGGGCCTACGTCCGCCTGGAGGGTCGCGCCTTCGGCGACGTCCCGCTGAACCTGGAGTACAAGCTCGAGGTCTGGGACTCCCCGAACTCCGCCGGCGTCATCATCGACGCCGTCCGCGCCGCGAAGATCGCCAAGGACCGCGGCATCGGCGGCCCGATCCTGTCGGCCTCCTCGTACTTCATGAAGTCCCCGCCGGTCCAGTACTTCGACGACGAGGCCAAGGAGAACGTCGAGAAGTTCATCCGCGGCGAGGTCGAGCGCTGAGCAGGCACGTGCCGAGCAGGTGAGCGCTGAGCAGGCGAGCTGACCGCTCATAGCTCCCGGGAAGGGCCCACGATCACGGGATCGTGGGCCCTTCACGTTTCCGCAGCGAATGTTTCACGTGAAACGGTCCCCGGATCCATGGCACCCTGGGCGGGTGGCGATCACCGAGAACGGCAGCACCCACCAGTCCGCGCACCGCGCCACGCTCCTCGGTCTGCTCCGGGGCCGGGACTTCCGGCGGCTGCTGACCGCCCGGGTGCTCTCCCAACTCTCGGACGGCGTCTTCCAGGTCTCGCTCGCCGCCTACGTGGTCTTCTCCCCCGAGAAGCAGTCCTCCCCCGCCGACATCGCCTCGGTGCTGGCCGTGATGCTGCTGCCGTTCTCGGTGATCGGCCCGTTCGCCGGCGTGCTGCTGGACCGCTGGCGCCGCCGCCAGGTGCTCTACTTCGGCAACCTCGCCCGCTTCGGGCTGGGCCTGGGCACCGGCGCGCTGCTCCTGGTCCAGGCGCCGACCTGGCTGTTCTTCGCCTCCGCGCTGCTGGTGACCGCGCTCAACCGGTTCATCCTGGCCGGACTGTCCGCCGCCCTGCCCCGGGTGGTGGAACAGGACCAGCTGGTCACCGCCAACGCGCTCTCCCCGACGCTCGGGACGGTCGCCGCCGCCTCGGGCGGAGGCATCGGCTTCCTGCTGCACCAGGTGATGGCCCCCGGGCCGCGGGCGGACGCCGCCCTGGTCACCGTCGCCTCGCTGCTGTACCTGTCGGCCGCGCTGGCCGCCCGCCGGATGGACCGTGACCTGCTCGGCCCGGAGAAGCAGGGCGACCACCCGGCGCTCGGCCAGGCGCTGGTCCGAGCCGCCGTCGAACTCGGCGCCGCCGTGCGCCACCTGCGCCGGGACTGCCGGACGGCCGTGCACGCGCTGGCCGCCGTCACCGCGGCCAGGTTCTGCTACGGCGTGCTGATCGTGGTCGTGGTGATGCTCGCCCGGTACACCTTCAACGACCCCGCCGACAGCGCGGCCGGGCTCGCCACCCTCGGCCAGGCGGTCGGGCTGTCGGCCGCCGGGTTCTTCGTGGCCGCCGTGGTCAGCCCCTGGTGCACCCGGCGGCTGGGCCTGGCCGGCTGGATGACAGCCTGCCTGGTCGCCCCCGTCGTCTTCGTGCCCGCGCTGGGCCTGTTCTTCGCCCCCGTGCCCTGCCTGATCGCGGCGCTGCTGCTCGGGGTGGTCACCCAGGGCACCAAGATCTGCGCCGACACCGTGGTCCAGGAGTCGGTCGAGGACGAGTACCGCGGCCGGGTCTTCGCCATCTACGACGTGCTGTTCAACGTCGCCTTCGTGGCCGCCGCCCTGGTCACCGCGCTGGTGCTGCCGTTGTCCGGCCGTTCGGCCGCGGTGGTCGTCGGGGTGGCCGCGGTGTACGCGCTCACCGCGGCGCTCTACCTGCGGGCCGCCCGACGGTCCGGTCCGCTGCCGGGTGACCGGCTGCACTGAAACCGCCGTGTCCCGGAATCGGCACCACCTCGTCCCGAAGTCCTTCCCCGGCCTGCGGACCGATTGCGTCCGAGTGAGTCGCTAAGGTACCTAGACCTGTCGGAACGACAGCACTTGGTCTCGGGGGACGAACTGATGAGCACGCCACCCGGCCCGTACGGGCCGCCACCTCCTGCGCCACCGCCCGCTCCGGCGGCGTCGGCGGCGCCGGCCGGTTTCGGTCCGCCGCCGCCGGGCTACGGGCAGGCGCCCTACGGGCAGCAGTCCTACGCCCAGGCGCCGCACGGGCAGGCCCCCTACCCCCAGGTGCCGTACGGGCAGCCGCAGCCGTACCCGCAACAACAGCCGTACGGGCAACAGCCGTACCCGGGGCCGTACGGCCCTGCGCAAGCCGCCCCGACGCCCCCGGCCGCCCCCGCCCGACGCGGCGGCCGGTCCAAGCTGCGGGTCGTCGGTGCCGTCGGCGGTTGCGCCGCCCTGGCCGTCGCCTACTTCGTGGCCGGACCGAGCGTCAGCAGCGCCAAGGTCGGCGACTGCGTCCGGGTGAGCGGCCGCAGTGCCGTCGAGATCGTCAAGTGCACCGACTCGACAGCGAATTACAAGGTGCTGGCGAAGTTCACCGGCACCACCGACGTGACCCGCTGCCGACAGACACCACAGACCACGAGTGCCGTCTCGGGCAAGAGCGGCCGCCGCTGGAACACGAAGCGGTACGTGCTCTGCCTCGGGCCGCTGGCCCCCACCGGCTCCAACACCACCGGCAACCCGCCGGTGAAGAAGTCCTGACCTCGTCGACCATCACCCTTTCCGGGGGGACCACTTGTCCGTTCCGCCTCCGCCCCAGATGCCGTACGGCCCCCCGCCGGGCGACGGCAACCCCTACGCCGGCGCCGGCCCGTACGGCCCGCCGGCCCCGCCGCCGCCCCCGGGCCAGCCCGGGTACGGCTACCCGAGCGCCCCGCCGCCGGAGCAGCCGTACGGCGCCCAGCCGCCCGGCTACGGCTACGGGTACCCGCCGCCGCCCCCGATGGGCGGTCAGACCTGCCGCTTCTGCGGCGGCTACCCGGCGGTGAGCGCCACCGTCCGCGGCCACCAGGGCCTCGTCCTGGCCTACCGGATGCTGCGGATGCACGGCCCGTTCTGCCGGACCTGCGGCACGGCCACCGTGCGCGACATGTCCGCCCGGACTTTCGTCCAGGGCTGGTGGAGCCCGGCGTCGCTGATCCTGGCACCGATCACCCTGCTGATGAACCTGGCCGCCAACGGCCGGATCAAGCGGCTGCCGCCGCCGGTGCCGGGCACCCACGGCCCGCAGCTCGACCCGGGCGTCCCGCTCGGCCGGCGACCGCACACGGCCATGCTGCTGGTCCCGGTGTCGTTTGCGCTCACGGTGCTCCTGGCGGCCACCGGGGTGCTCGGCCCGAAGGACGACGACACCCACGCCGGCCCGGGGCCGTCACCGACGGGCTTCACCTTCTCGCCGAAGCCGCTGCCGATGCCCACCTACACCCCGCCGAGCTTCCCCTCGCCGTCCTTCAGCCTGCCGCCGATGCCGAGCATCACCGTGCCGCCGATCACCACCCCGAGCGACGACTCGTCGGACGGCGGCCCGGACGACGCCAAGGTCGGCGACTGCCTGCGCAACGAGAACGGCACCGGCGAGACCACGGACACCCACCCGAAGGTCAGCGTGCTGCCCTGCACCGACTCCAAGGCCCAGTACAAGGTGGTGTACAAGTACCTCGCCACCTCCGACCAGAAGGTCTGCGAGAAGCAGCCGAAGGCGGACAGCTGGTACACCAGCAAGCACCCCAACCTTCCCGCCCTGGACTACGTGCTCTGCCTCAAGCAGCTGACGTAGCCCGCGCCCGCACGACCGCGAGGGGTGGCCCCGGCCGAGTCGCCGGGACCACCCCTCGCGTCGTGAACGGACCTCAGCCCTGCTGCTCGGCCCACCAGGCCCGCAGCGCCGCCACCGCCTCGTCGTGCTCCATCGGTCCGTGCTCCAGCCGCAGTTCGAGCATGTGCTTGTACGCCCTGCCGACCTGCGGGCCGGGCTTGACGCCGAGCAGCTCCATGATCTGGTTGCCGTCCAGCGCCGGGCGGACGGCGTCCAGCTCCTCCTTCGCCTTCAGCTCGGCGATCCGCTCCTCCAGGCCGTCGTAGGTGCGCGACAGCGCGGCGGCCTTCTTGCGGTTGCGGGTGGTGCAGTCCGAGCGGGTCAGCTTGTGCAGGCGCTCCAGCAGCGGCCCCGCGTCGGTCACGTAGCGGCGCACCGCGGAGTCGGTCCACTCACCGCCGCCGTAGCCGTGGAAGCGCAGGTGGAGCTCGACCAGGCGGGAGACGTCCTCGGTGAGCTCCTTGGAGTACTTCAGCTCGCGCATCCGCTTGCGGGTCATCTTGGCGCCGACCACCTCGTGGTGGTGGAAGGAGACCCGGCCGTCCGGCTCGAAGCGCCGGGTGCGCGGCTTGCCGATGTCGTGCAGCAGCGCGGCCAGGCGCAGGGTGAGGTCCGGGCCGTCCTGCTCCAGCTCGATGGCCTGCTCCAGGACGGTCAGCGAGTGCTCGTAGACGTCCTTGTGGCGGTGGTGCTCGTCGCGCTCCAGCCGCAGCGCGGGCAGCTCGGGCAGCACGTGGTCGGCCAGGCCGGTGTCGACCAGCAGCCGCAGGCCCTTCACCGGGTGCTCGGCCAGCAGCAGCTTGTTCAGCTCGGCCTGCACCCGCTCCGCCGAGACGATGGTGATCCGCTCGGCCATCGCCGTCATCGCGGCGACCACCTCGGGCGCCGGGTCGAAGTCCAGCTGGGCGGCGAAGCGGGCGGCCCGCATCATCCGCAGCGGGTCGTCGGAGAAGGACTCCTCGGGAGTGGCGGGGGTGCGCAGCACCCGGGCCTCCAGGTCCTCCAGGCCGTGGTGCGGGTCGACGAAGCCGCGGCCGGGCAGGTCGACGGCCATCGCGTTGACCGTGAAGTCCCGGCGGACCAGGTCCTCCTCGATGGTGTCCCCGTAGGTGACCTCGGGCTTGCGGGAGGTGCGGTCGTACGCCTCGGAGCGGTAGGTGGTGATCTCGATCAGGAAGGAGCCCTCGGGGGTGTCCTTGCGGGCGCCGACCGTGCCGAAGGCGATGCCGACGTCCCAGACCGCGTCAGCCCAGCCCTTGACCAGCTTGAGCACCTGCTGCGGGCGGGCGTCGGTGGTGAAGTCGAGGTCGTTGCCGAGCCGGCCGAGCAGCGCGTCCCGCACCGAACCCCCGACCAGCGCCAGCCGGTGACCGGCTCCCTGGAACCGCCGGGCGATCTCGTCGGCGACCGGCGACACCCGCAGCAGTTCTTGCAGTCCGAGGGTCTGGGCCTCGCTCAGGCCTGGGACGACCGGGGCGGCGGCGGGGGAACGGTCGGTGCGCGCGGTGGACTCATTGGCAGTGGACACGGCTCACAAGGGTACGTGGCCCGGGAGGTCAACCGCCCGCGCGTTTTGGGCGTCTCATCCCACAGCCCGCAACACTGCACGCCAGGCTGGATCGTTACCATGCCGGTGGACGAGTCTCGCGCACCGGAACCGGGGATGCGGTGTCGCGTGCCGCCGGAGCCGACGGAACCGTCCGCGGCGGCAGTGCGGCGGACAGCGTCAAGCGGAGTACGTCGAGCGGGGAACGTCAGGCGCCAACGCCGGGCGGACAGCATCAGCAGCGAGCGATCGATCGAGAACGGCAGGGCGAAACGAGTGAGTGAGCCGGCACGGCACTCGGGTCTGGGGGCGCACCGACAGCCTGGACGGGCCGCGGGCCCCGCCGAACGTCCCGCGAGGAGCACCGCCGACGAACGGAGCCCGGGCCGCCGCGCCCGTCGCCTTGCCGCCGCCTTCGGGGCCGCCCTGGCCCTGTTCGCGGCGGCCCCTGCGGTGGCCCTGCCGGCCGGCGGCGACGCCACGGCCACCGCCGAGTCCCCGGTCGTGCTGACCATGGAGACGGTGAATCCGCAGGTCGCCGCCCCGAACGGCACCGTGACCATCAGCGGGCACGTCACCAACGGCGGCAAGTCGGTGCTCAAGGGAGCCCACGCGGCGATCCGCAAGCCGGCCTCGAAGCCGATGCAGCGGCGCAGCGAGCTGCAGCTGATGGCCACCCGCAGCGGCCCCGGCGTGGAGCTGGACAGCCCGCAGTACGCCCTGCCGGAGCTGAACCCGGGCCAGAGCCAGGCGTACACCCTGAGCGTCGCGGTGAGCGACCTCGGGCTGTCCGAGAGCGGTGTCTACGAGCTCGCGGTGGACGCCTGGGGCGCGACCGCCGACAACCCGCACGACCGGGTCCTGGGCCTCGCCCGCACCTTCCTGCCGTACAACCAGGGCGGCGACGCCCAGCCGACGAAGGTCACCACGCTCTGGCCGCTGGTGCATGCGCCGGTGCTGGCCGCGCAGACCGTCGCCGACAACGACCAGACCGTCCCGGTGCTGCGCGACGACAGCCTGGCCGCCGAGTTCGCCCCGGGCGGCCGGCTGTACGAGCTGGTGGACACCGGCGCCAAGCTGCCCGACCTGACCTGGGTCGTCGACCCGGACCTGTTGGACGCCGCGTTCGCGATGACCAACAAGCAGTACCGGGTGCAGAAGCCGGGCGCGGCGGCGGGCAAGCCCGCCAGGGACGACAACACCGTCGCCGGGACCGGTTCGGCCGCCGCCGCGGCCTGGCTGGACAAGCTGCGCGCGGCCGTCGCCAAGCCGGGCAGCCAGGTGGTCTCGCTGCCCTACGCCGATCCCGACCTCGCCTCGATCGCGCACAACGGCGCCGACCTGGCCGGGATGGGCACCGCCCTGAACAAGGCGGCCACCGCCGGCCGGCTCACCGTCGAGGGCCGACTGTCGGTGGACACCCGTTCGGACGTGGCCTGGCCGTACCAGGGCTACGTCGACCAGCAGATCACCGGCATCGCCCGGCAGGCCGGCAGCGGGCTGGTCCTGGTCAACGGCGCGAGCATGCCGGAGCCGGACTCGGTGAACTACACCCCGACCGCGGTGCGCCCGATCGGCAACGGCCAGAACGCCCTGGTCGCCGACGACACGGTCTCCTCGCTCTTCCAGAAGGACCTGGCCAGTCCGAAGGACCAGACCGAGGCGACCCAGCGCTTCCTGGCCGAGACCTTCACGATCACCCACGAGCAGCCGCAGAACCAGCGCGGGCTGCTGATCATGCCCCCGCGCGAGCTGTCCGCCGCCACCGCCAAGGTGCTGGCCGGCGCGCTGCAGACGGCGGGCGACAAGTGGCTGACCCCGGTGAAGCTGGACACCCTGGCGCAGTCCGCGCCGGACCCGAAGGCCAACACCACCGTTCCCTCCCCGACCGACTACCCGACCCAGGCCCGGGCCAGCGAACTGTCGGCCTACGACCTGAGCGGCACCGACAAGATCCAGCACGACCTGGACACCCTGATGAGGGTGCTCACCCTGCCGCAGCGGGTGCGCGGCCCGTTCAGCGCCGCGATGGTCCGCTCGTTGTCCACCGAGTGGCGCACCCAGGGAGCCGTGGGCGACTCCTACCGCGAGGGTGTCGGCAAGTACCTGACAGACCTCACCGACGCCGTCAAGGTCCCGGAGAAGACGGCGGTCACCCTCGCCGGGAACACCGGCCTGCTCCAGGTCAGCGTGAAGAACGACCTCACCCAGACGGTCACCAACCTCAAGCTGGTGCTCACGTCCACCCAGCCGAACAGGCTGTCGGTGAGCAAGGAGGAGGAGCTGGTCATCCCGGCCTCGCAGAGCGTCACTCTGCGGTTCCAGGCCGCGGCCCGCAACAACGGGCCGGTCAACATGACCGCCCAGCTCTGGACCACCGGCCCCAACCCGCAGAAGTACGGCGAGGCCAAGACCTTCCGGGTCGAGGTCACCTCGGTGACCAACGGGGTGCTGTACGTCTTCGCGGGCGCCGGTGTCCTGCTGCTGCTGGCCGCCCTGCGCTTCGTCCGCCAGCGCAAGCGCCGCGGCGGGCAGCCGCACGAGGACGGCGACCAGCCGGTCGGGGACGGCCCCGCGCCGGACGGCGCCGGGGGTGCCGCCGAGGCCGGTCCCGAGGCCCCCTCGGAGGAGCCTACGGAGGGGCCGACGGGACGCCCGGCGGAGGACCCCGCCGGGGACGGTCCCGCGCAGACACCGCGCGCCAGCAGCCCGGATGGCCGGGATCGGGCCGCCAGTGATGAGAAGGTTGGTCCTTGATACCGCCGATCCCCCGCAACGCCGGGCCGGCCTCCCCCCACGACAGCGAAGAGGTGACATGACCGGGCGCAGCGAGGAGCGGCCGCCGGGCCGCGGTGAGAGCCGGCCGGGCGCCGAGTCGCCGTCCGGCGACTGGTACGTGGCCGATACCTACGCCCAGGACCCGTACGCCGCCGAGGCGTACGGGGCCCCGCAGGACGACCAGGACCCGTACGGCCTGCGGGCCGGCCGGCCCGCGGCACCGCAGCCGCCGGCCACCGCGTACGACGTGCCGCCGCAGCTGCCGCCGCAGGGCGGCGGCTACCCGACGCCGGTGCCCCCCGCACCGGCCGAGTTCACCTCGCCGACCCCGTTCACGCCCCCGGTGCCTCCGGTGCAGCCCGGCTGGGACACCCCGGCGCAGGCCGCCTGGCCGCAGCAGCAGCAGGCCGCGCCGGCCGGCGACCAGTGGGGCGGCGGCGCCCAGCAGCCTGCGCCGCAGTGGGCGCCGGGCCCGGCGCACTCGACCTGGGACTCCGAGACCACCGAGTACGTCGGGGTGGACGCGCTGTTCGGCGGCCACCAGCAGGCGGAGGCCGCGGCCCAGCCGCCGGTGCCCCCGCCCACCCCGGCCCAGCCCAGCGCACCGTACCCGTCGGCGGGCGGCTACCCCGGGCAGCCGCTGTACGGCGCCCCGGACGGGCAGCGCCCGTTCGTGCCCCCGATCGAGTTCGACCCCCCGCTCTCCGAGGAGGAGGCCACCATGCAGGTGGCCGCCGTGGCGGTGCCCCCGGCGGTCGAGCCGCTCGGGGACCACACCCGGGAGCACACCGCGCAGCAGGAACAGGCCGCCGAACCGGCCCCGGCCTCCGGTGGCGGTGGCGGCAAGGTCGCCAGCCTGCTGAACTCCAGCGCGATCATGGCGGCCGGCACCCTGGTCTCCCGGGGCACCGGCTTCCTGCGGACGATGGTGATCGCCGGTGCGATCGGCATCGCGGTCATGGGTGACTCGTACAACGCGGCGAACACCCTGCCGACCCTGCTGTACATCCTGATCGGCGGCGGCGCGCTGAACGCCGTCTTCGTGCCGCAGCTGGTGCGCAGCATGAAGAACGACGAGGACGGCGGCACCGCCTACGCCAGCCGGCTGCTCACCCTGGTGATGGTCGGGCTCGGCGGCGTGGTGTTCCTCGCGGTGCTCGGGGCGCCCCTGCTGGTGCAGCTGATCGCGCACCCCATGATGTCGAACGCGGCCCGCGCCGACACCACCGTGGCGCTGGCCCGGTACTGCCTGCCGACCATCTTCTTCATGGGCGTCCACGTGGTGATGGGCCAGGTTCTGAACGCCCGTGGGCGGTTCGGCGCCATGATGTGGACCCCGGTCCTCAACAACATCGTGGTGATCTTCACCTTCGGCGCGTACATCTGGGTCTACGGCGGTTACAACGGCACCCAGGTCACCCCGGAGAACATCTCCCCGGAGGGCGTCCGGCTGCTCGGCCTGGGCACCCTGCTCGGCCTGGTGGTCCAGTCGCTGGCGATGATCCCCTACCTGCGGGCCGCGGACTTCCACTACCGGCCGCGCTTCGACTGGCGCGGCCACGGCCTGGGCAAGGCGGCCCGGCTGGCCAAGTGGACCTTCTTCTTCGTGCTCGCCAACCAGGCCGGCTACCTGGTCATCACCCAGCTGGCCACCGCCGCCGGCAGCGCCGCCGAACAGGGCGGTCACGGCGGTGTCGGCCTGTCGGCCTTCTCCAACGCCCTGCTGATCTGGCAGCTCCCGCAGGCCGTCATCACCGTCTCGATCATGAGCGCGGTGCTCCCCCGGCTCTCCCGGGCGGCGGCCGACGAGGACGCCGGCGCCGTCCGCGACGACCTGTCGTACGGGCTGCGCACCACGGCCGTGGCGGTCGTCCCGGCGGCCTTCCTGTTCCTGGCGCTCGGCCCGGCGATCGGCCGCTCGATCTACGCGGTCGGCGGCGGCGGCACGGCGCTGGACAACGCGACCAACGTCGGCCTGATGCTCTCGGCCTTCGCGCTCGGGCTGATCCCGTACTCGGCCCAGTACGTGATGCTGCGCGGCTTCTACGCCTACGAGGACACCCGGACGCCGTTCTCCAACACCGTCTGGGTGGCCGCCTGCCAGGCCGGCTTCTCGCTGATCTGCTGGGTCGCGCTGCCCTCGCAGTGGACGGTGACCGGGATGGCCTTCGGCTACGGCCTCGCCTACGCCGTCGGAGTGACGGTCGCGGTGCCGAAGCTGAAGAAGAAGATCGGCGGGCTGGACACCAAGCGGATCGGCAAGACCTACAGCCGGCTGGCCGCCGCCTGCGTCCCGGCCGCGGCGGTCGGTCTCGGCGTCAGCCTGGCGGTCCAGCAGGTGATCGGCGGCTGGGCGGGCAGCGTGCTGTCGGTGGTCCTGGCCGGCGGTCTCCAGCTGGTGGTGTTTGTGTTCATCGCGAAGCGCCTGCGGATCGAGGAGATGAACGCCATGCTGGGCATGGTCCGCGGCCGACTGGGTCGCTGACCACCGCGCCAACCGGCCGGACGGACGGGCGCCCTGACCGGGCGTCAACCGGGGCGGTCCACCGCCTCCGCCCGTCCGGCCGAATGCCGTGCCGCCACCCCCACCCGGGCTTCCCGGGCCCACAAGGTGGCGGCCCGGTGTCGGATCTGCACCACATCTCTCCACCCCTGGGCAACCGAGCGGACCTTTCAGCGGTCGTACCCGGTGGGGAAGAGTGGGCACAATTGTCCTGGAGCACAGGGCGGCCAATCCGCGGGCTCCAGCGACTCTCTCAGCCGGGGCGACACAAGGGGAGGCAGGACCACGGTGGCTGATGGCACCAAGGCGGTCGTCGACACGTCAGCAGCTGACGCGGCGGCGGACGAGGCCGCACTGGCCGCGGCGATCGACGGGCTCGGGGACGGGAAGACCGCCCCGGCGGACGCCGCCGACGCCTCCTCCACGGACGCCCCCGAGGCCGACGACGAGGACGATCCCGGGACCGACGACGAGGACGATCCCGCGGCCCCCGGGCAGGAGGCCTCCGTCGGCGAGGAGACCTCGGAGATCACCGCCCCGCTCTCCGTCCAGGAGATCGCCGCCGAACTGGCCGCCGGCACCGTCCGGAAGAAGGCCGCCCCCACTCCCGCCCCCGAACCGGCCGCCGCCAAGCGACTCCCCACCGACCCCCAGCCCACGGTCGACCCGCGCGACACCGCCACCCTCCCGCGCACCCTCCCCGCGCCGATGCGGCACAGCGGCGACCGGATCGGCCACCGGTACCGGCTCGAGGAGTGCATCTCCCAGACCGAGACCTTCAGCAGCTGGCGCGCCGTCGACGAGAAGCTGCGCCGGGCCGTCGGCGTCCACCTGATGGCCTCCGGCCACCAGCGCGCCCGCAAGGTGCTGGCCGCCGCCAAGTCCGCCGCCCTGCTCGGCGACCCGCGCTTCGTCCAGGTGCTGGACGCCGTCCAGGAGGGCGAGCTGGTCTACGTCGTGCGGGAGTGGCTGCCGCACGCCTCCGACCTCGCCAAGCTGATCGCCGACGGCCCGATGGAGCCGCACGAGGCGTACCAGATGGTCCGCCAGGTCGCCGACGCCGTAGCGGCCGCCCACCGGCGCGGCCAGGCCCACCTGCGGCTCACCCCGCGCTGCGTGCTGCGCACCGACAGCGGCCAGTACCGGATCAACGGCATCGCGGTGGACGCCGCCCTGCGCGGGCTGCCCGACGAGGACACCACCGACGACGCCCAGCGCGCCGACACCCGCGCGATCGGCGCACTGCTGTTCGCCGCGCTCACCCACCGCTGGCCGTACCCGGAGGACCGCTACGACCTCAAGGGGCTGCCGAAGGGCCTCCAGAACGCCGCGCCGGACCAGGTCCGCGCAGGCGTCCACAAGGGTCTGTCCGAGCTCGCCGCGCGGGCCCTGTTCGACCACCCCCCGCACCACGCCGAGCCGATCACCACGCCGGAGGAGCTGGTCCGGGCGATCGCCCGGATGCCCAAGATCCGCCAGCCCGAACCGGAGCTGCCCGCCTTCCAGGCCCCGCCCCGGCACAACACCCACGCCCTGCCGACGGCACCCATCCCGACCCGGGTCGCCGACACGGAGGTCTCCCCGCTGCCGGCCTCGTCCCGGCCGACCGCCTCCCGCCGCACCAAGCGCCGGCTGCGCCGGGCGGTCAAGGCCACCGCCTGGACGGTCGCGTTGGGCGCGATCGGCGTCGCCTCCTGGCAGTTCGTCGACAACCTTCGCAACACCGGGCCGGCCCACGCCGCCCCGCAGTCCCCGGGCGGCAGCACCTCGCCGAGCCCGCAGGCCAGCACCCACAGCCCGGTGCCGATCCAGATCAGGGACGTCTTCTCCTACAACCCG
The DNA here is from genome assembly GCF_055569215.1 of Kitasatospora sp. NPDC029312. Classification (NCBI taxonomy): domain Bacteria; kingdom Bacillati; phylum Actinomycetota; class Actinomycetes; order Kitasatosporales; family Streptomycetaceae; genus Kitasatospora; species Kitasatospora sp. NPDC029312. The sequence continues at coordinate 97,083 of NZ_JBVHXY010000010.1, read as the reverse complement.
CGGGGTGACTCCCCGGAGTCCACCTACCTGCTGCCGAAGGCCTTCGACGGGGACCCGAACACGGCCTGGTCCACCAAGCAGTACTTCGACCCCTTCGGGACCAAGCCGCCGCTCAAGGACGGCACCGGCCTGCTCATCGACCTCGGCTCGGCCCAGCAGGTCAGTTCGGTGAACGTCCAGTTCGTCGGGGTCACCACGGCCGAGCTGCGGGTGCCCAACGCCCAGGCCGCCGTCAGCCCGCAGGGCGCCCAGCCCGAGGCGTACAACGTGTTGGACAAACAGACGGGCAGCACGGTCGACTTCACTCTCAGCAGCCCGACGAACACGCGCTACCTCTTGATCTGGCTGACCAGCCTGCCGAAGGATACGGAAGGCAAGTGGCGCGGACAGGTGGCCGAGGTCAAGGTCTTCGGCTGACGGCGCCCCCTCGCACACCGGACGACAGCGGCAAGGGGTGGCAGTGGCGGAGGACGACGCGGCGTTGCTCGCCCGGCACGTCGCCGGGGACCCGGAGGCCTTCGGGCTGCTGGTGAACCGCCACCGCGACCGGCTCTGGGCGGTCGCGCTGCGCACCCTCGGCGACCGCGAGGAGGCCGCCGACGCCCTCCAGGACGCCCTGGTCTCCGCCTTCCGCGCCGCCGCCGGCTTCCAGGGGCGCTCGGCGGTCACCACCTGGCTGCACCGGATCGTGGTCAACGCGTGCCTGGACCGCGCCCGGCGCAGCGCCGGCCGCCGCACCACCCCGCTGGGCGACGACCCCCAGCGGCTGGACACCCTGGTCGGCGCCGCCGAACCGGCCGACTCCCCGGTGGTCCGCGCCGAGCTGCACCGCGAGGTGACCGCGGCGCTCGCCGAACTGCCCCCCGAGCAGCGGGCCGCCCTGGTCCTGGTCGACATGCAGGGCTACCCGGTCGCCGAGGCCGCCGAGCTGCTGGGCGTCCCGGTGGGCACGGTGAAGAGCCGCTGCGCACGCGGCCGAGCCCGGCTGCTGCCCCTGGTCCGGCACCTGCGCGAGGCGGACGGCGGCTCCGGTGTTCCACGTGGAACACCGCAGCGCGGAGCGCCGGACCGCCGGGCTCCCACCCGGGAGGCCTCCGCAAGGGACGACGCCCAGGGGAACCCGACGGGCCCCCGCACCGTCACAGGGACAGGCCCGAACACCGGCCGGACGATGCTGGAAGGAGATGCGAGCACGCGATGAGCGACCCCCTCTCCTCCCACCGCCCCGTCGGCGCCCACCCCTCCGTGGAGGAGCTCGCCGACCTCGCCGAGGGGCTGGTCGAGCCCGCCGAGGCCGCCGAGGCACTCCACCGGCACCTGGACGGCTGCGCCGAGTGCCGGGAGACCGTCGACGCGCTGGCCGAGGTGCAGTCGCTGCTCGGTGCCGTCGCGCCCGAGCCGATGCCCGCCGACGTCGCCGCCCGGCTGGACGCCGCCCTGGCCGAGGCCGCCCGCACCGACGCCTCCGCTACCGAGGCTCCCGCCGCCGGGGCGCCCGCTGCCGAACCCGCAGGGAACCCCGGGGAGGGCGCCGGAGGCCGCCGCCTGACGCCCGCTCCCGCGTCCTCCGTACGGCACGCCACGGCCCCCTCAGCGCCTCCGTCCCGTCCCGGCTCGGCCGCCGGCCCCGGCCGCGCCCGCCCGCGTCGGCGGCGAGCCGGTCTGCTGCTCGGCGCGGCAGCCGCGCTGGCCGCCCTCGGACTCGGCGGGGCGCTGTTGCTGAACCCCTCCGCCCCGACCGACCGCCCGGCGATCACCGCAGGAGCCCCGGCGAGCACCTCCGCCGCCGACCAGAGCGCTCGTACCCCCCGCACCGCGGGCCCGGGCACCGCCTACCAGGACGACCAACTGGCCGCCCAGGTCCAGCAGTTGCTGGCCCGCTCCGGCGTTGCTCCGGGGCTGGGCGCCACCGGGCCGGCCAAGTCCGACGCCGCGGCACCCGCGGAAGGCGTGCGGCCCCAACTCAACTCCCCGACCGCCCCCGCCTCCCCCACCACCCAGCCCGCTCCGGACGCCTGCCCGGCCCCCGCCCCGGGCGCCCTGCTGGCCGGCGACCGAGGCAGCTACCGGGGAGCCCCGGTCGAGGTCCTGGTCTACCCGTCCCCGGGCCGGCCCGGTTTCGTGGACGTCTTCCTCCGCTCCCCCGACTGCGGCCCGATCCTGCTGCAGCGGACCGTCCCCGAGGGCTGACCAGCCGTTCCCAGCCGACTGCCGGGTCGTTCCCATGCGATCGACGACCAGGACGCGACGCCACTCCCACACTCCGGGCGCCTGGTACTGATCAGCCTGGGAATGCGGGAGACTGGTCAGTCGTTGTCCCGGGCGGCGGAGCAGACCGCCCTCCCCGCAGCAAACGCGGGTCGCGATGCGAACCAGGAGAAGCAGTGAGCGACGTCCGTAACGTGATCATCATCGGTTCCGGCCCCGCAGGGTACACGGCTGCGCTCTACACGGCCCGTGCCTCCCTCAAGCCGCTGGTGTTCGAGGGGGCCGTCACCGCCGGTGGCGCGCTGATGAACACCACCGAGGTCGAGAACTTCCCGGGCTTCCGGGACGGCATCATGGGCCCGGAGCTGATGGACAACATGCGGGCGCAGGCCGAGCGCTTCGGCGCCGAGCTGGTCCCGGACGACATCGTCGCCGTCGACCTCACGGGTGAGGTCAAGACCGTCACCGACTCCGAGGGCAATGTCCACAAGGCCCGGGCCGTGATCGTCACCACCGGCTCCCAGCACCGCAAGCTGGGCCTGCCGAACGAGGACAAGCTCTCCGGCCGCGGCGTCTCCTGGTGCGCGACCTGCGACGGCTTCTTCTTCCGCGACCAGGACATCGCGGTGGTGGGCGGCGGCGACACCGCCCTGGAGGAGGCGACCTTCCTCTCCCGCTTCGCCAAGAGCGTCACGATCATCCACCGCCGTGACACCCTGCGCGCCTCCAAGGCGATGCAGGAGCGCGCCTTCGCCGACCCGAAGATCCGCTTCGAGTGGGACAGCGCGGTGGAGGCCATCCACGGCGACCCGAAGCTGACCGGCGTCACCCTGCGCGACACCACCACGGGCGAGACCCGCGAGCTGGCCGTCACCGGGCTGTTCATCGCGATCGGCCACGACCCGCGCACCGACCTGTTCAAGGGCCAGCTGGACCTCGACGCCGAGGGCTACCTCAAGGTCGAGGCTCCCTCGACCCGGACCAACATCGAGGGCGTCTTCGGCGCGGGCGACGTGGTGGACCACACCTACCGCCAGGCCATCACCGCGGCCGGCACCGGCTGCTCCGCCGCACTGGACGCCGAGCGCTACCTGGCCGCCCTGGACGACCTGGAGACCAAGGCCGCCGCCGTCGTGGCGGTCTGACTCCCTCACCACCGACCGACCCCCTGCGGGGGTGTTCCACGTGGAACACCCCCGCCCCGGCCAGGCAGAAACAGAAACGGCCCGCCCGTTGTTCTCCTGGCAGCCCCCCTCCGTCCGAACCCGAGGAGTTCCCGTGGCCGGCGCCACCACCACCGTCACCGACGCGACGTTCAAGTCCGACGTCCTGGAGAGCGACAAGCCCGTACTGGTCGACTTCTGGGCCACCTGGTGCGGCCCGTGCCGCCAGGTCGCCCCGGTCCTGGAGGAGATCGCGGCCGAGCACGGCGACAAGCTGACCGTCGCCAAGCTCGACGTGGACGCCAACCAGGTGACCGCCGCCGAGTACAACGTCATCTCGATCCCGACCCTGATCCTCTACAAGGGCGGCCAGCCGGTGAAGCAGATCACCGGCGCGCGTCCGAAGGCCGCGCTGATGCGCGAGCTGGACGGCCTGATCTAGGCTCGCCGGTCACCGACCGGACGGCGGCGGGGCTCCCCAGTCGGGGTGCCCCGCCGCCGTCGTTTCCGCCCCACCGCCGCTCTTCTGTCCCGGCCCCTCGCCATCACCGCTGAACGGACCGCCGCGTCTGCGGAGCGGTCCCTCAGAACGGCCGCAGGGCCGGCTCCTTGCGCCCGCCACCGAGCAGCCGTTCCAGCGCGACTTCGACGTCCCCCCGCCAGGAGAGCGTGGTCCGCGCCTCCAGCCGCAGCCGCGGGTAGCGGTGATGCGGTCGTACGGTCTTGAAGCCGACCGCCAGCAGGTGGTCGGCCGGCAGCACGCAGCTGGTCGGCACCCGGCCCGCCGAGCCGAAGGCCTCGATCGCCCGGACCCCGCGCCCGATCAGGTCCTTGGCCACCGTCTGCACCAGCACCCGGCCGAGTCCCTGCCGCTGGTAGCCGGGGAGCACTCGGCTGACCATCAGCTGAACGGCGTCCGGGGAGACCGGGCTGGTCGGGAAGGACTGCGAGCGGGGGACGTACGCGGGCGGCGCGTAGAGCACGAAACCGGCGGGCTGGTCGTCCACGTAGACGATCCGGCCGCAGGACCCCCACTCCAGCAGCACCGCGGAGATCCAGCCCTCCTTCTCCTGCTCCGGTTTCCCGGACTCGACCGCCTCCTTCGCGCTGACCGGGTCCAGCTCCCAGAACACGCAGGAGCGGCAGCCGGTCGGCAGGTCCGTGAGGTTGTCCAGCGTCAGCGGGGCTATCCGCCGTCCCATGGCCCGCACCTCCTCCTCCCTCTCACGATCGAGCATTCCCCCGTGAACGCCGATGGGTGCATGTTTCACGTGAAACGGTGCTCACGTGCAACACGCACCCATCGGGTCGTCGCCCTCGGCCGGCTCAGCCCTGTGACAGCCGGAGACCGTCCTCGCCGGGAGCCATGCTGTCCAGGATCCGGTTGAGGTCCTCCACCGAGCCGAACTCCAACACCACCTTGCCCTTGCCCAGCTTCCCGCCGCGCTGCGACACCTCGACCTTGACCCGGGTGTCGAAGCGGTCCGAGAGCCGGGTCGCCAGATCGTTGAAGGCCGGGGTCAGCAGCTTGCCGGCCTTGGGCGCCGGGCGCGTCGGCTTGGCCTCCGTGTTCATCGTCTTGACGATCTCCTCGGTGGTCCGCACCGAGAGGCCCTCACGGTTGATCCGGGCCGCCAGCTTCTCCTGGTTCTCCGGGTCGGTGAGGCTGCACAGCGCCTTGGCGTGGCCGGCGGACAGCACCCCGGCGGCGATCCGGCTCTGGACGGCCGGAGGCAGCTTCAGCAACCGCAGGGTGTTGGTCACGTGCGAGCGGGAACGGCCGATCCGGTCCGCCAACTCGTCGTGGGTGCAGGAGAAGTCCTGCAGCAGCTGGTCGTAGGCGGCGGCCTCCTCCAGCGCGTTCAGCTCCGCCCGGTGCAGGTTCTCCAGGAGGGCGTCCAGCAGGAGCTTGTCGTCCTCGGTGGCCCGGACGATCGCCGGGATCAGCGTCAGTCCGGCCTCACGGGAGGCGCGCCAACGGCGCTCGCCCATGATCAGCTCGAAGGTCTCGGGCCCCGTCTGACGCACCACCACCGGCTGGAGCAGGCCTACCTCCTTGATGGAGACGACCAGCTCGGCCAGCTTGTCCTCGTCGAAGTACTCGCGCGGCTGTCGCGGGTTGGGCTGAATCGCGTCCACCGACAGCTCGGCGAAGAAGGCACCCGGCCCCGGCGCCGGCTTGGGCTGCTCGATGACCCGCTTGCCGGCGGCCCGGGCCGCCACCGTGCTGCGGTCGGCCGGCAGCGTCGGCACCTCCGTCGGCGAGGTCCGTCCGGTGGCCGTCACCAAGGGCGGCGCCGGCGCGGCCGTCGCGGGCTGCGTCGCCCCGCCGAACAGCGCGTCCAGCCCCTTCCCAAGACCCCTGCTGCGACCGCTCACCGATTACCCTCCGTCGTACCGTGCTGTGCCGCCGGGGCTCCGTGCCCCTGCTGGCCCTCCCGCTGCTGACCCACCAGCGATCCGCCCGGACCCACGGCGCGCAGCGCGAGCTCGCGGGCGGCCTCCAGGTAGGAGAGCGCCCCGGTCGAGCCCGGGTCGTAGGTGAGCACCGTCTGCCCGTAGCTGGGCGCCTCCGAGATGCGCACCGAGCGCGGGATCGCCGTGCTCAGCACCTCGTTGTGGAAGTGGGTCCGGACCTCGTCGGCGACCTGGGCGGCCAGCCTGGTCCGGGCGTCGTACATGGTGAGCAGGATGGTCGAGACGTGCAGCGTGGGGTTGAGGTGGGCGCGCACCAGCTCGACGTTGCGCAGCAGCTGGCCGAGGCCCTCGAGTGCGTAGTACTCGCACTGGATCGGGATCAGCACCTCCTGGCCCGCCACCAGGGCGTTGACCGTCAGCAGGCCCAGCGAGGGCGGACAGTCGATCAGGATGTAGTCCAACGGCTGCTCGTAGGCGGCGATGGCGCGCTGCAGCCGGCTCTCCCGGGCCACCAGCGAGACCAGCTCGATCTCCGCGCCGGCCAGGTCGATGGTGGCGGGGACGCAGAACAGCCCCTCGACGTCCACGACCGGCTGCACCACGTCGGCCAGGGGCTTGCCCTCGACCAGGACGTCGTAGATGGACGGCACGTCGGCGTGGTGGTCGATGCCGAGGGCGGTGGAGGCGTTCCCCTGGGGGTCGAGGTCGACCACCAGGACGCGCAGTCCGTGCATCGCCAGCGAGGCGGCCATGTTCACGGTGGTGGTGGTCTTGCCCACCCCGCCCTTCTGGTTGGCGACCACCATCACCCGGGTGGTGGCGGGCCGGGGCAGCCCCTCGCCCGCTCGGCCGATCGCCTGGACCGCAGCCTGGGCGGCCCGTGCGATGGGCGTGTCATCGATCTGGTCGATGGTCTCCGAGTCCTGCATGGGGCTCAGTGTTTCACGTGAAACCGGAGCGGCAACAGTCGCCGCCCGGTCACGACGGAGGATTCCGGAGAGCAAGGAGCGACGTTTCACGTCAGACACCATGCCCGCTATGCCGGAAATCTGACGTTGCGACACTCCGGTATCCGATCATCGGCCCGGCCGTCACCTGAATGACGACGGGCGGACGGTTCCCTCCTTCCGGAGGGCCGTCCGCCCGCTCTGTCAGGTGTCCGAGGTCGCCCGGCCTCAGCGGCTGCGGCGCCGCGCACCCCGACCGCGCTCGCCGCCCTTGCCGTGGGCGTTGCGGTCGGCCCGGGCCATCTTGGCCCGCCGGGTCGCGGCCTTCACACCACCGGGGCTCTCCCCCGCCTTGACCTGGACCACTCGGGTCGAGGTTTCCAGGGTGCCCTCGCCGACCGCGATCACGCTCCACTCGACCGCGCCGAGCTTGGCCAGTCCGGCCCGGGATTCGGCCAGTTCCTGCTCGGCGCTGTCCCCCTTGAGCGCCAGCATCTGGCCGTGCGGACGCAGCAGCGGCAGCCCCCAGCCGGCCAGCCGGTCCAGCGGCGCCACCGCCCGGGCGGTCACCACGTCCACCGCGAGCTTGCCGACCATCTCCTCGGCGCGGCCCCGCAGCACCGTGACGTTCTCCAGCGCCAGTTCCCGGACGACCTCCTCCAGGAAGGTGGTCCGGCGCAGCAGCGGCTCCAACAGGGTCACCGAGACGTCCTGCCGGGCCAGCGCCACCGGGATGCCGGGCAGCCCGGCGCCGGAGCCGACGTCGCACAGGGTGGAACCGGTCGGCAGCAGCTCGGCGAGCACCGCGCAGTTGAGCACGTGCCGGTCCCAGAGCCGGGGCACCTCGCGCGGGCCGATCAGTCCGCGCTGGACGCCCGCGGTGGCCAGCAGCTCGGTGTAGCGGACTGCTGCCTCGAAGCGGTCACCGAAGACCTCCCGGGCTGCGGCCGGCGCCTCGGCCCGCACGTCCAGCTCGGGCACCTCGGCCGCCCGCCCCTCAGCGTCCGGATCCACGTCCGCCCCCGGACGTCCGGCGGCCCCGCTCTCCGTGTCCATCTCGACCTCTCCGATCCCCGGATCCACCGACCCGCTCAACGCACCGTTTCACGTGAAACATCCCCGCCGGGCCGAGCCCGGCGGAAGGGACGACGACCCCGCCCGCACGAGGCGGACGGGGTCGCGTCCGGTGAAGCTCACCGGCCGCCGGAGCGGCCGGAGGTCGCCCGTCGGCCTCAGGCCGGCAGCACGACCACGCACCGCTGGGGCTCTTCACCCTCGGACTCGCTGCGCAGACCGGCGGCCGCGACCGCGTCGTGGACGACCTTGCGCTCGAAGGGCGTCATCGGCCTCAGCTTGACCTGCTCCCCACTGGTCCTGACCTGCTCCGCCGCCTTGGCGCCGAGGACGGCCAGCTCCTCACGCTTGCGGGCCCGGAAGCCGGCGATGTCCAGCATGAGGCGGCTGCGCTCGCCGGTCTCCCGGTGGACAGCCAACCGGGTCAGCTCCTGCAGTGCCTCCAGCACCTCGCCGTCCTGGCCGACCAGGCGCTGCAGCGCGCGGTCGTTGCCGTCGCTCACGATCGAGACCAGGGCACGGTCGCCCTCGACGTCCATGTCGATGTCACCGTCGAGGTCCGCGATGTCGAGCAGACCCTCGAGGTAGTCCGCCGCGATGTCGCCCTCCTGCTCCAGGCGGGCGATGGCGCTCTCGTCGGCGTTGGCGGCGGCCTCGGCCTCGACGGCGGAGGTGGTGCCTTCCGTCACTGATGGACTCCTTCGGAGTTGGGCCCGTCGGGCGGGCCGGGAACGAAGCTCTGGGGGGCTGCCACAACAGGCCAGGGGCCGGTCAGGACTTCTTCTTCGGCCGCTGGCCGCCGCGCTTGGGCTGCTGGCGGGTGCCCTGCCGGGGGCCGCCGGACTTGGCCGCGGGCTGCTTGGCCGCAGGCTGCTTGGCAGCGGGCTGCTTGGCCGCCGCGGGCTTGCTGCCGGACTCGGCCGGGACGGCGTCGGTCGGCTGCTCGGCCTTGGCGCCCTCACTCGACTCGCTGGCGTCCGACTCCGCCGCCTGCGCGGCGATCGCCTGCTGGCGCTGGGCCTTGGTCTGCCGACGGGGCTGCTGGCGGCGCACCTGCACCGACTCCTCGACCACCGTGGCTGCGGAGGACGCCTCGGCGAGGGCCTCCTTGGACGGGGGCAGCATGCCCCAGAGCGCGCCCTTGATCTCCGTACCGTCCGGGCGCAGTCGGCCGGCCTTCTTCAGCCGCGCCTGGCGCTCCTGGAAGGCCTTGCTGCCCGGGGTCGGGTTGTTGTGGATGACGATCAGCTGCTGGCCCATCGACCAGACGTTGGTGGTCAGCCAGTAGACCAGGACGCCGACCGGGAAGTTGATGCCCATCACGGCGAACATGACCGGGAAGACGTACATCAGCATCTTCTGCTGCTGCATGAACGGCGTCTTCACCGTGAGGTCGACGTTCTTGGTCATCAGCTGGCGCTGAGTGACGAACTGCGACAGCGACATCATGATGATCATCACCGCGGTGACGATCTTGACGCTGATCTCGCTGCTGCCGAGGAAGGTCGCGGAGAGCGGGGCGCCGAGGATGTGCGCCTTGCCGGCGCTGACCAGCAGGGCGCCGTGGATGACGCCGATCGACTTGCCCTTGGCGACCGAGGCGAGCACGCCGTAGAGGGCGGTGAAGAACGGCGCCTGCACGATGATGGGAAGGCAGCTGGAGAACGGGTTGGTGCCCGCCTCCTTGTACAGCTTCATCATCTCTTCCGACTGGCGCTGCCGGTCGTTCTTGTAGCGCTCCTGGATGGCCTTCATCTTCGGCTGGATCGCCTGCATGGCCCGGGTCGCCTTGATCTGCTTCACGAACAGCGGGATCAGGCAGATCCGGATGACGACGACCATCGAGGCGATGGACAGACCCCAGGCCCAGCCACCGTCCGGATCGAAGACGTGGCTGTACAGCGAGTGGAACTGGACGATGATCCAGGACACCGCCGTGTAGAGGGGACTCAGAAAACCGAAGGTCACCGGTCAGACTCCTTGGGCATCGGGCTTCGCCACCGGCTCCGGCTCGGCGGTCCCGCTCTTGGGGCTCAGCAGATCGCGCAGCCGGCGGTGCCACACCGGGTGCTTGCGCGGCGGTACGTGGTCCACCCCGCCGGGCGACCACGGGTTGCAGCGCAGGATGCGCCATACGGTCAGTCCGCCGCCCTTGACCGCTCCGTGCACCTTGACGGCCTCGTAGCCGTAGTGCGAGCAGGAGGGGTAATAACGGCAGACCGGACCGAGCAGCGGGCTGATGGTCCACTGGTAGACCCTGATCAGACCCATCAGCAGGTACTTCATCGCCCTGCTCCCGTCGGCGCCGTGGCGGCGGGCTCGGCCCTCAGCAACCGCTTCAGCGCCGCGTCAAGATCGCGTTCGAGATCCTGGTACGAGGCGGTGGCGGCCTGAGGCAGCGCACGCACCACTATCAGGCTACCGGCGGGCAGCCTGGACAGACGATCACGGATGAGATGGCGCAACCGGCGCTTCACCAGGTTGCGGACGACCGCCGGGCCAACGGCCTTGCTCACGACGAAACCCGCACGCGCCGAAGGAGTCCCCTCGGCGACGTGCGGGCGGGAGTCGCTGGTCCGGTCGGTCTGCCCCTGGAGGTCGGCCTCTCTGCTGAGATGGACGACCAGGAGGGGCCGGCCGGCCCGACGACCGCGTTTCACCGCGGTCGCGAAGTCCTGGCGCCGCCGCAGCCGATTCTCGGAGGGCAGCACAACAGACTCTGTCGTGGATCAGGCGGACAGGCTGGCGCGGCCCTTGCCACGGCGGGCGGCCAGAATGGCACGGCCGGCGCGGGTACGCATACGCAGCCGGAAGCCGTGGGTCTTCGCGCGGCGACGGTTGTTCGGCTGGAAGGTGCGCTTGCTCACTCGGGGGCTCCTGAGGTGAATCGTAGGATGACGGGGGGTCGCTTGGCCGTCACCGTGCGTCCGCGTGATCTCCCCTGATTCGGAAATCCGGCCCGTCGCCCCAGTTCGGCTGGGGTCTGGGGCAATCCACGGCGCCCGTGCTGCGCGCCTTATGGAGCGGGTGGACCCGCGGACATGCGGCAGCGGCCATCGACAACTCGACCTGGTTACGGTACGCGGGACGGGGTGCGAGGGTCAAACCAGCTGCCGGGGGCAGGTTTACCCACAGCCTGTGGACAACGACTTGATCCGTCTCTGTTCGCTGACTACCGTTGCAGAACTTGTCTGGTTTGTTCTCTGAAAGCGTGCACCAGTGGCTGATGTCAACAGCGACCTCGTCCCGGTCTGGGCGAGAGTCGTCGAGCGGCTGGTCAGCGACCCCGATGTCGGGGAGATGGACAAACAGTGGGTGCAGCGCACCCAGCCCATGTGGATGATGCACGACACCGCCCTGCTGGCCACCCCGAACGAGCGGGCGAAGCAGGTGCTGGAGGGTCGGCTGCTGCCGCAGCTGACCGACGCCCTCAGCCGCGAGCTCAGCCGCCCGGTGCGGATCGCCGTGATGGTCGACGCCAACGCCGTGCCCACCCCCGCGCCCGCCGCCCAGGCCCCGGCCGAGCCCTACCCGGGCCCGGGCGAGGAGGACTCCGGCGGCTACGGCGGGCAGGACTACCACCAGCAGCCCTACCAGCAGGACTACGACCGTCCCCGCTACGACGACAGCGGCGGCTACGAGCAGCGACCCGCGCCGTACGGCGGCCAGTCCGGCCAGCCGTGGTCCGGCTACCAGGAGTCCCAGCAGTCCTACCGGGAGGCCGAGGAGCCCGCGGGCCGCCCGGCGCCGCGCCACCTGGCCGGCCCGCCCTCGACCACCCAGGGCGACCTGTTCGGCGGCGCGTACGGCCCCGGCCCCGGCGAGCAGCCCCGCACCGGCGCCGGCCGGCGTTCGCAGGGCTCCCGGCCCAGCGGCGGCCGCCCGGCCGAGAAGCCCGCCTCGGAGCGCGGCACCGACCGCCCGGCCGTCCCCGGGGTGCCCGCCCCGCCCGGTGCTCCCCCGGCCGGCGGCTCGCGCAAGGACGAGCCGGCCGCCCGGCTGAACCCCAAGTACCTCTTCGACACCTTCGTGATCGGCGCCAGCAACCGCTTCGCCCACGCGGCGGCGGTGGCCGTCGCCGAGGCCCCGGCCAAGGCGTACAACCCGCTCTTCATCTACGGCGAGTCCGGGCTGGGCAAGACCCACCTGCTGCACGCCATCGGGCACTACTCGCGCAGCCTCTTCCCGGGCACCCGGGTGCGGTACGTGTCCTCGGAGGAGTTCACCAACGAGTTCATCAACTCGATCCGGGACGGCAAGGCGGACACCTTCCGCCGCCGCTACCGGGACATGGACATCCTGCTCGTGGACGACGTCCAGTTCCTCGCGAGCAAGGAGTCCACCCAGGAGGAGTTCTTCCACACCTTCAACACCCTGCACAACGCGAACAAGCAGATCGTCCTGTCCTCGGACCGGCCGCCCAAGCTGCTGACCACGCTGGAGGACCGGCTGCGCAACCGCTTCGAGTGGGGGCTGATCACCGACGTCACCCCGCCGGAGCTGGAGACCCGGATCGCGATCCTGCGCAAGAAGGCGATCCAGGAACAACTCAACGCCCCCGCCGACGTGTTGGAGTTCATCGCGTCCCGGATCACCCGCAACATCCGGGAGTTGGAGGGCGCGCTCATCCGGGTCACCGCCTTCGCCAACCTCAACCGGGCGCCGGTTGACCTGGAGTTGGCCGGGATCGTCCTCAAGGACCTGATTCCCGGCGGCGACGAGGACGCCGGCCCGGAGATCACCGCGCAGGTCATCATGCAGCAGACCGCCGCGTACTTCGGCCTGGGCGTGGACGACCTCTGCGGGTCCTCCCGCAGCCGGGTGCTGGTGACGGCCCGCCAGATCGCCATGTACCTGTGCCGGGAGCTCACCGACCTCTCGCTGCCCAAGATCGGTGCCCAGTTCGGCGGCCGCGACCACACCACCGTGATGCACGCCGACCGCAAGATCCGCTCGTTGATGGCGGAGCGGCGCTCGATCTACAACCAGGTCACCGAACTCACCAACCGCATCAAGAGCTAGGGCCGGGACACCGGCGGAGCCGACGGGCCCACGAAGGGCGTCAGGAGCGATCCTGACGCCCTTTTCGTCGTCCACAGGTGTGTGACGGGCGGCGGTTGGGCAGAGATGCCGTCGACGGACGCTCCGCCAGTCCACAGCCGTGGCCGAACAACTGACCGGTGATTCGAAAACCCGGGGCGCGCAAGGCCGTTGTCCACAGGATCGACCCCTTCCGCACGATCCACAGGCCGGGGAGTCCGGAGTTATCCAGAATTCGTCCACAGGCCCGCCGCCGCTACGCTCTTCCGCGCAGGTCAGATGCCTGTGGACTTGTGCACAACCGTTATCCACAGGCTGTGGACAGCTGACGGGCCACCAGGGGGCCGTTCGGGTTATCCACCGGTTGTCCCCAGGACCGGGGTGGTTATCCCCAGGTTGTCCACAGCCGGGTCCACAGTTCGACAACCGTGAACTGGCGTTCACGCCCTGGTGTGAAAGGCGTCACGAAAAGTTGACCGGCGCCCGTGGATAACCCCACCCGGATCTGGGGACAGTCCTGGGGATAACCTGTGGATACGCAGCGTGCCCTGTGGGTAACGCTCGGCTGTCCACAGCGCGGCCTGTCCGTCCACAGCCGCCGTCCACACCCGCTGTGGACAAAATCCGGGCGTTGACCTGCGGAGACAGGGTTATCCACGGTTTCCACAGGCCCTACTACTACCGCTACACAGATAGACCTGGGACCTGCTTTCAAAGTGGGTGGGCCCGAAATCTGTGGACAACCGCTCCCCGACATCTGTTCGGCTTCGCTTCCGCCCGTCTGCCCCGTCTGTCGGCGGAGTACGTCAGACTGTCCTTTGCAGCTGGAAGCGGAGTGGCAGAGCTCGGCGGACAGCGGAACCGACGATCAAGATCAGACGAACCAGAGTGCGAGCGGGAGCGCTCGATCCAGGAGGCGGTTACCGGTGAAGTTCCGGGTGGAGCGTGACGTCCTCGCGGAGGCGGTGGCCTGGGCTGCCCGCAGCCTCCCGGCACGGCCGCCGGTGCCGGTGCTGGCCGGCCTGCTGCTGACCGCGCAGGAGGGCAGCCTGGCACTGTCCGGCTTCGACTACGAGGTCTCGGCCCGGGTCGAGCTGGAGGCGGACGTCGAGGAGGCCGGCACCGTCCTGGTCTCCGGCCGACTGCTCAACGACATCTCGCGCAACCTTCCCAACCGGCCCGTGGAGATCTCCACCGACGGCCAGCGGGTCAGCGTGGTCTGCGGCAGCTCCCGGTTCACCCTCCCCACCCTCCCGGTGGACGAGTACCCGGCCCTGCCCCAGATGCCCACCGCCACCGGCACCGTCTCGGGGGACGTCTTCGCCTCCGCGGTCAGCCAGGCCGCGGTCGCCGCCGGCCGGGACGACACCCTGCCGGTGCTGACCGGTGTCCGGGTCGAGATCGAGGGCGACCGGATCACCCTGGCCGCCACCGACCGCTACCGCTTCGCCGTCCGCGAGCTGCTGTGGAAGCCCGAGCAGTCGGACATCTCGGCAGTCGCCCTGGTGCCCGCCAAGACGCTGCAGGACATCGCCAAGTCGCTGGGCAGTGGTGACACCGTCTCCATCGCGCTCTCCTCGGGCGGTGCGGGCGAGGGCCTGATCGGGTTCGAGGGCGCCGGCCGCCGCACCACCACCCGGCTGCTGGAGGGCGAGTTCCCCAAGTTCCGCAGCCTCTTCCCGACGGAGTTCAGCGCGGTCGCCGCGATCCAGACCCAGCCCTTCCTCGAAGCGCTCAAGCGCGTCTCGCTGGTCGCCGAGCGCAACACCCCGGTCCGGCTCAACTTCGAGCAGGGCGTGCTGACCCTGGAGGCCGGCTCGGGCGACGACGCCCAGGCCACCGAGCGGATCGAGGCCGACCTCGAGGGCGACGACATCTCGATCGCCTTCAACCCGGGCTACCTGGAGGAGGGCCTCAAGGCCATCGACTCCGCCTACGCCCAGCTGAGCTTCACCACCCCGACCAAGCCCGCCCTGCTCAGCGGCAAGGTCTCGGTGGACGCCGAGGAGGACAAGGCGTACCAGTACCTGATCATGCCGGTCCGCCTCTCCGGCTGATCCCTCCGCGTGACCGTCCACAGGCTGTGCACACCCGCTGTGCACAGCCTGTGGACGTCTCGCCCGGTCGGCCCGACCACGCGGAGTCCGTCACCGCCGGAAGCGTAGGCTCGGGGAGTGCGGCAACGGCGCCGCCGGCAGGCACGTCCCCACAGTAAGGATTTGGTCATGGAGCTCGGCCTCATCGGTCTCGGCAAGATGGGCGGCAACATGCGCGAGCGGATCCGCCGCGCCGGCCACACCGTCGTCGGCTACGACCGCAACCCGGAGATCTCCGACGTCGAGAGCCTCGGGGAGCTCGTCAGCAAGCTCCAGGGCCCCCGCGTGGTCTGGGTGATGGTCCCGGCCGGTGCCGCGACCCAGGCGACCGTCGACGAGCTCGCCGAGCTCCTCTCCCCCGGCGACGTGGTGGTCGACGGCGGCAACTCCCGCTGGACCGACGACATCAAGCACGCCGAGACGTTGGCCGCCAAGGGCATCGGCTTCGTCGACTGCGGTGTCTCCGGCGGTGTGTGGGGCCTGGAGAACGGCTACGCGCTGATGTACGGCGGCGACGCCGAATACGTCGCGCGCGTCCAGCCGGTGTTCGACGCGCTCAAGCCCGAGGGCGACTTCGGCTCGGTGCACGCGGGCGCGGTGGGCGCCGGCCACTTCGCCAAGATGGTCCACAACGGCATCGAGTACGCGATGATGCAGGCCTTCGCCGAGGGCTGGGAGCTGCTGGAGGCCGCGCCCGAGGTCACCGACGTGCGCGAGGTCTTCCGCAGCTGGCAGGAGGGCACCGTCATCCGCTCCTGGCTGCTGGACCTGGCCGTCCGCGCCCTGGACGAGGACGAGCACCTGGCCAAGCTGCGCGGTTGGGCCGCCGACTCCGGCGAGGGCCGCTGGACCGTCGAGGCCGCGATCGACCACGCCGTGCCGCTGCCGGCGATCACCGCCTCGCTGTTCGCCCGCTTCGCCTCCCGCCAGGAGGACTCGCCGCAGATGAAGATGATCGCCGCGCTGCGCAACCAGTTCGGCGGCCACGCGGTCGAGTCGAAGTAGTCCCCCGGACCCGGGTCGTCCACCGGGCGCCCGGCCGTCCACAGGTCTGTTGATAGAAGGCGAGCGCAGTCCCCAGCCATGCACGTCGCGCACCTGTCGCTCGCCGACTTCCGGTCGTACGCCCGGGTCGAGGTGCCCCTCGACCCGGGCGTGACGGCCTTCGTCGGGCCCAACGGCCAGGGCAAGACCAACCTGGTCGAGGCCATCGGCTACGTCGCCACCCTGAGCAGTCACCGGGTCGCCACCGACGCCCCGCTGATCCGGTTCGGCGCCGAGCGGGCGGTGATCCGCACCTCGGTGGTGGACCGCGGCCGCTCCACCCTGGTCGAGCTGGAACTCACCCCGGGCAAGGCCAACCGGGCCCGGATCAACCGCTCCGACAACGTCCGCCCGCGCGACGTGCTGGGCCTGCTGCGCACCGTGCTGTTCGCCCCCGAGGACCTCAGCCTGGTCAAGGGCGACCCGGGCGAGCGCCGGCGCTTCCTGGACGAGCTGCTGACCGCCCGCGCGCCCCGGCTGGCCGGGGTCCGGCAGGACTACGAGCGGGTGCTCAAGCAGCGCAACGCGCTGCTGAAGACCGCCGCGATGGCCCGCCGGGCCGGCGGCGGCAAGGGCGCCGACCTGTCCACCCTGGAGGTCTGGGACGGTCACCTGGCGCGCGCCGGAGCCGAGTTGACGGCCTTCCGGATCCAGCTGACGGCCGCCCTGCAGCCACTGGTGACGGCCGCTTACGGGCAGCTGGCCCCCGGCGGCGGCGAGACCTCGCTGGAGTACCGCAGCTCCTTCGAGGGCGAGCTGCCGACCAGCCGCGAGCAGGCCGAGGAGCAGCTGCTGGGGGCGCTGCAGGCGGTCCGCAAGCAGGAGGTCGAGCGCGGGATCACCCTGGTCGGCCCGCACCGTGACGAGCTGGCGCTCAAGCTGGGCCCGCTGCCCGCCAAGGGCTACGCGAGCCACGGCGAGTCCTGGTCGTTCGCGCTGGCGCTGCGGCTGGCCTCGTACGAACTGCTGCGCGCCGACGGCGGCGAGCCGGTGCTGATCCTGGACGACGTCTTCGCCGAGTTGGACGCCGCCCGCCGGGACCGGCTGGCGGAGCTGGTGGCCGACGGCGAGCAGGTGCTGGTCACCGCGGCGGTGGCCGAGGACGTGCCGAAGGCGCTGGCCGGCGCCCGGTTCGCGGTCTCCGACGGCGGTGTGCGCCGGATCGACGCCTGATCCGGCGGTCCGGCGGTCCTGCGGTCCGCCGCCTCTACATCTGAACGCTGTCCGCCGCCTGAGCCGCTTGTCACACCGACCGCGCAACGGGCACGTCCCGCCGTCCCGCGTCCCGGTGGTCCCGTAGTCTGGACGGCTCATCGGTTGTCCACAGGCTGGGGAAAGGAGATCGCGTGAGCGAGCCGGCGGAGCACTCGACCTCTCCCACCATTCCCGGCCCCACCATCCCCGGCCCCGCCGTCGCCGAGCCCACCGGTGCCGACCTCGCCCGGTCCGCCCTGCGGGCGGCCCGCGCCCAGGCCCGCCAGCGCGGCGAGCAGGTCCAGCAGAAGCGCGAGGCGAAGCGGCACGGGCTGCGCAGCGGCGCCCGCTCGGACGGCCGCGACCCGGTCCCGCTGGGCGCGGCGCTGAACCGGCTGCTGACCGAGCGCGGCTGGGAGTCCTCCGCCGCGGTCGGCGGGGTGATGGGCCGCTGGCCGCAGATCGTCGGCCCGGACATCGCCGCCCACTGCCACCCCTCCTCCTACGACGAGGCCGAAGCGGTGCTCACCGTGCAGTGCGACTCCACCGCGTGGGCCACCCAACTGCGCTGGCTGGCGAGGCAGTTGGTGGCCCGTCTGAACCACGAGCTCGGCCACGGCACGGTGCGGACCATCAAGGTGCTCGGCCCGGCCGCGCCCGCCCGCGGCTACGGCCGGCTGCGCGCGCCCGGCAGCAAGGGCCCCGGCGACACCTGGGGCTAGCGCGCTCTCGCGCCGCCGGTATCGGATCACGATCTTCCGGAACCCCTGACGGCCCTTCCAGGCGCCCCCGGCCCCCCGGTCGAGTATCGGGACACGTGCCGAGGGGATTCAGGGCGGCGTATCTGCCTTCAAGGGCTGCCAAACGCCCATCTCTGTCAGTCGTACCGGTAGACTGGGAGCCAAACACTGTTGCTAGTGGCAACCGAGTCGAAACGCTGTGGTCGCACGCCCGCCCGTACGGGGAGGGCATGCGGCCCGTGCTGTGCCAGAGAGGGCGCTTCGTGGCCGATTCCGGCAACCCCAGCCAGACCCCAGACCAGACCGACCAGGCTTCCTACACCGGTAGCAACATCCAGGTGCTGGAAGGCCTCGACGCCGTCCGCAAGCGCCCCGGCATGTACATCGGTTCCACCGGTGAGCGCGGTCTGCACCACCTGGTGCAGGAGGTCGTGGACAACTCCGTCGACGAGGCGATGGCCGGGTACGCCGACACCATCGACGTCACGATCATGGCCGACGGCGCGATCCGCGTCGTCGACAACGGCCGCGGCATCCCGGTGGACATCGTCCCCGGCCAGGACAAGCCCGCCGTCGAGGTCGTGCTCACCGTCCTGCACGCGGGCGGCAAGTTCGGCGGCGGCGGCTACGCCGTGTCCGGCGGTCTGCACGGCGTCGGCGTCTCCGTGGTGAACGCCCTCTCCACCCGGCTCTCGGTGGAGATCCACAAGGACGGCCACATCTGGACCCAGGACTACAAGGCGGGCGCCCCGACCGCCCCCCTGGCCAAGGGCGCGGAGACCGACCGCACCGGCACCACGGTGACCTTCTGGGCCGACGCCGACATCTTCGAGACCACCGTCTACTCCTTCGAGACGCTCTCCCGGCGCTTCCAGGAGATGGCCTTCCTCAACAAGGGCCTGTCGATCTCGCTGACCGACGAGCGCCCCGAGCACGTGGACGAGGAGGGCAAGCCGCTCACCGTCACGTACAAGTACGACGGCGGCATCGCCGACTTCGTCGCCCACCTCAACTCCCGCAAGGGCGACGTCGTCCACCCCTCGGTGATCGACTTCGAGGCCGAGGACAAGGACAAGGCGCTCTCGGTGGAGATCGCGATGCAGTGGAACTCCTCCTACACCGAGGGGGTCTACAGCTTCGCCAACACCATCCACACCCACGGCGGCGGTACCCACGAGGAGGGCTTCCGCGCCGCGCTGACCGGCCTGGTCAACCGCTACGCGCGGGACAAGAAGCTGCTCCGCGAGAAGGACGACAACCTCTCCGGCGAGGACATCCGCGAGGGTCTGACCGCGATCATCTCGGTCAAGCTCGGCGAGCCGCAGTTCGAGGGCCAGACCAAGGACAAGCTCGGCAACACCGAGGCGAAGACCTTCGTCCAGAAGGTCGTCTACGAGCACCTGAACGACTGGCTGGACCGCAACCCCAACGAGGCCGCGGACATCATCCGCAAGTCGATCCAGGCCGCCACCGCGCGCGTCGCCGCCCGCAAGGCCCGCGACCTCACCCGCCGCAAGGGCCTGCTGGAGTCCGCCTCGCTGCCGGGCAAGCTCTCCGACTGCCAGTCCAAGGACCCGTCCGAGTGCGAGATCTTCATCGTCGAGGGTGACTCCGCGGGCGGCTCGGCCAAGCAGGGCCGCGACCCGCGCACCCAGGCCATCCTGCCGATCCGCGGCAAGATCCTGAACGTCGAGAAGGCCCGGATCGACAAGGTGCTGCAGAACACCGAGGTCCAGGCGCTGATCTCGGCCTTCGGCTGCGGCATCCAGGAGGACTACGACGAGTCCAAGCTCCGCTACCACAAGATCGTCCTGATGGCGGACGCCGACGTCGACGGACAGCACATCCGCACCCTGCTGCTGACCCTGCTGTTCCGCTTCATGCGGCCGCTGGTCGAGGCCGGGTACGTCTACCTCGCCATGCCGCCGCTGTACAAGATCAAGTGGGGCAAGGACGACTTCGAGTACGCCTACTCCGACCGCGAGCGCGACGCGCTGATCGCCGCCGGGGCGGAGGCCGGGCGCCGGCTGCCCAAGGACGACGCGATCCAGCGCTTCAAGGGTCTCGGCGAGATGAACGCCGAGGAGCTCCGGGTCACCACCATGGACGCCGAGCACCGGCTGCTGCTCCAGGTCACCCTGGAGGACGCCGCCCGCGCCGACGAACTGTTCTCCGTGCTGATGGGCGAGGACGTCGAGGCCCGCCGCTCCTTCATCCAGCGCAACGCCAAGGACGTCCGCTTCCTGGACGTGTGACGCCTGCACCCCAGGCCCCGCACGTACCAGTCCGCGTGAAAGGAAACTGACCAGCAGTGGTCGACGACAACCGTCCCGACGGCGAACAGCCCGAGACTCCCCAGGCCGAAGAGGGCATCGCCCAGGTGACGATGCGGATCGAGCCGGTCGAGCTCGAGACCGAGATGCAGCGCTCGTACCTCGACTACGCGATGAGCGTGATCGTCAGCCGGGCGCTCCCCGAGGTCCGCGACGGCCTCAAGCCGGTGCACCGCCGCGTGCTCTACGCGATGTACGACGGCGGGTACCGGCCCGAGAAGGGCTACTACAAGTGCGCCCGCGTCGTCGGCGACGTGATGGGCAACTACCACCCGCACGGTGACACCTCGATCTACGACACCGTGGTCCGCCTGGCCCAGCCGTGGTCGATGCGGATGCCGCTGGTGGACGGCAACGGCAACTTCGGCTCCCCGGGCAACGACCCGGCCGCGGCCATGCGCTACACCGAGTGCAAGATGATGCCGCTGGCCATGGAGATGATGCGCGACATCGACGAGGAGACCGTCGACTTCGCGCCCAACTACGACGGCCGCTCGCAGGAGCCGACCGTCCTGCCCGCGCGCATCCCCAACCTGCTGGTCAACGGTGCCACCGGCATCGCGGTCGGCATGGCCACCAACATCCCGCCGCACAACCTCCGCGAGGTCGCCTCCGGCGCGCTCTGGTACCTGGAGAACCCGGAGGCCTCCGCCGAGGAGCTGCTGGAGGCCCTGATCGAGCGGATCAAGGGCCCCGACTTCCCCACCGGCGCGCTGATCGTCGGCCGCCGCGGGATCGACGACTACTACCGCACCGGCCGCGGCTCGGTCACCATGCGCGCCGTGGTCGAGGTCGAGGAGATCCAGGGCCGCCAGTGCCTGGTGATCACCGAGCTGCCGTACCAGGTCAACCCGGACAACCTCGCGCTGAAGATCGCCGACCTGGTCAAGGACGGCAAGATCGCCGGCATCGCGGACGTCCGCGACGAGTCCTCGTCCCGCACCGGCCAGCGCCTGGTGGTCGTGCTCAAGCGTGACGCGGTCGCCAAGGTCGTGCTCAACAACCTGTACAAGCACACCGAGCTGCAGACCAACTTCGGCGCCAACATGCTGGCCCTGGTCGACGGCGTGCCGCGAACCCTCTCGCTGGACTCCTTCATCCGGCACTGGGTCAACCACCAGGTCGAGGTCATCGTCCGGCGCACCACCTTCCGGCTGCGCAAGGCCGAGGAGCGCGCCCACATCCTGCGCGCGCTGCTCAAGGCCCTCGACGTGATCGACGAGGTCATCGCGCTGATCCGGGCCTCGGCCAGCGCGGACGCCGCCCGCACGGGCCTGATGGGCCTGCTCGACATCGACGAGCTCCAGGCCAACGCCATCCTCGAGATGCAGCTGCGCCGGCTGGCCGCCCTCGAGCGCCAGCGGATCACCGACGAGCACGACGAGCTGCAGCGCAAGATCGACGAGTACAACGCGATCCTGGCCTCGCCGGTCCGCCAGCGGGGGATCATCTCCGAGGAGCTCACCGCGATCGTCGAGAAGTACGGCGACGAGCGGCGCTCCACCCTCATCCCGTCCGACGGGGACCTCTCCATCGAGGACCTCATCGCGGAGGAGGACATCGTCGTCACGATCACCCGTGGCGGCTACGTCAAGCGGACCCGCTCCGACCTCTACCGCTCGCAGAAGCGCGGCGGCAAGGGCGTGCGCGGTGCCCAGCTCAAGCAGGACGACATCGTCGACCACTTCTTCGTGACGACGACCCACAACTGGATCCTGTTCTTCACCAACAAGGGCCGGGTCTACCGCGCCAAGGGCTACGAGCTGCCGGACGCCGGGCGAGACGCCCGCGGCCAGCATGTGGCCAACCTGCTGGCCTTCCAGCCGGGGGAGCACATCGCCCAGGTGATGGCCGTCCGCACCTACGAGGACAAGCCGTACCTGGTCCTCGCCACCCGGGCCGGCCTGGTGAAGAAGTCCCCGCTGAAGGACTACGACTCCCCGCGCTCCGGCGGCCTGATCGCGATCAACCTGCGCCAGGACGACGAGGGCCGGGACGACGAGCTGATCGGCGCCGAGCTGGTCTCCGCCGAGGACGACCTGCTGCTGGTCTCCAAGAAGGCCCAGTCGATCCGCTTCACCGCGACGGACGACGCGCTGCGGCCCACCGGTCGCGCCACCTCGGGCGTCAAGGGCATGGCCTTCCGCGAGGACGACGAGCTGCTCTCGATGAACGTCGTCCGTCCGGGTACGTACGTCTTCACCGCCACGGACGGTGGCTACGCCAAGCGCACGGGGGTGGACGAGTACCGTGTCCAGGGACGCGGCGGCTACGGCACCAAGGCGGCGAAGATCGTCGAGGGCCGGGGCTCGCTGGTCGGCGCACTGGTGGTCGACGACACCGACGAGATCATGGCGATCACCCTGTCCGGTGGGGTGATCCGCACGAGGGTTTCCGAGGTTCGTGAAACCGGACGTGACACCATGGGCGTCCAACTGATCAACCTCGGGAAGCGCGACGCGGTCGTGGGTATGGCCCGCAACGCGGAGGCCGAGGACGACGAGACGGCGGAGGACGAGGTCGCGGGCACCGAGTCCACCGAGACGGCCGAGGGTACGGAGACGGCGGTCGGCGGCGACGCCGAGGCCTGACCCGAACCGCAGACCGGTGCCGCGGTGTCCCCAGGGTGGGCGCGGCGGCACCGGACGCCGACCAGTACCGGGCAATCCCGCCGGGCGCTGGATGACGAGTGACGGATCAGGGCGGCGCCGCCCTGGTGGGAAGTGCGGGAGGACCAGGTGAGTGGAGCCACGGGTGCTGCGGGAGGACCCTCCGGCGGCCGTCCGGGCGCGCAGGGCGGGGGTGCGTACGGGGTGCCGCAGCCGCCGACCGAGCACTCGGCCGCGTCCACCTCGCTGATGCCACCGGTCGGCGGAGCGGGCCAGGGCGGGGGGACCTACGGGGGCCAGACGCCGCCCCCGCCGAACGCCCCGGCCCCCGGCCCGGGCGGTTTCTCGCCGCCGACCACCTACGCCAAGGGGCAGCCGACCCCGGCCCGGGGCACCCGGACCGGCGGCAACACCCCGGCCGGCGGCACCCCCGTCCCCGGAGCGGCGCGCCGCCCCGCCGGCGGGGCCCCGGCCGGCGGCGGGACCCTCGGCCGGACCCGCAAGGCCCGGCTGCGGGTGACCAAGGTCGACCCGTGGTCGGTGATGAAGGTCAGCTTCCTGCTGTCGCTGGCCGTCGGCATCATCATCATCGTGGCCGCGGCGGTGCTGTGGATGACGCTGGACTCCCTCGGCGTCTTCGACTCGCTGACCAAGACGCTCAAGGACGTCACCGGCGGCGGCGCCGACAACACCAGCAGCCAGCTGAACCTGATGGACTACATCGGCTTCGGCAAGGTGATGATGTTCACCACGCTGATCGCCGTGGTCGACGTGGTGCTGCTGACCGCGCTGTCCACCCTCTCCGCCTTCATCTACAACGCGGCGGCCGGCTTCACCGGCGGCGTCGAGCTGACCCTGGCCGAAGAGGACTGATCCTTGGCCGAATACTGACCACCGGTCAGTTCTCCGCCGAAATGCGGAATGCCCGGGCCCCGCAGGCCGTTGCCGTCTGCGGGGCCCGTCGGCATTTCGGGTGACAGCCGGCGCCCGCGGCGTGCCGTCCGGAATCGGGTCGGCCGCGGTGGGATTAGCTGGACGCCGCCCGTTCCCGCGCCTGGGAGTGCCACAGGCCGCCCCCGGTCGGTCGACCGGGTCAGGTGAGGTTCCGCAGGACGACTGGACGGAGGCGCGCGGTGGCGAAGCTCGCAGGTCAACTGGTGGAGGCCCTGAACGGGCTGTTGGGGATCCCGGTGCCGCTGCGGGTCCAGGCATGGGACGGCAGCGTGGCCGGGCCGCCCGGAGCGCCCACGATCGTGCTGCGCAACCGCCGGGCCCTGCGCCGGCTGATCTGGCAGCCGGACGAGCTGGGCCTGGCCCGGGCCTACGTCGCGGGGGACCTGGAGCTCGCCCCCGACACCGACCTGTACGAGACGCTCTCCGCCGTCGCCGCCTTCGCCGAGCTGCCGGAGATCCGCAAGCTGGCCATCGGGCCCCGCGACGTGCTCGGCGCCAAGGGCCGCAGGGTCCTCGCCGCCGCCCTGCGGGCCGGGGCGATCGGCAAGGAGCCCACCCCGCCCCCGGAGGAGGTCCGCAAGCCCCACGGGCGGCTGCACAGCCGCAGCCGGGACCGCGCGGCCATCAGCCACCACTACGACGTCGGGAACGACTTCTACGCCCTGGTGCTAGGCCCGTCCATGGTCTACTCGTGCGCCTACTGGGCGCCCGAGGTGAAGAGCCTGGAGGCCGCCCAGGAGGCCAAGCTCGACCTGATCTGCCGCAAGCTCGGCCTGCGGCCCGGGATGCGGCTGCTGGACGTCGGCTGCGGCTGGGGCTCCCTGCTGCTGCACGCCGCGAAGCACTACGGCGTCACCGCGGTCGGCGTCTCCATCTCCAAGGAGCAGGTCGCGCTGGCCCGTGCGCGGGTCGAGGAGGCCGGTCTCGCCGACCGGATCGAGGTCCGGCTGCAGGACTACCGGGAGATCACCGACGGCCCGTTCGACGCGATCTCCAGCGTGGGCATGGCCGAGCACGTCGGCTCCGAGCAGTACCGGGTCTACGCCGAGGGTCTGTACGGCCTGCTGGCGCCCGGCGGCCGGCTGCTCAACCACCAGATCGCCCGCCGCCCCGACCACCCCGGTGAACCGCACCGCACCAGCCCCTTCATCGACCGCTACGTCTTCCCCGACGGTGAGCTCTCCCCGGTCGGTTCCACCGTGGCCCGGCTGGAGGAGGCCGGCTTCGAGGTGCGGGACGTCGAGGCGCTGCGCGAGCACTACGCGCTGACGCTGCGCGAGTGGGTGGCCAACCTGGAGGCGCACTGGACGGAGGCGGTCCGGCTGGTCGGCCGCGGCCGCGCCCGGGTCTGGCGGCTGTACATGGCCGCCTCCGCGCTCGCCTTCGAGCAGAACCGGATCGGCGTGAACCAGGTCCTCGCCGTCCGCAGCACCGACGAGGGCGCGGCGGGCCTGCCGTCCACCCGCGAGGAGTGGCTGCTGCGCCCGGCCGCCGGGGTCCCTGCCGCGACCCAGGCCGTGACGGATTTGGGGGATCGGCGGTCGGTCCGCTAATCTTTCAGTGCGGCAAGGGCCTATAGCTCAGACGGTTAGAGCGCTTCCCTGATAAGGAAGAGGCCACAGGTTCAAGTCCTGTTAGGCCCACCACCGCGAAGAGCCCGGAGTGATCACTCCGGGCCCTTCGGCGTTTTCGTGATCGAGCCGCATCCGGTACGCTCTGTGTGCAGCGCGGGCCTATAGCTCAGACGGTTAGAGCGCTTCCCTGATAAGGAAGAGGCCACAGGTTCAAGTCCTGTTAGGCCCACCGCCACGAGGGGCCCGGAGTGATCACTCCGGGCCCCTCGGCGTGTTCCCGGGGCGGCCGGACCGCACGGCAGGAGGTGTGTCGTCAATCCTCCGACCGGGCCGCCGGGTTGAAGCACCGGTGGCTGGTCACGATTGGGACACCGGTGTGTATCATCGGCCGCAAGGGCAGTCCGGCACCCGACCGCCCGGTTCGCGCTCGAAACACAACTGGACTCGTCGGCCCGGTCAGCCCGGCCGGAGCACCGGCTCTTGAGTCCACCAACGCAAGAAGGACGAGGTCCCGCGGTGAAGAAGCTCCTCCTGGTCGCCCTGGTCGCCCTCGGCGGCTTCTTTGTCTACCGTCAGGTCCAGGCGGACCGCGCCGAGCAGGACCTGTGGACCGAGGCCACCGACCCGGTCCCGGCCGGTCGCTGAGCCCGGACGATCTGACGATCGCCGAACTTCGGAGGCCCTGATCGGCGCCTCCCGAACCGGTCGGTCCGGTCACACGACCGGGCCGGCCGCCCCTTGGGGATGTCACCGCTCCAAGGGGACGGCGCTGGGAATCGCGCCGGAACCCGGTACGCTGGTGGCCGTCGGCACGGGATGTGCCGTCGAGGGGCATTAGCTCAGTTGGTAGAGCGCTGCCTTTGCAAGGCAGATGTCAGGAGTTCGAGTCTCCTATGCTCCACAGCGCCTGAACGGCGGCCGACCTGTTCTCCAGGTCGGCCGCCGTTTCGCTTCTGCGCCGGGCCCTAAGCCTGCGGGCCGTCGTCCTCGGTGGGTTCCACCGATTCGGCCGCGTCCTGCGGGGTGATGCCGTTCAGCGGGGCGGTGGTGGGGTGCGCGCCGGCCGGCTCCCGGGACTCCGGGGCCGGAGGCTCGACCAGCCACTCGGGGTTGCTGTGCCGGCGCCACCACTGCCAGGCGACGACGCCGCCGGCGATCGCCAGCACGCCCGCGACCGCGAGGCCGGTGGACCGGCCGCCGCGGCACCGGGCCTTCTTGGCGTTCCGGGCGGCGAGCCGGCTGATCTCGGCGGCGCTGACGTTGCCCTGGAGGGCGGTCAGCGCCGCGGCGCCGCGGGTCTGGGCCTCCTGGGCGACCGGGGACACCGCGGCGCGGGCGTCCCCGACGACGTGGGCGACCCGCGGGCCGACCGTGGCACGCGCCTGATCAGCGGCCCGGCCGGCGGAGTTGCGGGCCGCCAGCGCGGCCTCCTGAGCCCGGTGGAGGGCTTTCAGGGCGTTCTGCTGGGCCTCGGGGGGAAGGCTGGCGAAGGCATGGCCGAACTGCGGGGCGACGTGCTTGTCGTAGTGGCCACGGAGGTGGTGGGCGGCCTCAGAGGCCTTCGGCCCGAGCGCGTCAAAGGTGGGCCCGAGGCGCTGCTTGGCGCCGTCCGCGAACTGCACGGCGGTGTCCCGGGTCCGGGTGGCCGTCTCACGGGCCGAGTCCGAAAAGCTCACGAGTCTCTCCTCCTGGGTGGCGTCCTTTATTCCACCTATCCACCTGAATGCTGATCATGCATCCTGATTTGTCCGTCGGCACCCCGGGCTGGGCCGGGCGGGGGCCCGGGGGGTCGGAGGTGGCTGGTGTGGTCGGAGTGGCTGGTGTGGGCCGGGCGAGGCCCGGAGGAGCGGGTGTCGCAGTAGGCTGGCGGCTCCGGTGGTCGGGTACGGGAAGGGGCGAGCGCTGATGCTCCCGGACGAGCCGCGGCAGTCGGCCGGACCGTCCCCGGAGGGCGGGCCGCCCGGTTGCTACCGGCATCCGCAGACCGCCACCGGGATCGCCTGCGCCCGGTGCGAGCGTCCGATCTGCCCGCAGTGCATGGTGGCGGCCTCGGTCGGCTTCCAGTGCCCCGAGTGCGTCGGGGACGGGCACGCCGGAACGCGCCGGGCGACCACCCGCTTCGGCGGCGCGCTGACCCCGGACGGCGGGCTGGTCACCCGGGTGCTGGTCGGGATCAACGTGGTGGTCTGGGTGCTGGCCGCCTACGTGCTCAAGCCGAGGCTGGGGGAGGTCTGGTCGCTGGCCAGCGCCGGGCGGGACGTCGGGGGCGGTCCGTACGGCATCGCCGACGGGCCCGGCCAGTGGTACCGGCTGGTGACCGCCACCTTCCTGCACCTGGAGTGGTGGCACATCGGGACGAACATGCTGGTGCTGCTCTGGCTCGGCCCGCCGCTGGAGGCGGCGCTCGGCCGGTTGCGCTTCCTGGCCCTCTACCTCGTCGCGGGCCTCGGCGGCAGCACCTTCGCCTTCCTGGTGGCCGGCGACTGGATGAACTCGCTGGGCGCCTCGGGCGCCGTCTTCGGCCTGATCGGCGCCACGATCGTGATGCAGCTGCGGAACAGGGGAGCGCTCGGCCCGGCGGTGGCCTTCCTGGTCTTCAACCTGGTGGTCACCTTCTCCCGCCCGACCATCGACTGGCGCGCGCACCTCGGCGGCCTGGCGCTGGGCGCACTGACGGCTTTCGGCCTGATGTACGCCCCGCGCGGACGCCGCACCCTGGTGCAGGGGCTGGCCCTGGCCGGGGCGGTGGCCGTGGAGGCGGCGATGCTGTGGATCGGGATGGCCCTCTACGGCGGGTGACGCCCCGGACGATTGTCCACAGCCGTCCACAGCGGGTGGGGGGTTGTGCACAGGCTGTGCGACGGCCGTCCTATGGACTGGTGTTCTACGCGCGTCCTGCTGTGCGGATCCCTCGCCCCACGGGAGTCGCGCAGGGCTGCGGCCACTCGCGGTCGGAAAGGTTATCCACAGGCTGTGGGGAGTTTTCCCCAGTGTGGATAACCATGTGGATAAGACCGACTGTCTGATGGTGGGGATAACCGCCGCCGCTCCGGGCCGCATCCGGGCACGCCGAACCGCCGCTCCGGGACCCGCGATCCGAAGCGGCGGAGGACGGCTCGAACCCGTACTTCAGGAGGGGCGGAGCGTCACTTCCACTGGGTGGAGACGCCGAACCCCGCCGCGATGAAGCCGAAGCCGACCAGGATGTTCCAGTTCCGCCAGCTCTCGACCGGGTAGCTGCCGCTGGTCACGTAGTAGGTGACGATCCACACCAGGCCGATCAGGAACAGTGCCAGCATCAGCGGCGCGACCCAACCACGGCCCGAACTGATCTTCACCGTGGCCGTCGTCGGCGGGGTGTAGTCGGACTTCTTGCGGAGTCGAGACTTCGGCACGAGGAGCTCTCCTGTCGATGCGCTGTGAGACCGCGCAGAGGTGCAGCGGGCGAGACGCCGACGGTGGTCGTGGAGCGCTCAGGGACCGCTCCCCCACCTGCCACCGGCGTCCGTTAGCGTAGTGGCTCGGCGGGTCTCCAGGAGATAAGGGTACGGTGACTAATTTGTCGATTCCTCCCGGGAGGGCCGGTACCCGCCGCTCCGGCATCCGAATTGTCGGACGTGCCCTGACGTGCGCGGTGTTCGCGCTGGCCGGCCTGCTCTTCTACGTCAGCGCCCAGACCGCCCGGGGCACCGACCTGCGGACCGACAACTCGCTGCTCAGCCTCGGCGACGTGATCCGCCAGCGCAGCTCGCAGAACCAGCAGGCGCAGGCCCAGCTGGCCGACCTCCAGGCCCGGGCCCAGGACCTCACCGAACAGCAGGCCAACAGCCCCGCCGACGCCGCGCAGCTGGACGGCCTGCGGCGCGGAGCGGCCCTGGAGCCGCTGCAGGGCGGCGGCCTGACCGTCACCCTCAACGACGCCCCGCCCAACGCCACGGCGCGCATCCCCGGCGTCCCCGAGCCGGGCGTCAACGACCTGGTCATCCACCAGCAGGACATCCAGGCCGTGGTCAACGCGCTGTGGCGGGGCGGCGCCGAGGGGGTACAGGTGATGGACCAGCGGTTGACCTCCACCAGCGCGGTGCGCTGCGTGGGCAACACCCTGCTGCTCCAGGGCCGGGTCTACTCCCCGCCGTACGTGGTCAGGGCGGTGGGCCGGACGGACGCGCTGCGGGCCGCCGTCGAGGCGGACCCGGCCATCCGCAACTACCTGCAGTACGTCCAGGCGTACGGCCTGGGCTGGAAGGTCCAGGAGAGCGGCGACCTCACCCTGCCCGGATACTCCGGCACCGTCGACCTCCGGTCGGTGGGAGGCCAGTAAGGGTCGAGTGGCGGACCGGCCTCGCGGCTGTGGATACCGGGTCTACTCTTGTCCCCAGTCCGCTACGTCGAGGGAGCACCATGTACGGCTGGATCTGGCGTCACCTCCCGGGGAACACCCTGATCCGGGCCGTCATTTCGCTGCTCCTGATCCTGGGGATCGTCTACCTCCTCTTCACCTACGTCTTCCCGTGGGCGGAACCGCTGCTCCCCTTCGGTGACGTCACAGTGGACGGCGGCGACGGAGCCGCGGCCGGCTGACCCGGCGGGCCCGGCAGTTCCCCCATGCACCGCACCCACGGAGACCACGCGCGAATGACCACCCAGCCGACCCCGCCCCGCATCCTGGTCGTGGACAACTACGACAGCTTCGTCTTCAACCTGGTCCAGTACCTGTACCAGCTCGGCGCCACCTGCGAAGTGGTGCGCAACGACGAGGTGACCGTCGAGCACGCCGTCCGCCGGTCGGGGGAGGAGGGCTTCGACGGGGTGCTGCTCTCCCCCGGGCCGGGGGCGCCCGAGGAGGCCGGGGTCTGCATCCGGATGGTGCACCACTGCGCCGGGATCGGGCTGCCGGTGTTCGGCGTCTGCCTGGGCCTGCAGTCGATCGCGGTCGCGTACGGCGCGGTGGTCGACCGGGCGCCGGAGCTGCTGCACGGCAAGACCTCGCTGGTCGAGCACGAGGACGGCGGGGTGTTCGAGGGCCTGCCCTCGCCGCTGACCGCGACCCGCTACCACTCGCTGGCCGTCGAGCCGGCCACCGTGCCCGACGAGCTGGTGGTCACCGCCCGCACCGGGAGCGGCGTGATCATGGGCCTGAGGCACCGTGAACTGCCCGTCGAGGGCGTGCAGTTCCACCCCGAGTCGGTGCTGACCGAGGGCGGGCACCGGATGCTCGCCAACTGGCTGGCGGAGTGCGGCGACCCGCACGCCGTGGACCGGTCGGCCGGGCTCGCCCCGGTGATCGGCCGGGGCTGAGCGGCGTGACCGCGGTGCGCCCGGAGGGGCGTTACCAGCCGGGGGCCGGATCCGACGGCGGCACCGGGCAGTACAGCACCGGGCAGTACAGCACCGGGCAGTACGGCGGCGGGCAGCAGGGCGGCGCGCCGTACGACGGGGGCGCGGCCGACGGGCCGTACCCGCGGCAGTACCCCGTCCAGGGCGCGCCCGAGGACGCCTGGGGCGTGTACGAGCAGGCCGGGGAGCCCGCCGAGGGCGGCCCCGAGTACCCGTGGCTGCCCGACCAGACCCTCCAGCTGCGCCTGCCCGCCGACGGCGGCGAGCCGGCCGCGGAACCCGCTGCGCCGACCGGCGGCCGGGCCGAGCGCCGGCGGGCCGCCCAGGGGCGGACCTCGGTGCGCTCGGGCGGCGGACGGCGGCGGGCGAAGGGCCGGGCCGGCGGGCGGACGCGGCCCAGGGAGTCCGTGGTCGTGCTGGGCGCCCGGTTCGTCGGCGAGCTGTGCATCACGCTCGGCGTGGTGATGCTGCTGTTCGTCGCGTACCAGCTCTGGTGGACCAACGTGCAGGCCGACGCGGCCGCCAGCAGCGCCCGCGACCAGTTGGAGCAGCAGTTCGACGCGGCCCAGGGGCCGGCCCAGCCGGGACAGCCGGCGCCGGACCCGAACAAGCCCGAGGCGTTCGCGCCCGGCAAGGGCTTCGCCATCATCTACCTGCCCAAGCTGGGGCTGAAGTTCCCGATCGCCGAGGGCACCGACAAGTCGGCGGTGCTCGACAAGGGCCTGGTCGGCCACTACACCAACACCGGGATGCCGGGCGACAAGGCGAGCAACTTCGCGCTGGCCGCGCACCGCAACACCCACGGCGAGCCGTTCCGGTACATCAACCAGCTGACCAAGGGCGACAAGGTCGTCGTGGAGACCGCCACCGCCTACTACACCTACGAGATCACCGGCGGCATCCCCGAGACCTCGCCCAGCAACGTGAGCGTGATCAAGCCGGTGCCGAACGGCTCCGGTTACACCGGCCCCGGCCGCTACATCACGCTGACCACCTGCACGCCGGAGTTCACCTCCAAGTTCCGGCTCATCCTCTTTGGCAAGATGACCGAGGAACGGCCGCGCAGCCAAGGCAAGCCGGCCGCGATCACGGGCGGATAGCCGCCCGCAGGCCCGTTCGGAGGGGGAGCACCGCAGATGCAGGACGACGGGACCGCAGGGCCGGCCGGGCCGGCCGGGCCGGACCGGGAAGCCATCCCCCCGACCGGGCACGGCGCCCAGCCGGACGGCGGGGGCGCGGCGCGGCGCGGTCGGAGCCGGGCGCTGGCCGCGCTCGGCGTCTTCGGTGAGCTGCTGATCACGGCGGGCGTGGTGCTCGGCCTGTTCGTGGCCTACTCGCTGTGGTGGACCAATGTGGAGGCGGACCGCTCCTCCTCGGCCGCCGCCGACAAGCTGCGCGGCTCCTGGGCCGCGGGCCCGACCCCCGGACCCCGGGCCGCGCCCGGCGCCACCCCCGCGCCCGGCGGCCCCGCGGCGGCGCCGGCGATCGGGGACGACGTGGGCTTCCTGCACGTCCCCGCGATGGGCGGGGACTTCCAGGTGCTGATCCGGATGGGCACCTCCACCGACATCCTGGACGAGGGCGTGGCGGGCGTCTACGAGCAGCCGTACAAGGCCGCGATGCCCTGGGCCCAGGCGGGCAACTTCGCGCTGGCCGCCCACCGGGACGGCCACGGCGCCAAGTTCCACGACCTGGACGCCGTCCACCGGGGCGACGCGATCGTGGTGGAGACCAAGGACAAGTGGTACGTCTACAAGGTCGACAACACGCTGCCGGAGACCTCGAAGTACGACACCGGCATCGTCGCGCCCGTCCCGACCGGCTCCGGCTACACCGCTCCGGGCCGCTACATCACCCTGACCACCTGCACCCCGGTGTACACCTCCCGGTACCGGATGGCGGTCTGGGGGAGCCTGGTGCGGGTGGACGACATGGACGCCGACCGCACTCCGCCGCCGGAGCTGCGGCACTCCTGACGCTCCGGGAACGGCCCGAGGGCCCGTCGCGATCACCGCGACGGGCCCTCGGGCGTTGCTGCTGGTCGTTGCTGCTCGGGGTGACCTGCCCTCAGATCCAGGGGAACCAGGGCTTAGTGGTCGTTCCCCCCTTTGGGGCTGGGGGGTGTGGAGAAGGGGTCCCCCCCTTTGGTCGGATCGGCCGCCCGGGTGAACAGCTGGACCTGGGTGTTCGGGTCCAGCTGGCTGCCGGCGCCCGGGTTGGTCATCTGGACGATCGCGTTCGGGTCCGGGGGGCCGACCACGGTGTAGCTCAGGCCGGCCTTCTGCAGCTGGGTGATGGCGTCGGACAGCTTGACGTTCTGCAGCGGCGGGACGGTCGCCTTGTCCGGCGCCTTGTAGACGGTCAGCGAGATCTTGGTGCCGGCCGGGACCTTGGTGTTGGGCGCGACGGACTGCGAGGCGACCGTGTTGACCTTGGTCGGGTCGGTGGTCGGCGTGGTCTTGGAGGCGTCGACCTGGAAGCCGGCGTTCTGCAGCTGGGACTGCGCGTCCTCCTTCTGCGCGCCCACCACGTTCGGAACGGTCTGCTTGGACTTGCCCTGCGACACCGTCAGCTTGATCGGGGCGGTCGGGTCGGCGTTGCCGTTCGCCGGCGGGTCCTGGGCGGTGACGGTCTCCTGGGGAGCGGTGTCGTCGTCCTTGTACTCGGTGGTGACGTTGGTGAAGCCGGCGTCGGCGAGCGCCTTGGTGGCCTGGTCCTTGGTCTTGCCGACCACGTTCGGCACCTGCGCCTTGGCGGGGCCGGAGGAGAGCTGCACCGTGACGGTGGCGTTCTCGGCGGCCTGGCCGCCCGCCGCCGGGTTCTGGGTGCAGACCTGGTCCTTCTTGACGTTGGCGTCCGGGCAGGCGATCTTGTCGCCCTCGGTCACCACGAGCTTGGTGCCCGCGGCCGTCTTGGCCTCGGCCAGGCTCTTGCCCACCAGGTTCGGCACGGTCACCTTCGGGGTGTCCTTGCCGCCCTTGTCGCTGAACATCGCCTGGGCCACGAAGAAGGTGCCGACCAGGACCAGCACGGCGGCCACCGCCAGCACGATCCAGGAGGTGCTGCTCTTCTTCGGCCGGTCCTCGCCGCGCCGGCCGCCGCCCTGGCCGTAGCCGTCGTGGCCGCCGCCGGCCGGGGCACCGGCGTAGGTCTGGCCGTAGCCGTCGTCCTGGTAGCCGCCCTGCCCGTAGCCGGGCTGCCCGGAGGTCTGCGGCAGGACGGTGGTCGGGCCGCCGCCGGGCTGCTGGGGCAGCACGTTGGTCTGGCCGTACGGGTCGTGCTGCTGCGGGTAGCCGTTCTGGTCGTAGCCGTATCCGGCACCCATGCCGTAGGCGGCGGCCTGCTGGGCGGCGGCGACCGGGAGGCCGTCGAGGAAGCGCTCGATGTCGTCGCGCATCTCGTCGGCGGTCTGGTAGCGGTAGTCGCGGTCCTTGGCGAGCGCCTTCAGCACGATCGCGTCGACCTCGGGGCGCACCTCGGGGTCGAAGACGGACGGCGGCTGCGCCTCCTCCCGCACGTGCTGGTAGGCCACCGCGACGGGGGAGTCGCCGATGAACGGCGGGCGCACGGTCAGCAGCTCGTAGAGAAGGCAGCCGGTGGAGTACAGGTCGGAGCGGGCGTCGACCTGCTCGCCCTTGGCCTGCTCGGGGGAGAGGTACTGGGCGGTGCCGATGACGGCCGACGTCTGGGTCATGGTCATCCCGGCGTCGCCCATCGCGCGGGCGATGCCGAAGTCCATCACCTTGACGTTGCCCTGCCGGGTCAGCATCACGTTGGCCGGCTTGATGTCCCGGTGCACGATCCCGGCCCGGTGCGAGTACTCCAGGGCCTGGAGGATGCCGATGGTCATCTCCAGAGCCCGCTCGGGCAGCAGCCGGCGGCCGGAGTGCAGCAGCTCGCGCAGCGTCGACCCCTCGACGTACTCCATCACGATGTACGGGATGGAGATGCCGTCGATGTAGTCCTCGCCGGTGTCGTACACGGCGACGATCGCGGGGTGGTTCAGGGACGCCGCCGACTGTGCCTCGCGGCGGAACCGGGCCTGGAACGACGGATCCCGGGCCATGTCGGCCCGGAGCGTCTTCACTGCGACGGAACGGCCGAGCCGGGTGTCATGGGCGAGGTACACCTCGGCCATGCCGCCGCGCCCGAGGACGCCGCCGAGCTCGTACCTGCCGCCTAGGCGACGAGGCTCTTCCATAGTTCCGACCCTCTCCCTCACCCGCCGGTGAGGTTGTGACGTAGGTGTCCCCGCACGCTCTGGGTGACGCCGCGCGCGCTCCGGCCGGTTCTCCGGTCGGGCCGTGCGCGGCCTCGCGGGCGGCAACGGGCACACCCGCTGCTGGCGGATACGCTACCGGTCGCACCCCACCGGACCGGAGTCAGCCGTCGGCCGATACCAGACCGGTATCCGGAAGGGGGTGCCGATCGTGACATTCGCCTCACCCTCGGCGGCGCCGGCCTACTTGCCGAGGGCGGCCTGCATCACCGCCTTGGCGATCGGGGCCGCGAGGCGGCCGCCGCTGATGCCGTCGCGGTTCTCGGAGCCGTCCTCGACCACGACCGCGACCGCGACCGACTGGCCGTCCGGGGTCTTCGCCCAGGAGGTGAACCAGGCGTACGGCAGCGCGGAGTTGTTCTCGCCGTGCTGGGCGGTGCCGGTCTTGCCGCCGACCTGCAGCCCCGGGATCTGGGCGTTCTTGCCGGTGCCGTCCTGGACCACCGAGACCATCAGGTCCTGCATCTTCTGCGCGGTGGCCGGGCTCATCGCCTGGGAGAACTGCTTCTCGGTGTGCTTGGAGATGGTGGTCAGCGAGGCCGAACGCTCCGAGTCGACCAGGTACGGCTGCATCAGGCTGCCGTTGTTGGCGATCGCGGCGGAGACCATGGCGACCTGCAGCGGGGTGGCCCGGGTGTCGTGCTGGCCGATCGAGTCCTGGGCGGTGCCGTCCAGGCTGGCGCTGTTCGGGAAGACGCTCTTCTCGGCCCGGACCGGGGTGTCGATGGTGCTGTTGAAGCCGAACTTCTCGGCCTGCGCCCGCATCTTCTCCTTGCCCAGGTCCGCACCGATCTTGGCGAACACCGTGTTGCAGGACTGGTCCAGCCCGGACTTGACGGTGGCGTTCTCGCAGCGCTCGTTCGGGCTCTCGTTCTTCAGCGGGGTCTGGGTGCCGGGCAGGATATACGGCTCAGGGGTCGACGTGGTGTCGTCGATGCTCTGGAACATGCCGTTCTCGAACGCGGCGGTCGCGGTGACCAGCTTGAACGTCGAGCCGGGCGGATAGGTGTACTTCAGCGCCCGGTTGTCCATCGGCTTGTTCGGGTCGGCGTTGAGGGCCTTCCAGGCGTCGGTGTCGTCGTTGCCGGCGATGGTGCCCGGGTCGTAGGACGGGGTGGAGACCAGGGCCAGGATCGCGCCGGTCTTCGGGTCGAGCGCGACCACCGCGCCCTTCTTGTCGCCCATGGCGTCGAAGGCGGCCTTCTGGACCTTGGCGTTGATGGTCGTGACGACGTCGCCGCCGCGCTTCTGCTCGCCGGTCAGCATGTCCAGGGTGTTGCGGAAGAACAGCCGGTCGTCGGTGCCGGAGAGGACGCCGTCCTCCAGGTTCTCCAGCCCGTTGGAGCCGAAGGCCTGCGAGGAGTAGCCCGTCACCGGCGCGTACATCGGGCCGTCGACCCAGGAGCGCTTGTACTTGTAGCGCAGGCCGTTCACGAAGTCCGACTTCGTCACCGGCTGGCCGCTGACGATGATGTTGCCGCGCGGGTGGGCGTAGCGGTCGTACAGCTGGCGCTTGTTGTTCTTGTTGGTCGCCAGGGCGTCGGCCTGGACGCCCTGCACCCAGTTGGTGCGCACCATCAGGGCCAGGATCAGCACGAGGCAGAAGATCGAGACCCGGCGGATCGGCTTGTTCATCGGACGGGTCCTCCCTGGCCCTCGGTGGCCGGGGCCGGTTCGACCCCGGGTCGGCGGGCGCTGTCGCTGATCTTCAGCAGGATCGCGACCAGCGCCCAGTTGGCGACCACGGACGAACCGCCCTGGGCGAGGAACGGCATGGTCATACCGGTCAGCGGGATCAGCCCGGTGACCCCGCCGGCCACGACGAAGACCTGCAGCGCCATCGCCGAGGAGAGGCCGACGGCGAACAGCTTGCCGAACGGGTCCCGGGCGGCGATGGCGGTGCGCAGGCCGCGCTGCACCAGCAGGGCGTACAGCAGGAAGATCGCCATCAGCCCGGTGAGTCCGAGCTCCTCGCCGAAGGAGCCCAGGATGAAGTCGCTCTTCGCGGCGAAGTTGATCAGCCAGGAGCGGCCCTGGCCCAGCCCCGAGCCGGTCACCCCGCCGGAGCCGAGCGCCATCAGGGACTGGCCGATCTGCTCGGTGGAACCCTTGGGCGGGTTCGGGGAGAAGGCGGCCATCGGGTCGAGCCAGGCGTCGATGCGGACCTTCACGTGGCTGGTGGTCATGGCGACCGCGACCGCGCCGCCGACCGACATCAGCAGGCCGAACAGGATCCAGCTGGTCCGCTCGGTGGCGACGTAGAGCATCACCACGAACAGGCCGAAGAACAGGAAGGACGTGCCGAGGTCGTTCTCGAAGACCAGGATCAGCAGGCTGAGCAGCCAGGTGACGACGATCGGTCCGAGGTCGCGGCCGCGCGGCAGGTACAGGCCCATGAAGCGGCGGCTGGCCAGCGCCAGGGCGTCCCGCTTGACCATCAGGTAGCCGGAGAAGAACACGGTCAGGACGATCTTGGCGAACTCGCCGGGCTGGATGGAGAAGCTGCCCATCCGGATCCAGATCTTGGCGCCGAAGTCCTCCGCCCGGGCCGGGAAGAAGGCCGGCGCGGCGAGCAGGACCAGCGCCACCACCATCGAGATGTAGGTGTAGCGCTGGAGCACCCGGTGGTCCTTCAGCAGGACCATCACGCCGATGAACAGCGCGACCCCGAGGGCCGACCAGACCAGCTGGTTCTTCGCGGCCGGGAAGTTGCCGCTGAGCAGCTTCCCCGCCTTGTCGAGCCGCCAGATCATCACCACGCCCAGCCCGTTCAGCAGGGTGGCGATCGGCAGCATCAGCGGGTCGGCGTACGGCGCGAAGCGGCGCACCAGCAGGTGGGCGACCAGCGCCAGCGAGCCCATTCCGAGGCCGTAGCCGAGCATCCCGGCGGGCAGCTCGGAGTCCATCGCCAGGCCCACGTTGGCGTACGCCAGCATCGGCAGCAGGACGGCGAAGGCCAGCAGCGCCAGCTCGGTGTTGCGCCGGTTCGGCGCGCCCTGGAGGGAGATGGTGGTGTTGCCGCGGCGGCGGGGCACGACACGGCCGGCCGCCGCCCGGCGTCGGCCGCCGGCGCGGCCGGTGTCGCCGCTCAGGTTGTAGCTGCTCACGTGGTGACCGCTCCCTGACGGCCGGCCGGCCCGCTGCGGGGGGACCTATGTCGGATCACGGACGTCACTGCTTCGGGCAGGATTCGGCCCGGCTGCGGTCCTCGTCGCTCAGCTGGGGCGGCTGGGCCTGCTCGCTCGGGGAGCCGGCCGCCGGCGCGGTGGCGTTCTGCGACGGGGCGGGCGTGCCCGGGACGGCCGTGCCCGGG
Source organism: Kitasatospora sp. NPDC029312 (assembly GCF_055569215.1). Taxonomy (NCBI): domain Bacteria; kingdom Bacillati; phylum Actinomycetota; class Actinomycetes; order Kitasatosporales; family Streptomycetaceae; genus Kitasatospora; species Kitasatospora sp. NPDC029312. The sequence goes on along the minus strand of NZ_JBVHXY010000010.1, from coordinate 58,760 downwards.
GTGGCCGGGCTCGGCGTGGTGGTCGGGGCCGGGGTGGTCGGGGCGGCGGCGCCCGGGGCGCGCGGGGTCTTCTCCTTCTCGCCCGGGACGGCCGGGGTGGCGGCCACGAAGGAGGCCTGGGCGGCCTGGGTCGCCTGGGCCTGCTGCGTCGGCTGGGCGCCCTGCGGGGCCCCCGCGGTGGCGAGGCCGGCGACCTTCTGGCACAGCTGGGCCCAGCCCTTGAGATCCTGCACCGTCGTGTCCGCGTCCTTGCGGCTGGCGACGGAGATGGTCTTGTTCACGTGGGCGAGCTGGTCCTGCGGCAGCCACTTCAGCGGGATGTCGGCGTACCTGGTGTCCACCGAGGACAGGCTCAGCCCGGCCAGGTTCTGGTTGATGCCCTGGTAGAGCGCGACGTGGTCGCCGTCCGCGCCGATGTAGTACTGGTCCTGGGTCCACTGGTAGCCGAAGTACCCGACGCCGCCGAGCAGCCCGAGCGTGACCAGGACGGCCAGCGGGACCGTCAGGCCCCGGCGCTTGCGCTTGGCGGGCTGGTCCTCGTCGAAGTCCTCGGTGCCGTACACCGAGGGCTCGGCGGAGCCGTAGCCGTACCCGCCCTCGTAGCCCTCGGCGGGGCCGAAGCCGCCGGGACCGGCGCCGTAGCCCTCCTGGTAGCCCTCGGCCGGGCCGAAGGCGCCCTGGGGGCCGCGGCCGAGGCCCGCGGCACGGCCGGCGGGGGTGTCGGCGATCGAGCGGTCGGCGGCGGCGGAGGACGGCGGGGCGTCGGCGACCGCGCCGACCACCACCGGGACGTCGTTGAACTGGCCGCTCATGGTGTCCGTGGCGCCGACGTCGATGACGTCCGCCACGATGCAGGTGATGTTGTCCGGACCGCCGCCGCGCAGGGCGAGCTGGATCAGCTCCTGCACGGTCTGCTCGGGGGAGTAGAAGCTGCCGAGGGTGTCCTGGAGGGTCTGGTGGCTGACCGGGCCGGAGAGGCCGTCGGAGCAGATCAGGTAGCGGTCGCCGGCCCGGACCTCGCGGATCGACAGGTCGGGCTCGACCTGGCCGCGGCCGTCCAGGGCCCGCATCAGCAGCGAGCGCTGGGGGTGGGTCTCGGCCTCCTCGGGCGTGATCCGGCCCTCGTCGACCAGGCGCTGCACCCAGGTGTGGTCCTGGGTGATCTGCACCAGGGAGCCGTCGCGCAGCAGGTAGGCCCGGGAGTCGCCGACGTGCACCAGGCCCATCCGCTGGCCCGTCCAGAGCATGGCGGTCAGGGTGCAGCCCATGCCCTCCAGCTGCGGGTCCTCCTCGACCATCTGCCGGAGCCGGTCGTTGGCGCCCTGGACGGCGTCACCGAGGAGGGTCAGCAGGTCGGCGCCGGGCACGTCCTCGTCCAGTCGGACGATCGAGCCGAGCACCTCGGAGGACGCGACCTCGCCGGCCGCGGCGCCGCCCATGCCGTCGGCCACGGCCAGCAGCCGCGGCCCGGCGTAGCCGGAGTCCTCGTTCCCCTCCCGGATCAGTCCCTTGTGGGAGCCGGCGGCGAAGCGCAGCACCAGGGTCATGCGACCTGTGCCCCCCTCTGGGTCTTGGACGGGATGCTTGCCCTCATGCGCTACTACTTCCGCAGTTCGATGACGGTCCTGCCGATACGGATCGGCGTGCCCGGCTGGAGCGGGGTGGGCGCGGTCAGGCGCTGCCGGTCCAGATAGGTGCCGTTGGTGGAGCCTAGATCCTCGACCGTCCACTGCCCAGTCTGATCCGGATAGATCCTGGCATGCCGGGAGGACGCGTAGTCGTCGTCGAGCACGATGGTGGAGTCGTGCGCGCGGCCCAGCGTGATGGTCTGGCCCTGCAGCGCGACGGTCGTCCCGGCCAGCGAGCCCTGCACCACGACGAGCTGGGTCGGAGCGCCCCGGCGGCGGCCGCCGCCGCCCTGGGTCTGGCCCGCGGCGGACCCCCCGGCGGGGGCCTGGCGACCGGCGGCCGGGGCGGCGGCGGCGCCCGGTGCGGCGCCGGCACCGCGGCGGGAGGTGCGGGGGTTCACCTTGGTGCCGAACAGGTCGCTGCGGATCACCTGGATCGCGACGATGACGAACAGCCACAGCACGGCGAGGAAGCCCAGCCGCATGACCGTGAGGGTCAGTTCTGACATGACCGTCCCGCCAGTCGGTGAGCGAGGCGCGCGAACAACTCGGACACTACCCTTCGACCTGCCGGTAGACGATGGTGGTGGAGCCCACGACGATTCGGGAGCCGTCGCGGAGCGTAGCGCGCTGGGTGTGCTGCCCGTCCACCACGATGCCGTTCGTGGACCCCAGGTCGAGCACCATCGAAGGGGTGCCGGGTCGGATCTCGGCGTGCTTGCGGGAGACCCCGGGGTCGTCGATCCGCACGTCCGCCTCGGTCGAGCGGCCGAGTACGCAGGCCGCGCCGGAAATCTGGTGGCGGGCGCCGTTCACCTCGATCCAGCGGCGGACCGAGGCGCCGTGCCCCGCACCGGGGAAGGCGCGGACGTTGCCGCCGACCGGCTGGGCCGGGGGCACCGCGGGGGGCGCGGCCGGCGGCGGGGGCGCGTCGTACTGCCCGGCGCCGCCCTGCTGCCACGGCGCGCCGGGGGCCGGGGCGGCCGGTTGGCGGTCGTAGCCGGGCTGCGGCGGGGCGTACTGCTGGGGCTCCTCGGCCGCCAGGGTGCGGCTGCGCACCCGGTACAGGCCGGTGTCCAGGTCGTCGGCCTTCTCCAGGTTCACCTGGAGCGGGCCCATGAAGCTGTACCGCTGGGCCTCGGCGTACTCGCGGACCATGCCGGCGAGCTCGGTGCCGAGCTGGCCCGAGTAGGGGCTGAGCCGCTCGAAGTCGTGCGGGCTGAGCTCGACGATGAAGTCGTTCGGCACGACGGTGCGGTCGCGGTTCCAGATGCTCGCGTTGTTGTCGCACTCGCGCTGCAGGGCACCGGCGATCTCCACGGGCTGGACCTCGGACTTGAACACCTTCGCGAAGGTGCCGTTGACGAGACCCTCCAGTCGCTGTTCGAACTTCTTCAGCATCCCCATGGGGCACCCCCTTCCAGGGTTCGTTCGCCTGCCTGCCGACCTCGTCCCTCCGTGGAGCGTTCCTCCGGGGGGTCGGTCGCGCCTACTTGCGGTACTTCCGTACTGATCGTATCCACGCCGGGCCCTTCCGTACGGTTCCCGGACCGCGTCGTGCCCGGGGGTGGGCTCGGACACACAGGGTGACGCATTCCGGGTAGGGGACGCCAGGTGCGCCGGTCGGAGCCGTTCCCCTCCTTCGTCCATCCGTTCGTCGCGCACCCGTTCGGATGCGGTCGGTCTCCCCCGGATACGGATTCGGAGCTCCCGCCGGGGCCGTGCTACTGTTTTCCACGTCGGAAGGGCCGCCCGGAAGGGAAGCCGGACCGAGGAAGTGCGAAGGTCACATGGTACCGAGCACCTCCGAGGGAAGGTCGGCACAGAAGGCAACACCCATGCGCGGGTGGCGGAATAGGCAGACGCGCTGGATTCAGGTTCCAGTGCCCGAAAGGGCGTGGGGGTTCAACTCCCCCCTCGCGCACAGCGAAGCCCCGCAGATCTTCGGATCTGCGGGGCTTTCTCGTTGTCGGGGCCTTCTCGTCGTCCCGGGCGGCGGCCGGGTCAGGAGCGGGTGTCGGGGAGCTCCGCGCGGACCTCGAAACCGCCGTCCTCGGTGGGGCCGGCGGTGAGGGTGCCGCCGAGCAGCTGGGCCCGCTCGCGCAGGCCGACCAGTCCGTGGCCGCCGCCCGGCAGGGTCTCCGACGGGCGGACCGGCGGCGCCTCGTTGCGGATCTCGACCCGCAGCCGGTGGCCCTCGGCCCGCACCCGCACGTGCACCACCGCCGCCGGGGCGTACTTGGTGATGTTGGTGAGCGCCTCCTGGACGGTGCGGTAGGCGGCCCGCTCCACCGCCTCCGGCCAGGGGCGGTCGCCGGGGTCGAGCTCGGCCTCGGCGGTCAGGCCGCTCTCCTCGACCAGCCGGGGCAGGTCCGCCAGCCGCGGTTGCGGAGCGAGCGGGGCGTCCGGCAGCGGGCCGCCGGTGCCGCGCAGCACCCCGACCATCTGGCGCAGCTCGTCCAGGGTCCGGACGGACAGCTCGCGGATGGTGCGGGCGACCGTCGCGGCGGCTGGGTCGGCGGTGCTCACCTGGAGCGCGCCGGCCTGGATGCTGATCAGGCTGACCTGGTGCGAGACCACGTCGTGCATCTCGCGGGCCAGCCGGCCGCGCTCGCTCATCAGCACCCGCTCGGCGAGCAGCCGGCTCTCCCGTTCCTGGCCGCGGGTCAGCTCCTCCAGGCGGGCGGCCAGCTCCCGGCGGGTGCGGGCGAGCAGTCCGGTGGCGGCCGGACCGGCGGCCAGCATCACGGCCTGGATGGCGTCCAGGGCGGTGGCCCGGCTCAGGTCGATCAAGGTGTCGGGCAGCGGCCAGTGGAAGAAGGAGACCAGGGTGAAGAGGATCCCGCAGGGGATCAGCAGCCGGGGGCGCGGGCGTTCGACGGCCACCGTGTAGACGGCGGTGATCGGGGCCAGCCAGATGAACTCGACCCAGCTGCCGGGCATGGTGAGCAGGAACACCGCCACCGGGAAGCGACGGCGCCAGAACAGCGCGACGGCGGCCAGCGCGGACAGGGACAGCTGCCACCAGGTGGCGTTCCGGGCCACCAGCGCGGTGTCCATCAGGGAGTAGAGGACGGGCAGCAGCAGCATCAGCCAGGGCGCGGTGCACCAGGCCGGCAGCCGACGGGGCGGCGGCTGGTCGACGGCCGTCATGCCCCGTCGCCGGGTTTGGGCCGCACCAGGCCAGCGCGGTGGGCGAGCACGGCGGCCTGCACCCGGTTGGCGGCGCCGAGCTTGCCGAGGATCGCGCTGATGTGGTCCTTGACCGTCCCGGTGCCGAGGAAGAGCCGGTCGGCGATCTCGGCGTTGGACAGGCCCTCGCCGAGCAGGGCGAGCACGTCGAGCTCCCGGCCGGTGAGGGTGCGGGCCAGCGCGGTGGCCTCGGCGTCCGGGCCGCCGCCGTCCACGTAGCCGCCGATCACGGTGCGGGTGACGGTCGGGGAGAGGATGTTGCCGCCGGCCGCGAGCACCCGGACGGCGTGCACCAGCTGCTCCGGCGCGGTGTCCTTGAGCAGGAAGCCGGCCGCGCCGGCCCGCAGCGCGGTGCCGATGTACTCGTCGGTGTCGAAGGTGGTGAGCATCGCCACGGCGGGCGGGTCGGGCAGGGCGCGCAGGCGGCGCAGCACGGAGATGCCGTCGAGGTCCGGCATCCGGATGTCGAGCAGCACCACGTGCGGACGCAGGCGCTGGACGTGCTCCTCGGCCTGCCCGCCGGAGCAGTCGCCGACCACCTCGAGGTCTGGCGCGGAGCCGACGATCAGGCCCAGGCCGGAGCGGACCAGGATCTCGTCGTCGACGATCAGCACGCGGGTGGTGGTGATGGTGCCTCCTCGGTTCGGGCGGCCGGGTCGGGGCGGTCCGCGTGGGTCCCTTCGAGCTTCGAGAGTAGGGGTAGGGGCAGTGGGGTGCCGAACGCATGGGGGGTTCCCGACCCCCGCCGTTCGGCGGGGGTGGGAATCCGCTACCCGGTTCACGTAATTCTCAGGAACGGTGGGCAACCATGGAGTTGGCTGCCTTTTTCCGGCCTACCGCTCTCCCCGTGGGCGGCCGGTGGGCGGGGGCGGCCGGTCAGTCCGTCGGGCCCGTGCGGGCGCCCGGCGCCGGGCCGTGTTGCGGATGCGCCCCACCATCTGATCGTTTGGAATTGAGCTGTGTCGTCCACTGTGAAGCCGGAGCCGTCCGCCGCGACCGCCGAGCCCCGGCCCGCCGGGCTGCTCGAGCGCTGGCGGCCGAGGGCCGCCGTGGCCTCGGTCTGGTACCTGCGCCTGCTGGCGGTGCTGAACCTCGCCACCGTGCTGCTGGTGCCGTGGGGCAACCAGGTCACGGAGCACAACGAGGGTGAGTACTTCACCCCGTACCTGATGACCTCGGGCCTGGCGGCCGCGGTGCTGTCGGTGTTCCTCGCCATCGCGATGCGGCGCCGCAAGCGGGCCGCGTGGATCTTCAACACGGCGCTCGGCGGCGTGTTCGCGCTGCTCTACCTGGCGGCCATGGTGCTGCCCGACGAGCGGTTCCACCGGCACCCGCTCAACTACGTCTCCACCGTGCTGACCTGCCTGTTCGTGCTGGCGCTGCTGATCGGGCGCAAGGAGTTCACGTCCAAGGGCGACCGCTCCAACCCGATGACCGCGGCGGCCACCTTCGTCGGCGGGCTGGTGTTCGGCGGGGTGCTCGGCGCCCTGCTGGTCTGGCTGACCAACGAGCTGAGCGGCGCGCAGTTCTGGGACCTCTTCCGCTACTCGGTCGGCCGGATGATCACCATCACGCCGTCCGAGCACCTGCGCTCGGTGATCTCCGCGCCGACCTGGGTGAACGCCGTCATCAACGCGATGGGCGCGGTGCTCTTCCTGCTGGTGCTGTACGTGGCCTTCCGCAGCCCGCGCGGCAAGGAACTGCTCACCCCGGAGGACGAGGCGAGGCTGCGGGCGCTGCTGGACAAGCAGGGCGAGCGGGACTCGCTGGGCTACTTCGCGCTGCGCCGGGACAAGGCGGTGGTCTTCTCCCCCAGCGGCAAGGCGGCCGTGACCTACCGGGTGATCGGCGGCGTCTCGCTCGCCTCGGGCGACCCGATCGGCGACCCGGAGGCCTGGCCGGGGGCGATCGACGCGTGGCTGTCCGAGGCCCGCGAGCACGCCTGGGCGCCGGCCGTGATGGGCGCCTCCGAGGAGGCCGGCGTGATCTACGCCCGGCACGGGCTGGACGCGCTGGAGCTGGGCGACGAGGCGATCGTCGAGCTCGACGAGTTCTCACTGGACGGCCGCGCGATGCGGGTGGTGCGGCAGGCGTACAACCGGGTCAAGCGGGCCGGGTACACGGTCCGGATCCGCCGCCACGAGTCCATCTCCGAGGAGGAGATGGCGCAGCTGGTGGCCAAGGCAGACGAGTGGCGCGACGGCGCGACCGAGCGCGGTTTCTCGATGGCGCTGGGCCGGCTCGGCGACCCGGCCGACGGCCGCTGCGTGATGCTGGAGTGCCACGACGGCAGCGGCGAGCTCGCGGCGCTGCTGAGCTTCGTCCCGTGGGGCCCGGACGGGCTCTCGCTCGACCTGATGCGCCGGGCCAGGGACACCGAGAACGGCCTGATGGAATTCATGGTGATCGAGCTGCTGCAGCGCGCCGAGGAGGTGGGGCTGAAGCGGGTCTCGTTGAACTTCGCGATGTTCCGCTCGGTCTTCGAGCGCGGTTCGCGGCTGGGCGCGGGCCCGGTGCTGCGGCTGTGGCGTTCCGTCCTCGGGTTCTTCTCCCGCTGGTGGCAGATCGAGTCGCTGTACCGCGCGAACGCCAAGTACCGGCCGATCTGGGAGCCGCGCTACCTGCTCTTCGAGAAGAGCAGCGAGATTCCCCGGATCGGCATCGCGAGCGCGCGGGCCGAGGGATTCATCGTCGCGCCGAGCTTGCCCGCACTGTTCCGCCGCCGGCATTCCGGGACCGCCGTGGCGGCCTCCCGGGCGCCGGTGGCGGCGCGGGACGGGAAGGGGTAGCCCTCCGTCGGGGGGCGGAGGGGGCCACTCGGTCGGATGGGGGATCCGGTGGGGGGATGGTTCTCCCCCCTGAGGATGACCTCGATCCCCATCCATGCCGATGTGCCTTTGTTAACCGGCTTCTAATGTTGGAGTAGTCGAGAATCTCGGGGATTCAGGAGAAACGGTTGTGAATCACAGGACCCACGCGGGGGGCGTGCGGAAGGGGCCGCTGGCACTAGCCGGTGCGGCCGCTGTCGCCGAGTGGGGAACGCTGTACGCGATGGTCCGGGACGCGGTGGCGCGAAAGAAGTTCGCCGCGTTTCCGCTGGCCACCGCGGCGACGTTTCTGATCCTGCTGTTCAGCGTCGTCCAGCACCTGCCGGGCGGTGAGCGTTTCGTCAACAACATCGGGGTGGTGCGGGCGGCGCTGCCGCTGGAGGTCTCGCTGCTGCGGACACCGCTGTCGTTGTACGTGCCGGCCCTGGACCTGCCGGTGTGGGGGGCGCTGGCCCAGGTGTTCGTGGTCTTCGCGATCGCCGAGGTGGTGCTCGGCCGGCGGATGACCCTGGTGGTCGCCTACGCGTGCACCCTGACGGGCACGCTGTTCGCCCGGGTCGGGGTGGCGGTCGGGCCGGGCCACCTGTTCGGCTTCCCGAAGTGGGTGGCCTACGTGCGGGACACCGGGCCGTCGGCCGCGGTGGTGGCGCTGGCGATCTGCATCGCGTTCCGCTGCCGGGCCTGGTTCACCGCCGCGCTGGTGGTGGCGCTGATGGTCGGTGAGGCGGTCGTGCTGCCGAACCTGGCCGGTCTGGAGCACGTGGTCGCGGTGATCACCGCGCTGCTGATCGCCGTCTCGGTCGAGGTCTTCGGCGACTTCTGGCCCCGGGTGCTGGCCGGGGTGGGCGCGGCCACCTCGGTGGCCGCGGTCGCGTCCCGGGAGGTCGCGGTGGAGGCCGGGCGGCGTGGCTCGGCGGGGGCCGTCATCCCGTGAGCCGACCGCTCGCCGGGGGGGCGGCGGCCGTCAGGAGCGGGGTAGCGGGAGCTCGAACCAGACGACCTTGCCCACGGCCTTGCGGGCGGTGCCCCAGCGTTCGGCGAGCTTGGTGACCAGGGTGAGGCCGCGGCCGGTCTCGCCGAGCTGCTCGGCCGGCTCCAGCGAGGGCAGGTTGTGGTTGTCGTCGCTGACCTCGACCAGCAGCTTGTCGACCCGGATCAGCTGGAGCTGGACGGTGTCCCGGGCGACCCGGACGGCGTTCGTGACCAGCTCGCTGACCAGCAGCTCGGTGGTGTCGCTGAGCGCCTCCAGGTGCCAGGCGGACAGCTGCTCGCGCACCAGGGAGCGGGCCCGGCGGACCTCGCGGTGGTCCACCGTGAGGTCCCAGGTGGCCACCTCGGAGGGGGCTACGCCGTCGAAGCGGGCGACCAGCAGGGCGACGTCGTCCTTGCGGTCGTCCGAGTGCAGCCGCCGCAGCACCTCGTCGCAGGCCTGCTCGGGGCTCTGCTGCGGGTCGATCAGGTTGCCGCACAGCGCGGCCAGGCCGGCTCCTATGTCCCCGCCCCGCACCTCGACCAGGCCGTCGGTGCACAGCACCAGCATCGAGCCGTCCGAGACGTCGATGGTCTTGGCGACGAACGGCACCCCGCCGACGCCGATCGGCGCGCCGGCCGGGATCTCCAGCAGCTCGCCGGAGCCGTCCGGGTGCACCAGGACGGGCGGGACGTGCCCGGCGCTGGCCAGCTCGCAGGTCCGGTTGATCGGGTCGTAGACCGCGTACAGGCAGGTCGCCAGATGGTCGTCGCCGAGCTTGTGGGCCAGGTTGTCCAGGTGGCGCAGCAGCTGGCCGGGCGGGAGGTCGAGGGCGGCGAGGGTCTGCATCGCGGTGCGGAAGCGGCCCATCGCGGCGGCCGAGTGGATGCCGTGGCCCATCACGTCGCCGACCACCAGGGCGACCCGGCTGCCGGGCAGCTGGATCGCGTCGAACCAGTCGCCGCCGACCTCGGCCTTCGGGTCGCCCGGCAGGTAGCGGTGGGCGATCTGCACGCCCGGGATCTGCGGCGGGCGGGTCGGGATCATCGAGCGCTGGAGGGTGGTGGCGACCCGGGCCTCGGCGCGGTGCAGCCGGGCGTTGTCCAGCGACAGCGCGGCCCGCACCGCCAGCTCCTTGAGGGTGGCGGCGTCGCTCTCGTCGAAGGGGGCGCGGTCCGGCAGCCGGAGCAGCTTCAAGATGCCCAGGACGGTGCCGCGGGCGGACAGCGGCACCACCAGCATCGACCGGCCGGAGACCACCGGGGCCAGCCGGGCGCTGCCGAGCGCGATCGCGTAGTCCACCGCGACGTCGTCGCTGATCACCGGGACCAGCACCGGCTGGTTCAGCTGCAGGGCCATCCCGGGCGGGGTCCGGCGGGGCATGCTGACCAGCGAGCCCTCGGAGAGCACGTGGTCCCAGGCGCCGCCGGTCTCGTTGAAGACCAGGGCGACCCGGCGCAGCATGGTGTCGTCGTCCGGCCGGGCGACCGGCAGCTCCGAGTCCGAGATCAGCCCGTCCACCAGGTCCACGCAGGCGAAGTCGGCGACCCGGGGGACCAGCACCTGGCACAGCTCGCGGGCGGTGAAGCCGAGGTCCAGGGTGGTGCCGACCTTGCCGCCGACCTCGTTCAGCAGGGCCAGCTGTTCGCCGGCCTGCCCGTTGGTGAGGAACGGGCCCAGGCGGCCGCCCGCGGAGCACTCGGCACCGGCGGGGGCGGGGACGGCGCCGGGCGGGGCCTGCCCGGTGCGGCGGGGCGGGAGGCCGTCGGCGGACGGCTCGACGGCGGCCTGCTGCTCGATGGTGACGCCTCCTCCGGTGGGCGGGGGTCCCGGTCGGCCGGTGGCCGGGGGAGGGAAGGACGGGGCGCCGGCGGTCCGGCCGCCGACCGCGGCGGGGCGCTGGGCCGGTGCGGGCTGCTCGAGCCGTTCGGGCGGTTCAAGCTGTTCAAGCTGTTGAGGCCGCTCGTACGGCTCCCGCTGTCCGGGTGCGGCGGCCTCGCGCTGGACGGGCAGCGGGCCGGACGGGCGGCGGCCCGGCGCGGACTGCTCGGACTGCGGCGGCGGACCGAGCCGGGCGGCGCGCTGCTGGGGCGTCGGGTAGCGGCGGCCGAGGCCGGCGGCCGCGTGCGCGGTGCCGGTCTGCGGGTCGGAGGGCAGCACCGGCAGCACGGTGGCCTGGTCCAGCCGCAGGGCGGGCAGCCCGCCCTGGGCCACCGCCTCCAGCAGCCGCGCGCGGTGGGCGGCGGGCAGCAGCCGGGCCAGCGGCTCGGGCAACCCGCCGACGGCCGGGGTGAGCGTCGCGGTCAGCCCGTGGAAGCCGCCCCGGGCGGCGGGCGCGGCGGAGAACGGCAGCAGCCGCTCGCCGAGGGCGAGCCGCGGGCCGGTGGTGCGCAGCGGACGGGCGTCGGCGGCCAGGGCGAGCAGCCCGCCGGACGGGCCGGGCACCGGATAGGCCCACCAGAGCACGTCGCGCTGGTGCTCCTCGCGGTCGTGCACGGTCAGCCGGCCGGCCCACGGGCGGCCGTCGGCGGTCAGCTCGGCCAGGGTGTCGAAGGCGTCGCAGCGGCGCCGCACGGCGCAGCGGCCCACCACCCGGGACTCCAGGGCGGGCAGCAGGCCGGAGGCGGGGCGGTCGGTGGCGGCGTCGGCGCGGTGTCCGAACAGCTCCTCGGCGGCCCGGCTCCACTGGGCGATCCGTCCGGCCCGGTCGACCACGACGAGGGCGAGCCGGACCAGGGCGGCCACCCCGCCCGGGGGATCACCCGGCGAGGTCTCGGCGCCCGCCGAACGCGGTGTGGAGTTGGACTCGGCCACCATGGATTCGGTCTGCTCCCGCCTGGCCGCCGCGCCTCGAGGCGGCCGTCTCTCCGGAGGAAGGCACGCTGTGCGGGTACCAGCGAAGCACGGACCGGGCCGGGCCCGACACCGAAACGGGGAGATTCATCAGGATCGGTTGCGTGTCGGGTGCCGCGCGCCGGTTCGTACCGCCGCTTCACCCGGACGGGGCTTGCCCGCGCGACGGTAGGGTGGCAGGCCGGGCCGCCTCGCGGCGGTTCCGCAGGACCCCGCCGGCCGGAGGAGACAGAGCGAGAAGTGAGCGCGCAGAGCCCCGTACGCTGGACGGACCCGGAGCAGCAGGAGCTGGAGGAGCAGGTCGCCGCGGCCGAACTCGCCTGGCTCAGCATGGACGTGGACGTGCAGACGCTGCGGGTCGAGATCGACAACTTCGCCCTGATCCACCACCAACTGCTCGGCCCGCTCTACGCCCGGCTGGACGAGCTGGACGCGCTGGTCGCCGAGGCCGTCGCGGCCCGCACCGGGCGGCCCGAGGACGTCCGACGGGCCGCCGAGGCGCGGCAGCGGGTCGAGGAGCTGCCGGACCTGGACGCGCTGTTCGACTCGGTCCGGGCGGGCCGGGCGGCCCGGGAGGAGGCTGCCGCCGAGGGCCCCGCGGGCGAGCCCGGCGAGGAGTCGGCCGAGGCCGCCCCGCCGCCGGCCGCGCCGGCCCGGGTGAAGCCGGGCAAGGAGGCCCAGCGGATCTACCGCGAGCTGGTCCGCCGCGCCCACCCCGACCTGAGCACCGACCCGGCCGAGCAGCAGCGCCGGGCCGCCTTCCTGGTCCGGGTCAACGAGGCTTACGCGTACGGGGACGCCGCCGCGCTGGAGGGCCTGGCCGCCGAGTGGTCCACCGCGCCGGAGGCCGCCCCCGCCCTCGACTCCCCCGACCGCCTGGACTGGCTGCGCCGCCGACTGGACTGGCTGACCGCCAGGATCGCCGCGACCGCCGCCGAGCAGGTCCGGCTGGAGCGGACCCCGATGGGCCAGCTCCTCGCGCTCGCCCCGCAGGACCCGGACGGGCTGCTGGAACAGCTCGCCGAGGAACTGCTCGCCAAGGCGGCCGCCCAGCAGACCGAGCTGGAGCGGCTGCTCGGCGCCCGCGGACCGGTACCGGTGGGCGACAATGGCCCGGACCCGACCTCCCCCCAGCCTTCGGCCGGGATTCACCCCCCTCAGGAGAGCCCCACGATGTTCGCGCAGATCCCCAGCACCGACGCCGCCTCCGTCCCCGCCGACGCCGCCCTGCTGGACGTGCGCGAGCTGGACGAGTGGGCCGCCGGCCACGTGGAGGGCGCGCTGCACATCCCGATCGGCGAGGTGATCGCCCGGATCGATGAGCTGCCCGACACCAGGCTGTACGTGCTCTGCCGGGTCGGCGGCCGCTCCGCGCAGGTCGTCCAGTACCTCGTCCAGCAGGGCCGGGACGCGGTGAACGTGGACGGCGGGATGTACGCCTGGGAGAGCGCGGGCCGTCCGATGGTCAGCAGCACCGGCCAGGCGGCCTTCGTCCTGTAGGCCGCACCGGCGTCCTGGGGCAGGATGGGGCGGCGCGACGCGCCGGTACGGGCCGGCGGCGCGCCGGTCGGGCGGGGGAGGCCATGACGGAGACCACGGACGGGCACTCCTCCGCGGCGCAGCGTCCGGGCCTCCCGGGCTTGCCGGGCCGGCCGGACTTGCCGGGTCTCCCGGGTCCCCCCGGTCCCCCGGGCCTTCCGGCCGAAGGCCCGGGCAGGGTCTGGTCCAAGCCCGCGCAGCTCGTCCTCGGGCTCGCCGCGGCGGTGCTGGCGGGGGGCACCGGGCTGTTCCTGGCCGCCGTGTTCCTGCACGTCGCGCCCGCCAACTCGCTCTCCCGGCAGTACCGGGACGAGGTCGACGGCGTGGTGTACCCGGAGTTCGAGCAGAACTGGAAGCTGTTCGCCCCCAACCCGCTGCAGCAGAACATCAGCGTGGACGCCAGGGTGCGCACCGTCGCCGACGGCGGCGCCACCCGCACCCGCGACTGGATCGGGCTGACCGCCCAGGACATCGCCGCGATCCGGGGCAACCCGGCGCCCAGTCACGTCGACCAGAACCTGCTGCGCCGCGCCTGGGACTTCTACGACGGCTCGCACGACCAGGACGGAAAGCGGACCGACGCGCGCGGCCGGCTCGCCGAGCAGTACCTCAAGCGGGTGGCGCTGCAACGGATCGGGAGGGAGGTGGACGGCGAACGGGTGCTGGAGATCGAGTTCCGGGTGACCTCGGCCACCGTCCCGCCGCCGTCCTGGAGCGGCGAGGCCCCGCCGCCCGCGCCCAAGGTGCGGGAGCTGCCGTGGTGGCCGGTCGGGGACGAGGACTACCGGGGGCTCGGGTGAACGAGGTGCGGGCCGCGGAGCGTCCGCTGGACGGCATCCCGCGGCAGGCCGGGCCGCCGCCCGCCTCCGTGGTGCCGCCGAAGGGCCCGGTGGCGGTGTTCGGGCGGGCGATGGAGGCGTTCACCGGGCGGGTGCTGGGCCGGCACCAGGCCGCGGTGATCCGGATCGGCTTCGGCCTGGTCCAGCTCGCCTACCTGCTGCGCGAGTGGCCGAACCGGCGGGTGCTGTACGGCGACCGCTCGCCGTGGTCGATGGAGCTGGCGGAGCGGCTGCTCGCCGACAACGGGGCGTTCAGCGTGCTGCCCTGGTTCGGCGGCCGGCTCTGGTCCGAGTTGGTCTACCACCTGGCGGTGCTGGCCGCCCTGGCGGTGCTGCTGGGCTGGCGGACCAGGGCGGCCACGGTGCTGTTCATGGTCACGGTGCTGTCGCTGCAGAACCGCAGCGTCTTCCTCGGCGACGGCGGGGACAACGTCGTCCACCTGATGGCGGTGTACCTGGTCTTCACCCGGTGCGCCGAGGTGTGGTCGCTGGACGCGCGGCGGCTCCGGCGGCTCCGGCGAGCCGGGTGGTCGGGGCGGGAGTGGCCCGGGGTGGGGCTCTGGGGGCTGCTCGGCGCGGTGCTGGCGGTCTGCCAGTTCGGCGGCTTCGCCGGCGACAGCCTGACCTGGACCGCCCCGGCCTTCCCCCACCTGGGCTGGTCGCCGCTGTTCTGGGGGCTCTGGGCGGTGGCCGGGCTCTGGTGGGTGCTCGGCCGGCTGCGGCCGGAGGGCGAGCTGCGGGCGGTGCTCGACGCGCTGGCCACCATGGTGCACAACTGCGCGATGCTGGTGATCGCGGCCGAAGTGGCGCTGATCTACGCGACGGCCGGCTGGTACAAGGTGCAGGGCTCGCGCTGGCAGGACGGCACCGCGCTGTACTACCCGCTGCACCTGGACTACTTCACCCCCTGGCCGGGGCTGTCGGCGCTGATCGGATCGGCGCTGCTGCCGGTGTTCCTGGTCTCGTACGGCACCGTGGTCCTGCAGGTCGCCTTCCCGTTCACGCTGCTCAACCGGCGGGTCAAGAACGTGCTGCTGGCGGTGATGATGGCCGAGCACCTGGGGATCGCGGTGGTGCTCGGGCTGCCGGTGTTCTCGCTCGCGATGGTCGCCGCGGACGCGGTGTTCCTGCCGACCGGTGTCCTGCTCCGGGTGGCGGCCGGGCTGGGGCGCGTCCGATGCATCGGGCGCATCGGACGAAACGGTCGGGGTTCCGCCGCCTAGGATGGCGCTATGTCCTGGTTCGCCGCCCTACGCGACACCGCGCGGACCGGACTCACCCTGGACCGGGCGCTCACCGACCCCAAGCGGGCCGCTCGCGGGGCGGTCGCCGTGGCGGTGGTGCTGTTCCCGACGCTGGCGCTCGGCGGGGTGGGGCTCGCCACCTCGGCCGCGATGGGGGCGTTCATCGCCGGAGCGGCGACCTTCCAGCGCAGCTTTCGGCCGAGGGCCAGCCTCGCCGTCGCCGCCGGGGCCGGACTCGGCGTCAGCACCTTCCTGGGGTACCTGGCCGTCGGGGTCACCGGGCTGTTCCCGGTACTGCTCGCGGTGTGGGCCTTCGGTGCCGGGCTGGCCTGGGCGATCGGGCCGACCGCCGGGGTGGTCGCGGCCAACACCGTGTCGGTGATGCTGATCGTCGTCCAGCTGCCGATCAGCGTGCTCGCCGCGCTCCAGCACGGGCTGGTCGCGGCGCTCGGTGGAGTCGTCCAGGCCGTCGTCATCACCCTGTGGCCGATCGGGAGTTGGACCGCCCACCGGGGCGCCCTCGCCGACACCTACGCCGAACTCGCCGACTACGCCCGCCGGTTGCGACAGGACCCGACCGCCCACGTGGACCCGGCGCCGTTCATGACCGCCCGGAGCGCCGCCGCCCTGACCCCCTGGCAGGACCGCCACCGGCCCGCCGAACTGCGCGGCCTGCGCGGCATCGCCGAGCGCGTCCGGCCCACCCTCGCCGCCCTCGCCGACCCCGGGGTGGGCGCCCCCGAGGAGGGGCCGGAACGCGACCGGGCCCGCGAGGTGCTGGCGGCCTCCGCCGAGGTGATGGACGCCCTCGCGCGGGCGATCCGCAGCGGCGAGCCCGTCCGGCTCCCCCGCTCGGCGCCCACCCTCACCCTGGCCGGGCCGGAGGAGGGGCCGCGGCTGCACGGCGCGGCCCGGCGCTCCGCCCGGCGGCTCGGCGGGCTGCTGCGCAAGGCCGCGGACACGCTGGACCGCAACGACGAGGACACCATCACCACGCCGGTGGTCGGGGCCGGCGGGGCGCTGCACAAGCCGTCCATCGGCCGGATGCTGCCGGTCGCGCTGCGCACCGTGCGGCGGCAGCTGCACCCGCGGTCGGCGGTCTTCCAGCACGCCGTCCGGCTGGCCGGGGTGGTCACCGTCGCCTACGTGCTGGCCCGGCTGGCCGGGTTCCACCACGGGTACTGGGCGCCGATGACGGCCGCGATGGTGATGCGGCCGGACTTCGCCCAGACGTACAGCCGGGGTGTCGCCCGACTGGCCGGGACGGTCGTCGGGGTCACCGTCTCGACGCTGGTGGTGCAGCTCGCCCACCCCGGGGAATGGGTGCTGGCCGCGCTGGCGGTGCTGTGCATCGGCGGCTCCTACCTCGCGTTCCGGACGGGGTACGCGCTGACCACGGTCGGGATCTCCTCGTACGTGGTGTTCCTGCTCGGGCTGCAGGCCGGGAACCCGCTGGGGACGGCCTTCGAACGGGTGGGGATGACACTGCTCGGCGGCTCGGTGGCGCTGCTGACCTACGCGCTGTTCCCGACCTGGCAGACCGCCCGGCTCGGGGAGCGGCTCGCCGAGTGGCTGGCCGCGGCCGGGCGCTACGCGGCGGCGGTGGTCGCCTGCTACGAGCAGCCGGCGCGGGCGCGGGAGCGGACGGTGCGCTCGGCGCTGCTGGACTCGCGGGAGGCGCGGGCCGAGCTGATCCAGGCCATGCAGCGGGCCGACGCCGAACCGGGGCGGCACGAGTCCGGGCTGGCCGGGGTGACCAGGCGCCAGATCGACCGGGCCCGGGCGGCGATCGGGCACCTCGGGCGGGCGGCGGTGCTGCTGGAGGCGCACCTCCCGGCTGCCGACGCGGATCCGGTGCCCGGGGCGGCGGAGTACGCGGAGGAGCTGCGGCTGGCGACGGCGTTGGCGGCGGGGGCGCTGCTGACGGGGCGGCCGGTGGAGTTCGGGGCGGTGCGGGAGGCGCAGGACCGGCTGGAGGAGCGGCTGGCGGAGGCGCCGGCGGGGGTGCAGCGGGACGTGGTGGGGGAGGGGACGCGGTTGCTGGGGGTGGCGTTGCGGGATCTGGAGCGGGCGTTGCGGGGGAGTTCGGAGGAGCGGTAGGGGGCTCGGGGGTGAGGGGGTGGGTGCGGGGCGGGGTGGCAGAGTGGGCGGCATGGGAGACGACGAGGAGCTGGTGCGGGCGTGGCGGGCGGTTGAGCGGGAGCCCGGGGCGGTGTTGTTGGACGGGTTCCACGCGTTGAAGCACGCGTTGCGCTTCGGTGGGGACGTCCGCCTGGTGCTGACGGCCGATCGGGCCGCGCTGCTGGCGCTCGGCGGCGAGCTGGCCGGGGACGTCGTCGCGGCGTTGGACGGGCTCGCCGTGGAGCTGCCGGAGGCGCGGCTGCGGGTGCTGGCGCCCCGGTTGCACCCGACCGGGGTGATCGCGCTGGCCGTCCGGCCGTCCGCCGGGGCCAACCGTGCGGTGTTGGAGCACCGGCCGCGCCGGGCGCCGGTGGTGGTGCTGGAGAATCCGCGCAACCTGGGGAACGTGGGGGCGGTGATCCGGCTGGCGGCCGGGTTCGGCGCCACCGGGGTGGTGACCACCGGGGACCTGGACCCCTGGCACCCCACGGTGCTGCGCGGCAGCGCGGGCCTGCACTTCGCCACCGCCGTCGAGCGACTGAGCCTGCCGGAGCTGCCGGACGGGCCGCTGTTCGTGCTGGACCCGGAGGGCACGGACATCCGGGACCTGCCGTTCCCGGACGACGCGCTGCTGGCCTTCGGCACCGAGCGGCATGGGGTCTCGGCGGAGCTCAAGGCCCGCGCCGACCGGCTGGTCGCGGTGCCGATGCAGCCCGGGGTGTCCAGCTTCAACCTGGCGACCAGCGTCGCGATGGGGCTGTTCCACTGGCAGTCCGGCAAGCGCTGAGGTGCGTCAGGAGAACAGCGCGCGCCAGGTGTCCGGACCGGGGTAGCCGTCGGCCTCGGCGTCGCGCCGGCCCTGGGCGAGTTGGAAGGCCTGGACGGCCCGCCGGTCGCTCTCCGTCCAGGCCGGGCCGGGGCCGGTGTCGTACGAGCCGCCGAAGCCCTTGCGGACCAGTTGCTCGCCGAGCAGCCGGACGTGGTCGTTGACCTGGCCGGGGCCGAAGTGCTGGGGACCGGGGAAGGCGGGCACCCCGGTGTCGGGCGGCGCCGGGGGCGGGGGTGGCAGCGGGGTGGCAGCGGCGATGTCGCGGCCCTTGCCGTGGACCAGGTAGTCCCAGGTGTCCTTGCCGGGGAGGCCGTCGGCCTCGCTGCCGCGCCAGCCCTGGGCCAGCTGGAAGGCCTGGGTGGCCCGGCGGTCGGCCTCGCCCCAGCGCGGGCCCGGGCCCTCGGAGTAGAAGCGGCCGCCGCCGCGCTGCACCAGCATCCGGCCGAGCCTGGTGACGTACCCGTTGTCCGCGCCGGGGCCGAACTTGTCCGCGCCGGGGAAGGCGTCCGCGGCGGTGCCGCCGGCGTCGCCGCCGGACAGGCCGGTGTAGCGGTACGGGACGTAGGAGGCCGAGTTGTTCCAGTAGGCGTACGGGGTGGCGCGCTTCCTGGCGCCGGGCGCGGTCTGCTCGTAGGCGACGTAGCGGCTGCGGGAGGAGTCCGTCCAGCCGCCGAAGATCGTCACGTGCGATCCGGCCTGCGGGCTGGCCGGGTTGTCGTAGATCAGCACGTCGCCGGGCTGGAGGTTGCTCTTGCCGATCCGCTCGGCGAAGTCCGGCAGGGTCCAGGTGGTCTGGCTGGTGCCGAGGCCCCAGGCCATCGAGACGAAGCCGGAGCAGTCCTGGCGGTAGCCGTCCGACCAGTAGCGGCTCATGCTGTACGGCACGCCCTGGTCGATCCAGCTCTGGGCCCGCTGGATGATCTGCGCCCGGGTGACGGGCTGGGCGGCGAGCCCGCGGGGGGCGGAGTCCTCGCCGTACGGTCCGCCGACCTCGCCCTGGGGGGTGCGCGGGGGCTGGGCGGTGCTGCTGCCGCCCGGGGCCGGGCCGGGCGCGGTGGCGGCGGCCGTCCCGCCGCCCATCGCGGTGCCGACGGCGGCCATCAGTACGGCGGCCCGGCGGCGGAGGCTGCGGGCCGCGGCGTGGCCGCCCTCGTGGACCGGCGCGGCGTGCAGCCGGGCGCGCCGGCGCGCGCTGCAGCCTCCGCATATGCAGTCCTCCTCCGGTTCGATCTCGTCGAACTCCGGCAGCGAGGAGAGGGGGTCGGTCACGGTCATGCTCCGCCTCTTTCCTGCGGTCTCTCCCGGTCCGGCCTGACGGCGGGACAGCAGTGGCCTCCAGTGGCCTTTCCGCTGCTCTTTCCGGGGACCTTCCCGGGCCGGATCCGCGTGGTACCGGGTCCAAAGTCCCAAAGCGGGCGCGGTGCGGCGCGGCGGGTGGGCCGGGCGGGTGACGGTCGTTCGGCCCGCGGGTGGGGCGGAGCGGGTAGCGCCAGGGCGGACCCGGCGTGGTCGGCTGACGGGCGATCAGTGCGGGTTGGCCGGGGAGTACTCGGGGTCGGTCCAGGTCAGCGGGGTGGCGTCGGCCAGCTCCAGCACGTCGGTGACGGTCAGTTCGACCATCCGCTCGGCGCCCGGGGCGGCCTCCCGGGCCTCCTCGGACCAGTCGGCGCGCGCCTCGCCGGTGATCAGCAGGGCTCGGCCGGTCTCCCAGTCGGGCAGCAGCAGGCCGGCCCGCGGGTCGAGCTCCAGGTTTCCGAGCGTCATGAACATGCTGTTGCCGCGGTATTCGGGCCAGCGCACCCGATCCGGCCCGACCGCCTCCAGGAAGCCGGGGAAGCCGCCCCGGTGCGAGGCGTCCACGCTGCCGTCCGGGCCGGCGGTGGCGATGAAGAAGGTGTCGGCGGTGGCCACGGCCAGCCGCTGCGCCACGGACAGCTCCGGGCCGGCCGCCACCGTGCGGGGCGCGCCCGCGCCCGGGCGGTCCAGCGGGGTGCGGCGCTGGATGTACTTGGGGCAGTTGGACACCACCTCCTCGGCGTGGACCGTCAGCCCGCCCCGGCCGTTCGGCGTCGAGCGGCCGTTGAGCCGCATCCGGCGGCGGCCGGCCGGGTCCAGGGCGATGGTGCCGACCCGGGCCGGGCGGGTCAGCGCCTCGGCCAGCGGGTCGGCTCCGGCCGGGCGGGTGGCGATGGTCAGGGTCCGCTCGTCGGGAGCCTGTAGGAAGCCGGCCGGGCCGGTCAGCTGGGTGGCCCAGATCCGGCCGTCGGGATCGGCGGCGCCGACCACCAGCGTCCGCCGCTCGGCGAGGAAGCGGGCGGCGACCGCCGGGATGGTGCTGCGGATCGAGCGGCCGGCGTGGTCGGCCCGTTCGGTCAGACCGGCCCGGGCCTGGGCGGCCCGCTCGCCGGCGTGGTAGGGCGTGCTGGCGGTCGTCATGGTGCTCCTCGGATCGTCCCTCGGCTCGTCTCTCGGCTCGCCCGGTGTGCACCCCCGTGGCACACCGGTGGCCGGCTTCAGGTCGGCGGGTCCTAGAAGAAGCCGCAGGTCGGGGCGTCGGTGTTAAGGGCCTCGGCCTCCGTCGCGTCCAGCCCGGTGCGGGTGTAGACCTCCAGCCGGATGCCGTCCGGGTCGGTGAAGAAGATGCCGCCGGAGGCGGAGCCCTCGCGGTGCGGGACGACGCCGTCGTAGGCGAACTCGGCGCCCAGCTCGCGCAGCAGCTGTTCGGTGGCACGCACCTCGTCCAGACTCTCGACCTCGAAGGAGAGGTGGTGCAGGCCGGGCGCCGCGGTGGCGAAGGCGCCGGTGCTCTGCTGCCAGAGGGTGACGACCAGGCGGCCGTCGCGGCCGAGCAGGGCGTAGCGGCGCTCGGGGTCGGTGCTCTCGTGGGCGACCTCGAGGCCGAGGACGGCGCGGTAGAAGTCGATCGAACGGGCCAGGTCGGTGACGTTCAGGCCCACGTGGCCGGTCTGCAGCGTGCGGAGCTGGGTGGTGCTGGACATGCTCGGTCACTCCCGGGGCTGGTTGGTCCGGCGGGTCGCTCCCCTAACCGGCTTAAGCGAGACTAGGGGTTAGGTAATGGGGCGTCAACCAGTGGGGTGGCTTGAAGCGGTTAGGTTTTGGGGTGGGAACGCCGAAGCCCCGCCGGACCGTACCGACGGGGCGTCAGGAGTTGGAGCCTTCGGGGGCGGCGGGGCGGGAGGGCTACGCCCACTCCCAGCGGATGCCGATGTGACCGGGCTGCTGGTCCGGGGCCAGGACGTGGGCGCTCGCCGAGGCGCCGATCCACAGCTGCTCACGGCGGTGGTCGACGTCGGCGCCCGGCTCGCGGTCGTAGCGCTCGCAGTGGACCGGGACGGCCGCCGGGTCGAAGTGCACCTGGAGCACGTACTCGCGCACCTGGGTGGCGAAGCGGCGGCTGTACTCCATGGTCGGGCCGCCCGGTGGGATCTCCACCTCGTACTCGAAGACCGTGCTGTCGCCGAGCCCGAGCGGGCGGTCCAGCATCAGCTCCGCGACGGTCAGGCCGACCTCGGGCCGGCGGCGGACCCGGCCGAGCCGGCCGTGCCGGACCGAGGTGATCTCGGGGCAGCCGGTGGCCTCCTCGTCGGCCTTGTGCACGACCAGGCAGCGGCCGACCCCGCTGACCGTGGCGCGCACCACCTGGCGCATCCGCAGCAGGTTGGCGCGCCGCTCGGCGTCCACGTAGTACGAGTCGTGGATGCTCAGCCGCTCCAGCTCGCCGGCCGGCGGGGCGTCCAGCTCGGCGAAGATCGCGGCGATCTCCTGCTCGCCCGGCCAGACGTCCTCCAGCCCCAGGTGGCTGGTGGTGGCGGCGGCGGCCCAGCGGCCGCGCGGACGCGGCGGGCCGAGCAGCGAGGAGAGCGAGCTGTGCGGCAGGCCGAGCAGTTCCTCCAGCAGGTGGACGGCGCGCAGCGAGCTGGCCCGTTCGGGCTGGCTGCGGCCGCGGCGCCAGTAGCTGAGGGTGGTCACGCTGACCCGGACGCCGCGCCCGGCGAGTGCCGCGCGGATGCGGTCCAGGCTGAGGCCGCTGGCCTCGATGGCCAGGTTCAGGGCGTCCGCGAAGCCGCCGGCCGGGGCGGGGCGTCCAGCGGACGGTCCGGGAGACGGAGCCGGGGGCGGGGTCGGGGCTGAGGTCGGGGCTGAGGTCGGGGACGGGGCTGAGGCCGGGGACGCGGGGTCGCCCGGGTCGGGACGTTCCGTACGCGATCCGACCAGCCGCAGCCGCGCGGCGTCCGAAGGCTGCTGTGCGGCCATGCGGTGACCCTCCCCACCAGGTGAGTTCGGTGGCACCGGGTCGGCGCCGGAGCGCGCCGCCAGCGGCTTCACCGAGCTTTGGGGAACCCTATGCACGGTCGAGAGGCTACGTCATCAGTCGTGCGTATGACAGTGGTCACGACAGGTGGACGATATGGTTATCGATCTTGAAACAGTCCGGAAACACGGCTGGAACCCGGCGACGGGGAGCGCACCCGGGCGGGAACGGACACCGCCGGGGCGGGCCCTGTCGGCGCCGCCCCGGCGGGGGTCACGGTGGTGCTGCCCCGGTGGAGCCCCTGGGTGGAGCTTCCGGGTGGAGCTTCGGGGTGGAGCTTCCGGGTGGAGCTTCGGGGTGGAGCTACCGGCCGGTGATCACTTGACGTTCAGCGCGACGTCGTCGATCACGAAGCTGGTCTGGTTGGAGCTGTCCTCGGCGCCGGTGAACTTGAGGGTCACGGTCTGGCCGGCGAAGGAGGTCAGGTCCACGGTCTGCTGGACGTAGCCGGCGGCCGCGTTCGCGTTGGACCAGGTCTTCAGCGTGGTGCTGTTGGCCTGGAGGGTCAGCTTGTCGTACGAGGTGCTGCCGGTCTCCGCGGTGTCGATGTGCAGCCAGAAGGTGAGGGTCGCGGCGGTGCAGCCGGTCGGGACCGAAACGGTCTGCGACAGGGTGTCGGTGTGGGTGCTGCCGTAGCCGTCCAGCCAGGCCTTCCAGCTGCCGGCGTGGGCCGCCTCGGAGGAGCTGTTGTCGACGACGCCCGAGGAGGTGGTCCAGGGGGCGGCGGTGCCGGTCTCGAAGCCGCCGTTGCCGACCAGCTGGGTGGCGGTGCAGCCGCCGGGCGGCGGGGTGGTCCCGCTGCTGCCGCCGAGCAGGGCGGTGGTCAGGGCGTCGGCGACCGGGGAGCCCCAGCCGGTGACCTGGTCGTAGCCGGACTTGGCGGAGAAGTCCTGGTTGGCGCCGGTGGTCACGTCGTGGAACGCGCCGGAGCCGGCGGTGTTCGCGACCGAGTAGAGCCGCGGGCTCGCCTCGCCGAGGACCGGCTGCCCGGCGGCCTTGGCCTTCTGGTTGAACTGGGCGGCGTAGCCGGACCACAGCGGCGCGGCCGCGCTGGTACCGCCGTAGACCTGCCAGGCGCCGGCGGTGTAGATCGCGAAGCCGCTCTGCGGGTCGGCGTTGGAGGCGACGTCAGGGACGGTGCGCATGGTGCCGCTGACGCCGGTGCCGGTCTGCCAGGTCGGCTTGCTGAACACGGTGGAGACGCCGCCGCCGGCGGTGCTCCAGGCGCTCTCCGAGGAGTAGGCGTTGGAGCTGGTGACCTTGAGGTTGGTGCCGCCGACACCGGTCTGGTGCGGGCTGGACGCCGGGAAGTCGACGGCCTTGACGGTCGAGCCGCTGGTGGAGCGGGTGCAGTCGCGCGAGCCGTCGTCACCGGAGGCGGAGAAGATCGAGATGCCCTGGGCGGCGGCCTGCTTGAAGGCGTTGTCGACCGCGGTCATCGAGGCGGCGGTGGTGTCCGGCTCGCAGGAGCCCCAGGAGATCGAGATGACCGAGGCCCGGTTGTCGGCCACGATCTTGTTGGCCATGTCGATCTCGCCCTGGTCGCTGTTGGGCGCCTCGTAGACCAGCTGGGTGGCCTTGGGGGCCGCACCGCGGACGATCTCGCTGTCCAGCTCGACCTCGCCCTGGCCCTGGCCGGGCGCGGAGTCGTAGTTGGCGCCGTCCACCGAGACCGTGGAGACGGCCGGGCCGGTCAGGCCGTACTGCGAGTCGTAGGTGGTCAGGTCCGAGGACGTGTAGCCGTCGAACTCCCAGAGGGCGACCGTGGTGCCGGTGCCGTCGGCGCCGGTCTTGTCGAGGTTGTACGCACCCTGGTACTGGGCCGGGCTCATGCCGCTCGGGGTGGCGGAGGCGGCGTTCGGGGTGACCGAGTTCGGCTTGGCGATGCGGTTCTTGCGCACCGCGTGGTTGTCCAGGCCGCTCACGCCCTGGACCACGGAGGCCAGGTCGGCGGGGATCGAGGCGGCGGCGTCGTTGGCGAAGAACGCGCGCTGCAGCTGCGGGTCCAGGTAGGAGCTCTCGTGGGTGCCGAAGGCCTGCGAGACCTGCGCGGCGGTGCCGTGGGCGTTGACCACCTGGCGGTTGGCGCTGACGTCGCCGAGGGTCAGGCCCTGGGCGGTCAGGTAGGCCTTGACCTGGTCCACGTCCTGCTGGGTCGGCCCGAACTGGGCGGTGAACTGCTCCGGCGTCAGGTACTGGCCGAACTGCGGGGAGCCGGGGGTGGTGACCGCGGCGAGGAAGCGGTCGAGCGCGTCGGCGTTGCGCAGCTTGAGGCTGACGGCCACCGAGATCTGCTGCTCGGCGGGGACGTCGCCCTTCTTCTCCGAGTGGGCCACCGCGGGGTTCACGGTGTTCGGGAGGGCGACGCGCGGGGTGGCGTGCGGAGTGGGGGCGGCCTGCGCGGTGGAGACGCCGAGCGAGACGGCGGTCAGCGGCAGGACGGCTATCGCCGCGGCGAGGGCGAGGGTGCGGGGGCGCAACGGATCCTCCTCTGGCCGGCTGTGGGGGCCGGCAAGGGGCCAGGCGTTCCGGAGCGGAACGCTGGCTAGAACATGTCAGAAGAGGCAAGCCGGGAGGATCATGATCTAGCAATTCATTGCTAAAAAACAGTCAAGTGTGGACGCCCGAAAAGCCCGCGGTTCCATACAGTGAATGTCCGGAATTCCGGCGTCGGTCCATACCAATTCGCGGTGCGGGGCGCGGACGTAGAATCGGGCCGAGCCGAGGGAGAGGGATGACTGACGTGACGGCGGACCCGAGGGACCCGCGACCGCTGATCGGGGAGCCGCTCGCGCTCGACCTGCTCAACACGCGCTGGGCCGGTACGCCCGTCAACGACCTGCTCACCGGCGTCGAGGAGTACGGGATCTGGCTCTCCTCCAACGGGCTGAGCGGGCGCTGCACGGCCGACGAGGCCGGGCTGGAAGCGATCCGCCAGGCCCGTGAGACGATCGCCCGCGCGGCCCAGGAGGCGCGCGAGCATGGGGAGTTGAGCCTGCCGGTGCGGGAGGGGCTGGACGCGGTGCTGGCGCACGGGCGGATCCGGCGGACGGCCGGGCCGGGCGGCGCCGAGGACCGGGTGGAGACCGACCGGCCGCAGTGGCTGGCGCCCTGGCTGGCGGCGGACGACTTCCTCACGCTGCTCGGGCAGGGCGCGCACCGGGTGAAGCAGTGCGCGCACGAGGCGTGCATCCTCCACTTCTTCGACGCCTCGCAGAACGGGCGCCGGCGCTGGTGCCGGATGGCGGTCTGCGGGAACCGGGCGAAGGCCGCGCGGCACTACGTGAAGGCCCGGGGTTAACGGACGACCGAACGAAGGGTCGGCGGGCGCGGTGGCATTGCCGCGCCCGCCGACCACTCGTCAGACGGAGCCCAGCCAGGCGGTGAGGGCGTCGGTGAGCTCGCGCTGACCCGGGTCGACGGCGGCCCAGGCGACGTAGCCGTCCGGGCGGATCAGCAGCACCGTGTCGGCCAGCTTGCCGTGCGGGTCGGCGGGGGCGGCCGAGACCATGCGGTCCGCCCAGGGCGCCGCGGCGGCCAGCTCGTCATTGCTGACCAGCACGAACTCCCCCGTGCGCAGCGCCTCGTAGAGCCGCTCGGGGGCGGCCGGGGCGCCTTCCTCGGGCTTGCTCAGCGCGGTCAGCCGCAGGTCCGGGACGCGCTTGCCGACCTGGGGGTGGGCGCCCTTGGGGGCCGGGTAGGAGATCTCGATGCCGGAGACCATCCGGGCGCCGCGCTCGCTCAGCAGGTCGAGGTGGCTGCCGAGCGCGGTGAGCGCCCCGCGCAGGGCGCGGGTGGGGGCGGATTCGGCGAGCGCGATCCGGATCAGCGCGCCGGAGGTGCGCAGCACCGTCCTGCCGACCGGGTGCCGCTCGGCCTGGTAGGTGTCGAGCAGGGCGTCGGTGGCCCGGCCCCGGAGGGCGGCGGCGAGCTTCCATGACAGGTTGGCGGCGTCCTGGAGGCCGGTGTTCATGCCCTGGCCGCCGGCCGGGGAGTGGCAGTGGGCGGCGTCGCCGGCCAGGAAGACCCGGCCGGAGCGGTAGTCGGGGACCTGGCGCTCGTCACTGTGGAAGGTGGAGCTCCAGCGCACCTCGTGCAGCCCGTAGTCCTCGCCCTGGGTGGCCCGGACGATCGCGGTGAGCTGCTCGGCCGTGGGGGCGCTGCCGTCCGGGTGCTGCTCGTTGCGGTCCCAGGCGATGACCCGGTACCAGCCGTCGCCGAACGGGGCGATGAAGGAGAAGCCGGCCTTGTTGGCGCCGACGGCGATCGCGTCGGCGGGTTCGCGCTCCAGCCGGACGTCGGCCAGCAGCACGGAGTCGACCACCGCCTCGCCGGGGTACGGGACGCCGAGCAGCTCGCGGACGGCGGAGCGGACGCCGTCGGTGCCGACGGCGTAGCGGGCGCGGTGGGTCCGCCCGTCGCCGGTCTCCAGGGTGACGCCCTCGGCGTCCTGGCGCAGTCCGGTGACCTCGGCGCCGCGCAGGATGACGGCGCCGGCCTGCTCGGCGCGCCCCTGCAGCAGCCGTTCGACGTGGTACTGCGGGGTGATCAGGACGAACGGGAAGCGGGTCGGCAGCGTGCCGAGGTCGATCGCGACGCGGTTGAACATCCGCAGCGAGCCGAGCGGGCGGCCGGTCGAGATGAGTTCGTCGGCCAGGCCCCGGGCGTCCAGCAGTTCCAGGGTGCGGGCGTGCACGGCGAAGGCCCGGGTGAGGTTGGACTCGGCGGTGCGCTTCTCCAGGACGGTGACGCCGACCCCGGCGGCGGCGAGGTCGCCGGCCAGCAGTAGTCCGGTCGGTCCGGCGCCGACGATGATGACGTCGGTATCGGTCGTCGGCTTCACGGTCATGTATCAGCTCCCGGGGTTCGGAGGGCGGTTGGACGCCGTTTCCGGCGTTCTCCCAGCCTCCATCATCCCGGGCCCCGCGAGTGCTGTGAACCGCCGGTCCCCCGGTGGCCCGAGGACCACCGGGGGCCGGCGTCACCGGTGCGCCGGATCAGCTGTGGCGGCGGTTCAGCTGTGGCGGCGGATCTCCACCGTGCGGAACCGGTTGGCGACGAAGGCGCCGTCGCAGTAGGCCGAGTTGGCGGCCGGGTTGGCGCCGGTGCCGTGCAGGTCGGAGAAGGCGGCGGTCTGGTTGGGGTAGACCCCGCCGGTGAGGTTGAGCGAGAGCGAGACGCCGGAGTCCAGCGCGGCCTCGACCAGCAGGGCCTCCACCTCGGGCGAGGTGGTGTAGCCGGAGGCGGTCATGGCGCCCTTGTCCCGGACGGTGGTGCGCAGCAGCTCCACGGCGGCGGGGGTGGACTCCACGGCGACGGCGAAGGAGACCGGGCCGAAGCACTCGCTGCGGAACACCGAGCGGTCGTCCGGCTTGTCGGCGTCGAGCTTGATCAGCGCGGGGGTGCGCAGCGTCGCGCCGGGGAAGTCGGGCGAGGTCACCTGGCGCGGGGCGAGGGCGAGTTCGCCGTACTCGCCGCCGGCCGCGGCGGCCGAGCGCTGGAGCACGCCCGGGTTGACCACGGCGCCGAGGATGGCGGCGGCGCGGGCGTCGTCGGAGAGCAGGGCCTCGATGGCGGCGCCGAGGTCGGCGACCACCTCGTCGAAGGACTTGTCGCCCTGGTCGGTGCTGATGCCGCCGCGCGGGATCAGCAGGTTCTGCGGGGTGGTGCACATCTGGCCGCTGTAGAGGGAGAGCGCGAAGGCCAGGTTGCCCAGCATGCCCTTGTAGTCGTCGGTGGAGTCGATGACCACCGCGTTGACGCCGGCCTTCTCGGTGTAGACCTGCGCCTGCCGGGCGTTCTCCTCCAGCCAGTCGCCGAAGGTGGTCGAGCCGGTGTAGTCGATCATCTTGATCTCGGGCCGCACGGCCAGCGTCTGGGCGACGGTGCCGCCCTCGTGCTCGGCGGCCAGGCAGACCAGGTTGGGGTCGAAGCCGGCCTCGGTGAGCACCTCGCGGGCGACGGCGACGGTCAGCGCGAGCGGCAGCACGGCCCGCGGGTGCGGCTTGACCAGCACCGGGTTGCCGGTGGCCAGCGAGGCGAACAGGCCCGGGTAGCCGTTCCAGGTGGGGAAGGTGTTGCAGCCGATGAGCAGCGCGAGGCCACGCGGGACGACGGTGAACTCCTTGGTCATCACCAGCGGCTCGCGCTTGCCCTGCGGCTTGGTCCAGCCGGCCCGCTCGGGCAGCCGGGTCTGCTCGGCGTAGGCGTAGGCGACGGCCTCCAGGCCGCGGTCCTGGGCGTGCGGGCCGCCGGCCTGGAAGGCCATGCCGTAGGCCTGGCCGGTGGTGTGCATGACGGCCTGGGCGAACTCGTGCGAGCGGGCGTTGATCCGGTGCAGGATCTCCAGGCAGACGGCGGCGCGCTCCTTCGGGGAGGCGGCGGCCCAGCCGGGCCGGGCGGCGAGCATGGCGGCGATCAGCGCGTCCGGGCCGGCGTGCGGGTAGGTGATGCCCAGCTCGATGCCGTACGGGGAGGCCTCGCCGCCGACCTGGTCGCCGTCGGTGGGGTGGCCGTGGAGGACGAAGGGCTTGCCGAGCAGGGCGTCGAAGGCGGCCTTGCCGTCCGCCGGGCCGGTCTCCCCGTAGGCCTTCGGGAACTCGGGGTACGGGGACCAGTAGTCGCGCTTCGCGGCGGCGGCGAGCGCGGCGTCCAGGGTGGCCTGGTGGCGTTCGACCAGCTCGCTGACGAGGGGGTGGGTGACCGCTGCGGACATCTGTGCGCTCCTCAGGAGGGAGGACGGGACACGTCACAGGGTAACCGAACGATCGGTCGGCTCAAGAGGGTGCGGGGACCGGATCACGGCGAGGACGGCGGGGGCGCGTCCTTCGCGGACGCGCCCCCGGGGTGCTCGGTGCGGACCGGGGTTACGGCACGCCCAGCTCGAAGATCACGTACCCGGCGTACCAGCCCGAGGCGATCGCGCCGCTGCCCAGCACCGCCGCCAGCACCGGCCAGCTGAGCTTGCGCATCCCCACCGCGAGCGCGATGAACAGCGGGAACGCCGGCAGCAGGTAGCGCGAGACGTTGCCGAAGATGCCCAGGCTGCCGAGCACCGAGACGATCGTCGCCAGCGTGTAGGCGGTCAGCACCAGCGGCGGGCGCAGCCGCACCAGCAGCACGATCAGCACCGGCAGGCTGAACACGATCAGGGTGGCCAGCAGATCGGGCACCGGGAAGGCGAAGGGGTAGTCGTTGCGACCCAGCAGCACCCCGCGGATCGAGTGCCAGGTGCCCTGGCCCCAGTCGAAGTAGTGCAGCCAGGCGTCGTGCTGCAGCCGGAAGTAGCCGCCCCACTCCCCGGTCCGCCAACCCACCCAGGCCACGTAGCCGAGCAGGCCGACCGGGGCCAGCACCATCGCCGCCAGCGGGCGCAGCACGCCGCTCTCCCGCCGGTACAGCTCGACCAGCGCGGCCAGCCCGACCGCGCCGATCAGCGCGGCCGCGGTCGGCCGGTTGAGCCCGGCGACCAGGGTGACCACCCCGGCCGCCACCCACTGCTTGGTCATGACGAAGTAGCAGGCCCAGGCCGCGAGCGCGACGAACAGGGAGTCCGAGTAGACCGCCCACTCGGCGCCCGAACCCGGGGCGATCGCCCAGATCCCGGCCGCGATCACGCCCGCCCGGGGCCCGGACATCCGGTCCACCACGGCGTAGATGCCGGCGGCGGCGAACAGCGAGGCCACCACCGAGACCAGCATCCCGGCGCCGTACAGGCCGAGCCCGGTGACGTCCGAGGTCAGCCGCATCAGGCCCGGGTAGAGCGGGAAGAAGGCGGCCGAGTTCTGCTCGATGGTGAAGCCGGGCAGCCCGCCGGGGACCGGCACCAGCGCCGGGTGGTAGCCGAACTGGGCGACCTGCTGGTACCACCAGCCGTCCCAGCTGGCCAGCACGTCCCAGGTGTTGGCGCCGCCGCCGAACCGGGCCGGCTTCTTCGCGTAGTCCCCGGCGAAGGACAGCAGCTTCATGAACACGGTGAAGCCGATCAGCTTGAGCACCGCGTAGCACCACACGGCCGGGCCGAAGCGGACGACCAGCGCGCGGGCGCGGTCCTGCCAGGCGTTCGGCACCTCCTCCGGCTCCTCGCTGCGCCGCTCGGGCGCGTCGGAGGAGACTGCCGGTATTGCGTTCATCAGCGGTGGACCCCAGCCTGCTGGACGTGGACGATCGTCCGCCGAATTCTAGGTGGTCCCCGCCGGGCCCGGCAGGGAGCGGACGGCCGGATACGGACGATCGGCCCGGCGGGGTGGAACGGCCCGGCGGGGCTCGAACGGTCCGGTGACGGCCCCGGGTGGAACGGCCCGGCGGGGGGCGCAACGGCCCGGCGCGGACCGGCCGACCCGATCGCGTGCCGGTCCGGGTGGCCGGGGATACTCGGAGGATGGCCGATCACACCACGCGCACCGCCTACACCGTCGAGTCACTGCTCGCGGTGACCGTCGACGTGTTCAACGAGCGCGGCTACGACGGCACCTCGATGGAGGACCTGTCCCGGGCGGCCGGGATCTCCAAGTCCTCCATCTACCACCACGTCCGCGGCAAGGAGGAACTGCTGCGGCTGGCCGTCGGGCGGGCGCTGGACGGGCTGTTCGCGATCCTGGCCGAGCCGGCCGCGGTCGACGGCCCGGCGGTGGAGCGGCTGGAGCACGTGGTGCGGCGCACCGCCGAGGTGCTGCTGGCGGAGCTGCCGTACGTGACGCTGCTGCTGCGGGTGCGCGGGAACACGGCCACCGAGCAGTGGGCGCTGGAGCGCCGGCGGGACTTCGACCACCAGGTCGCCGAACTGCTGCGGGCGGCCGTCGCGGACGGCGCGCTGCGCGCGGACGTGGAGCCGCGGCTGGCCACCCGGCTGCTGTTCGGGATGATCAACTCGATCGTGGAGTGGTACCGGCCGGGTCTGAAGGCCGCCGACGGGGTCGCGGACGCCGTGGTGCACCTGGCCTTCGACGGGCTGCGGGCGCGCTGAGACCCAGGGGCATCAGTCCGGGGGGACCTGGTCGGTCTCCTCGAACACCAGCATGGTTCGTGTGCCGAGCACCTGCGGGATGGACTGGATCCGGTTGAGCACCAGCTCCCGCAGCGCGTGGTTGTCGGCGGTGTGCACCAGCAGTAGCACGTCGAAGTCCCCGCCGACCAGGGCGATGTGGGCGACCCCGGGCAGCGCCAGCAGTTGCTCGCGCACGGTGCGCCAGGAATTCTGGACGATCTTCAGGGTGACGTACGCGGACGCCCCCTGTCCTGCCCGTTCGTGGTCCACCCTGGCAGTGAAGCCGCGAATGACGCCGTCCTCGACCATCCTGGAGATCCGGGCGTACGCGTTGGCCCGGGACACGTGCACCCGCTCGGCTACCGAGCGGATGGAGGCGCGACCGTCCTGCTGCAGCAGCCGCAGGATCGAACGGTCGACCCGGTCGAGTCTGGACATCTGTTCAGCCGACATGACCCCCCACCCTCACCGATTGGACGCACTGCCACCAGTCGACCGCCGCTCGGGCCGAATGTCCACCACCTTGTCACGGTTCTGGTCAAGATGAACAGACGACCGAACAATCGGTAGGGAGCCCCCGCCACCCCTGGAGGTGCCCCGAGATGACCGTTCTCGACCACAGACACCACACGGTGGTACCCGGCTGGCTACCCGGAGCCACCGCCCCCCGCACCGACCCCGCCCCCCTCCTCCCGGACGCCTCCCCCGTCCGGGTGCTCGGCACCCCCGAGCTGGAGAAGTACGATCCGGCGCTGCTGCGCGAGCTCTACCGCCGCCTGGTGGTCGGCCGCCGCTACAACCAGCAGGCCACCACCCTCACCAAGCAGGGCCGCCTCGCCGTCTACCCCGCGTCCACCGGCCAGGAGGCCTGCCAGGTCGCCGCCGCGCTGGTGCTCGGCGAGCGCGACTGGCTGTTCCCCAGCTACCGCGACACCCTCGCCGTGGTCTCCCGGGGCGTCGACCCGCTGGAGGCGCTGACCCTGCTGCGCGGCAACGCCCACACCGGCTACGACCCGCGCGCCAGCCGGACCGCCCCGCTCTGCACCCCGCTCGGCACCCAGGCGCCGCACGCCGTCGGACTGGCGCACGCCGCCCGGCTGAGCGGCGAACCGGTGGTCGCCCTCGCCATGCTCGGCGACGGCGGCACCAGCGAGGGCGACTTCCACGAGGCGCTGAACTTCGCGGCCGTGCTCCAGGCCCCGGTGGTCTTCCTGGTGCAGAACAACGGCTACGCCATCTCCGTCCCGCTCAGCGCGCAGTCCGCCGCGCCGACCCTGGCCCACAAGGCCGTCGGCTACGGCATGCCGGGCCGGCTGGTGGACGGCAACGACGCCCCCGCGCTGCACTCCGTGCTCACCGAGGCGGTCGAGCGGGCCCGCGGCGGCGAGGGCCCGACCCTGGTCGAGGCGCTCACCTACCGGATCGAGGCCCACACCAACGCCGACGACGCCACCCGCTACCGCACCGAGCCCGAGGTGGCCGCCTGGCGGGAGCACGACCCGATCCTGCTGATGGAGCGCGCGCTGCGCGGACTCGGGGTGCTGGACGACCGGCCGGTTCAGGACGCTGCCGACGAGGCGGAGCAGCTGGCGGCCCGGATGCGGGCCGAGTTCCACGCCGATCCGGAGCTCGACCCGATGGCGCTGTTCGCCCACGTCTACGCCGAGCCGACCCCGCAACTGCGGGAGCAAGCCGCCCAGTTGTCCGCCGAGCTGGCCGCCGAGTCCGAGGTGCAGCACTGATGCCGCCGACAGCCGTCTCCGCGCGCACCGCCACCATGGCGCAGGCGCTCAACTCCGCACTGCGGGACGCCATGCGCGAGGACCCGACGGTGCACGTGCTGGGCGAGGACGTCGGCCGGCTCGGCGGCGTCTTCCGGATCACCGACGGGCTGACCGCCGAGTTCGGCCCCGAACGCTGCCTGGACACACCGCTGGCCGAGGCCGGCATCCTCGGCACCGCGATCGGCATGGCGATGTACGGGCTGCGCCCGGTGGTCGAGATGCAGTTCGACGCCTTCGCCTACCCCGCGCTGGAGCAGCTGTTCTCGCACGTCGCCAAGATGCGCAACCGCACCGCGGGCAAGCTCCCGCTGCCGATCACCGTGCGCATCCCGTACGGCGGCGGCATCGGCGGCGTCGAGCACCACAGCGACGCCTCCGAGGCGTATTACACCAGCACCCCGGGCCTGCACGTGGTCACCCCGGGGACGGTGGGCGACGCGTACGGGCTGCTGCGCGCCTCGATCGCCTCCGACGACCCGGTGGTCTTCCTGGAGCCCAAGCGGCTCTACTGGGGCAAGGACGCGTTCGACCCGGACGCGCCGGTCGAGCCGATCGGCCGGGCCGCACTGCGGCGCACCGGCACCTCCGCCGTGCTGATCACCTACGGGCCCTCGCTGCCGGTCTGCCTGGAGGCGGCCGAGGCGGCGCGCGCCGAGGGCTGGGACCTCGCGGTGCTCGACCTGCGCACCCTGGTGCCCTTCGACGACGAGACCGTCACCCGGGTGGTGCGCTCGATCGGCCGGGCCGTGGTGGTGCACGAGGCGAGCGGCTTCGGCGGCACCGGCGCGGAGATCGCCGCGCGGGTCACCGAGCGCTGCTTCCACCACCTGGCCGCGCCGGTGCTGCGGGTCACCGGCTTCGACATCCCGTACCCGCCGCCGATGCTGGAGCACCACCACCTGCCCGGGGTGGACCGGATCCTGGACGCGGTCGCCCGGCTGCAGTGGGAGGACTGAGGATGATGCCCGTCGTGCGGGAGTTCCGGCTGCCCGACCTCGGTGAGGGACTCACCGGGGCGGAGGTGGTCCGCTGGATGGTCGAGGTCGGCGACGTGATCGCGGTCGACCAGCCGGTGGTGGAGGTGGAGACGGCCAAGGCCGTGGTGGAGGTGCCCTGCCCGTACGGAGGGGTGGTCACCGCGCGGTACGGCGGGGAGGGCGAGGAGATCGCCGTCGGCGCGCCGCTGGTGACGGTCGCGGTGGCGCCGGCCGACGGCGGTGCGCTGGACGGTGGTGTGCTGGACGGCGGTGTGCTGGAGGGTCCGGGCGCTGCGTCCGACGCGGCTACCGTCGCGGAGGTCGAACGGCCGCTGGTCGGGTACGGCGTCGCCGAGAGCAGGGGCACGCGGCGGCGCCGGGTCCGCGGGGCGGGTGTGGGTGTGGCGCCGGCTGTGGCCCCGGCCCCGGTCGCCGCCGCTTCGGATCCCGCTGGTCCGGCGGCTCCAGCCGCGCCGGCCGTGGTGCCGGTGATCTCGCCGCTGGTGCGGCGGCTGGCCCGGGAGCAGGGGGTCGACCTGGCCGCGCTCACCGGGAGTGGTCCGGACGGACTGATCATGCGGGCGGACGTCGAACGGGCGGTCGCGGCCAAGGTGGCGGCCCCGGCGGTCGCCGCGCCCGCCGCGGCTCCGGTGGCCGGGGCGGAGGTCGTCCCGCTGCGCGGACTGCGCAAGGCGGTGGCCGAGAAGCTCAGCCGCAGCCACCGGGAGATCCCCGCCGCGACCTGCTGGGTCGACGCGGACGCCACCGAACTGATGGCGCTGAGGCGGCAGTTGAACGCTACTCCCGGTCCGAAGGTGAGCGTCCTGGCACTGCTGGCCCGGATCTGCACGGTCGCGTTGGCGCGTTTCCCGGAGCTCAACTCCAGTGCGACCGAGGACGGTTCGGGAATCGTCCGGCACTCGGCGGTGCACCTGGGCTTCGCCGCACAGGGTGAACGCGGCCTGGTCGTCCCGGTGGTGCGGGACGCGCACCGCCTCAGCACCGAGCAACTCGGCGAGGAGCTGGGCCGGTTGACCGAGTCGGCCCGCAAGGGGTCGCTCACTCCGGCCGAACTGACGGGCGGCACCTTCACGTTGAACAACTACGGGGTGTTCGGCGTGGACGGCTCCACGCCGATCCTCAACCACCCTGAGGCGGCGATGCTCGGGGTCGGCCGGATCGTCGCCAAACCCTGGGTGCACGCAGGGGAGTTGGCGGTACGCGAGGTCACCCAGCTGTCGTTCACCTTCGACCACCGGGTCTGCGACGGAGGGACGGCGGGCGGCTTCCTGCGCTTCGTGGCGGACTGCGTCGAGCAGCCGGGGATGCTGCTACGGCAGCTGTGAGCAGGGGGCTGTGACCAGGCGGGGATCGCCCTGGGTGTGCTGCTCGGCACTCAGGGCGACCGCCGATCGAGCGAGAGTAGCGCGTTTCCGGGCCGGGCGTCCGGGCTTCGCGCGATTTGTCGGATGAGTACTTCGGGCGTGCCACGCTGCCTAGGCATCAGCAGAGCCAAGCCAGGTGGTGGCGCAGGCCGGCCGGAGGCGAAACGATTCTCTTGGGTACTCGAAACGTAGCGGTGAAGTCCCGCAGAACACTCCTGATCCGCACCGGGCACGGCTCCGCAGGGGCCGCCTCCGTCCCGGGACTGCCGGAGCTGCCGCCCGAGCCGAAGGCGGCGGAAGACCCGGTCGAGGCTGAGTCCGTCCGGCCGCCGGCGCCGCTGGACCCGCCTGACCTCCCGCCGCTGGTGCCGGCGGAGGCGCCGACGGCCGTCCTGCCGAGGGCTGTCGGCGCCGTGCCCGCTGCGGACGCCGTGGCTCGGTTGGGTCCCGTGCCCCGGTTGGGTCCCGTGCCCGTCCATCCGGTGATCCCGGAGCGGCCCTCCCAGCCGCCGGCCGTGCCCGCGCCGAGCTACCCGGCGCCGCCCGCGACCACTGGCACCGCGCCCGCCTTCCAGCCCTTGTTCACCGACGCGCCGGGCCTCAACTGGTCGGGGCAGGGGGACAGGTGGAGCGAAGCCTGGGCCGCGCAGCCGCCGGCCGCCGCCCACCCCGCGCACGGCCCCCACCCCGCGCACGCCCCGCACCCGCCGGTCGGGTTCTCCGCCGACGCGCCGGGCAGCGCTCCGCAGGGCGGCCCCGCCGTCGGACTCCCGCTGACCCCGCACGACCTCGAACTGATCCTGGCCAGCCTCGCCGTCGTCGAACCGGTCGCCGACCGGGCGACCGCGCACTTCTACGCCCTGCTCTTCCTGCGCCACCCCGAGGTCCGCTCGCTCTTCCCCGCCGCGATGGACGTCCAGCGCGACCGGCTGTTCCGCACCCTGCTCTCCGCCGCCCGCGGCGCGGGGGACGCGGCGGCGCTGAGCGCCCGGCTGGGCGCGCTCGGCCGTGGCCACCGCCGCTACGGCACCCTGACCGGCCACTACGCCCCGGTGGGGGAGTGCCTGGTGCAGGCGCTGGCCGCGTACGCGGGCAGCCGGTGGGACGCCGACACCGAACTCGCCTGGCGCCGGGCCTACCGGCTGATCTCCACCATCATGATCGAGGCCGCCGGGGAGGCCGCCCGCACCTCGCCGCCCTGGTGGCAGGGCGAGGTCGTCCGGCACGAGCGCCGCACCCGGGACGTCGCGGTGATCACCGTCCGGCCGGACCAGGCCTACCCGTTCCGGGCCGGCCAGTACTGCAGCCTGGAGACGCCCTGGTGGCCACGGGTCTGGCGGCACTACTCCTTCGCCTCCGCGCCCCGCCCGGACGGACTGCTGACCTTCCACGTCAAGGCCGTCCAGGCGGGCTGGGTGAGCAATGCGCTGGTGCACCGGGCGGCCCCCGGTGACGTGCTGCGGCTCGGCCCGGCGGGCGGTGCGATGACCGTCGACCACACCGCCGGCGCCGACCTGCTCTGCCTCGGCGGCGGCACCGGAATCGCCCCGATCCGCGCGCTGGTCGAGGAGGCGGCCGAGTACGGCGCGCCCGGCCGCAGCGTCGAGGTGTTCTACGGCGCCCGCCGCGCCGCCGAGCTGTACGAGCTGGACGGCCTGCGCGAACTGGCCGCGCGCCACCCCTGGCTGACCGTCCGGCCGGTGCTGTCCGGCACCGGTCCGGTCGAGGGCGGGCTGACGGGTGAACTGCCCGAGGTGGTGGGCAGGTTCGGGTCCTGGGCCGGTCGCGACGCGGTGCTCAGCGGACCGCCCGCGATGGTCCGCCGCGGCGTCGAGGCGCTGCTGCGCGCGGGTGTGCCGGCCGGGCGGATCCGTCACGACCTGGTGGGGGACCTGGCGGCGGGCTGAGGTTCAGCCGAGGTCGGGAGCGAGGAGCGCCCGGATGCCCTCGATGTTGGCCGCCAGGTACGCCCGCAGCCTGGGCGGGACGACGTTCACCGAGGTGACGCCCTCGCGCGTGAACGGCAGCCGGACCACCTCGTACTCGCCGTTCGGGTCGGACACCTCGGGCCCGTGCCGGCGGCTGAGGTCCATCGAGGCCAGCCGGCAGACGAAGAAGTGCTGCACCTTGACGCCGTGCGGGTGCGGCGGGGCGCCGTCGTCGGTGAGGGCACCCCCGGCCGGAGGCTGCGGGAGGGGGTGGCTGATGGTGTCGACGAACGCGGGCACCACGTCCACGACCTTGGCGCCGAGCTCCTCGTCCAGTTCGCGGTGCAGCGCCTCGACCACCGTCCGGTCCTCGCGCTCGACCCCGCCGCCGGGGGTGATCCAGTACGGGTGCGGCGCCCCGGGCCGGACCCGCCGGATCAGCACGATCGAGGCCGGGCCGTGAGGATCGTCCGTGTCCAGCTCCAGCAGGATCGCCCGGGCCGTGCGCTTGACGACCGGGCGCGGTGGCGGGGTTCGGTTGTCGGGGCCCATGGCGACCTCCGGGGCTGGAGCGTTGTGCGGGAGTCTCCCGCGTCGGGCGGGGGTCGAAACGCCGACTCGGTCGGCCGCGTCCGTTTTCGCCGGAAGTGCGGGGTCGGGCAGGCCGGCCAGGAGGGAGGTACCGGCGTCATGCAGCACGGCACGGTCCA
Source organism: Kitasatospora sp. NPDC029312 (assembly GCF_055569215.1). Lineage (NCBI taxonomy): Bacteria > Bacillati > Actinomycetota > Actinomycetes > Kitasatosporales > Streptomycetaceae > Kitasatospora > Kitasatospora sp. NPDC029312. The sequence continues at coordinate 20,614 of NZ_JBVHXY010000010.1, read as the reverse complement.
GGGGCACCTGGTGATGGAGCTCGTGGTCTCGTCCGGGGCGTCGGTCGGTGTCGCGGTGGAGCTCGCGTACGAGCCGGGCGACCCGTACGCCGTCCGGTTCACCTTCCACCTGCCCGGTGGGGCGCCGGTCAGCTGGGTGTTCGCGCGCGAGCTGCTGCGCGACGGCCTCAGCGGGCCCGCCGGTGAGGGGGACGTGCGCATCCGTCCGGTCGGAGGTGAGCCCGGCTCGCTCCGCATCGTCCTGCACTCGCCCGACGGGCGGGCCGTGCTGCGCGCCCCGGCGGTGCCCCTGACCGCCTTCCTGGCGTGCACCGAGCGGCTGGTGCCGGCGGGGCGGGAGCTGACCGAGCGGGAGCTCGACGCCCAGCTCGCGGGCATCCTCGGCGGGCGCGGGGACGCGGGTTGAGGGCGGAACGGCGAAGGGGCCCGTCCCCGGGCGGAACTCCCGGGGACGGGCCCCTTCCGGGCCCGCGCACGACACCGGTCAGTCGTCGTCCAGGGCCAGGTGCAGGCCCCAGGAGACCAGACTGATGATCAACGAACCGACCAGGGCGGAAACGAAGTTGACCACGTGGAAGTCGAGCGACAGCTTGGTGGACGCCCAGGAGGTCAGCAACAGCATCAGGGCGTTGATCACGAACGTGATCAGACCCAGCGTGAGGATGAACAGGGGGAACGAGAACAGCTTCACCACCGGCTTGATCAGCCAGTTGACGAGGCCGAAGACCACGGCGACGGCGAGCACCGTCAAGGCCTTGTGCTGCCAGTCGGCGCTGCCCTGGGCGAGTTGGATACCGCTGACGATCCAGGCGGCGACCCAGATGGCCACCGCGTTGATCAGTGTCTTGATGACGAAACCCTTCATGCCGCCCAAGAGTGGCAGGGCCCGGCCCCCGGGGGAAGCTCCCGCCGCACCCGGTGGTGTTGAATGCACCTGGTCCACGCGGTGTGCGGACGAGGGAGGACGCGGCGGTGAAGCTGTTCCGGCTGGACGAACTGGACGCCGAGCGGGCGGCCAACGACGGTGCGTACCTGCGGTTCCTGCGCGAACCGCGGATGTCCGCCGGGCTGTACGCCCTCTCTCCCGGCGACACCGACCCGCAGACGGCGCACGACCAGGACGAGATCTACCAGGTGATCAGCGGTCGCGCCGAGTTGACCGTCGGCGCCGAGACCGCGACCGTCGCGCGCGGCACCGTGGTGTACGTCCCAGCCGGCACCCCGCACCGGTTCCACCACATCACCGAGGAGCTGCGGGTGCTGGTGGTGTTCTCCCCGCCGGAGGACTGAGCGCCGTCCGCCCTGGGCCGTCCGCCCTGGGCCGTCCGCCCCGGAGCGTTCGCCCTGGGAGGCCGTTCGCCCGGGAGGCCGTTCGCTTAGGGTCGTCGGTATGAGCCGAAGCCTGACCGAGGAGCTCTGGGCGTCGATCGAGCCGATCTACGCCGAGATCCTCGCCCACCCCTTCATCGGCGGCCTCACCGACGGCACCCTGCCGCGCGAGGCCTTCCGCCACTTCGTCGTCCAGGACTCCCACTACCTGCGCGACTACGCCCGCGCGCTCGCCGTCTGCGCCGCCAAGGCGCCCGGTGAGGAGGACGTCCGGGCCTTCGCCGACGACGCGGTCGGTGCGCTGGCGGCCGAGCAGGGCATGCACGCGGAGTTCCTCACCGCCTTCGGCGGCACCGCCGAGGAGGCCGCCGCCGAGCCGGTGCTGCCCACCACCCGCGCCTACACCAGCTACCTGCTGGCCACCGTCTACGGCGGGTCCTTCGCCGAGGCGCTCGGCGCGGTGCTGCCCTGCTACTGGATCTACGCCCGGGTCGGTGACGCACTGCTCGCCCAGGGCTCCCCCGACCCGCTGTACGCCAAGTGGATCGCCACCTACGGCGACGAGGCCTTCCAGTCCGTGGTGCGCCGGGTGCTGGCGCTCACCGACCGGATCGGCGGGGAGCTGTCCGCGGCCGAACGCCGCCGGGTCGTCGAGCACTTCGGGACGACCTCGCGCTACGAGTGGATGTTCTGGGACGCCGCCTGGCGCGGGGAGCGCTGGCCGGTCTGACCCCCGTCCGGGGGCGCCCCCGCCCCGTTCTCTAGGGGGTCACCCCGGGGGCGTGGATCGGGGTGATCTCGGGGTTCTCTCCGGGCCGTTGGGCCTCGTTCCGGTGCTGGGACCACCGTACGATCGAAGCATCGAAAGCAAGCGGGATGCGGCACCGGACGGCAGCCGACCCGAGGGGAGAAGAGGAACCGACATGGCCGAGCTCTGGAAGTCGCTGCCCTCCTGGGTGCGCAACATCGTCATCCCGGTGCTGGTCCTGGTGCTGGCCTGGAACGTCATCGCCTTCGTCTTCGGCGTGGTCGGCGCCCTGCTGAGCATCGTCATCAAGCTGCTGGTCGTGGTGGGCATCGCGGCCGCCGTGGTGATCCTGGTGAAGAAGGCCGCGAGGAACTGAGCACGGCGCGCACGTCCGGAGGCCCGGCACCCCGTCCGCGGGGGCCGGGCCTCGGCCTTTCACGGCCGTCCGCCTCCCGGGGCCGTCTGGACCTGCGGCGACCGGATCGCTACGGTGTTGGGCGTCATGTGCAGGCAACACCGCCTGCGGACGCGGGAGCTCGGAGCACCGGGCTGAGAGGGCGCTGACCGGGACGTCGACGGACGGACCGACGGCTGCGTCGACCGCAGGAACCTGGACCGGATAATGCCGGCGTAGGGAGTAGAGGTCAGATGACCACGTTCGAAGCACAGCCGCAGCCTGCCCGGAGCGCCCCCAGCAGCGAGCGCACCGGCTACCCGACCCCGGCCTGGCACAAGGCCTACCGGAGCGGCTCCCGCCCGGACCTCCGGGTGCCCTACCGCGAGGTGCGGCTCACCAACGGCCGGACCGTCCCGCTGTACGACACCTCCGGCCCGTACACCGACCCGACGTACGAGCCCGACGTGCGGCGCGGCCTGCCCGCGCTGCGCGACGCCTGGATCCGCCAGCGCGGTGACGTCGAGGAGTACGACGGGCGCGAGCCGCGCCCGGAGGACGACGGCATCAAGCACACCGCGCCGCGCGGCGGCAACCTGCGCAACCTGGACGCCGTCTTCCCCGGCCGCCCGCGCCGCCCGCTGCGCGGTCGCGGCGGCGCCGCCGTCACCCAACTCGCCTATGCCAAGCGGGGCGTGGTGACGCCGGAGATGGAGTTCGTGGCGCTGCGCGAAGGCCTGGAGCCCGAGTTCGTGCGCGCCGAGGTGGCTCGCGGCCGGGCCGTCATCCCGGTCAACGTGAACCACCCGGAGGTGGAGCCGGCGATCATCGGCACCGACTTCCTGGTCAAGATCAACGCCAACATCGGCAACTCCGCGGTCACCTCCTCGATCGAGGAGGAGGTGGAGAAGATGACGTGGGCCACCCGCTGGGGCGCCGACACCGTCATGGACCTCTCCACCGGCCGCAACATCCACACCACCCGCGAGTGGATCCTGCGCAACTCCCCCGTGCCGATCGGCACCGTGCCGCTCTACCAGGCCCTGGAGAAGGTGGACGGCAAGGCCGAGGAGCTGAGCTGGGAGGTGTACCGGGACACCGTCATCGAGCAGTGCGAGCAGGGCGTCGACTACATGACCGTCCACGCCGGCGTGCTGCTGCGGTACGTGCCGCTGACCGCGCGCCGCAAGACCGGCATCGTCTCGCGCGGCGGCTCCATCATGGCCGCGTGGTGCCTGGCGCACCACGAGGAGAACTTCCTCTACACCAACTTCGAGGAACTCTGCGACATCCTGGCGCGCTACGACGTCACCTTCTCGCTCGGTGACGGCCTGCGCCCCGGCTCGATCGCGGACGCCAACGACGAGGCGCAGTTCGCCGAACTGCGGACCCTCGGCGAGCTCGGCCGGATCGCCCGCGAGCGGGACGTCCAGGTGATGATCGAGGGCCCGGGCCACGTCCCGATGAACAAGATCAAGGAGAACATGGATCTCCAGAAGGAGATCTGCGACGAGGCGCCGTTCTACACCCTCGGCCCCCTCACCACCGACGTCGCCCCCGGCTACGACCACATCACCTCGGGCATCGGTGCCGCGATGATCGCCTGGTGGGGCACCGCGATGCTCTGCTACGTCACCCCCAAGGAACACCTGGGCCTGCCCAACCGGGACGACGTCAAGACCGGCGTGATCACCTACAAGATCGCCGCCCACGCCGCCGACCTCGCCAAGGGCCACCCCGGCGCCCAGGCCTGGGACGACGCCCTCTCCGACGCCCGCTTCGAGTTCCGCTGGGAGGACCAGTTCAACCTGGCCCTCGACCCGGAGACCGCACGCGACTTCCACGACGAGACCCTCCCCGCCGAACCCGCCAAGACGGCCCACTTCTGCTCGATGTGCGGCCCGAAGTTCTGCTCGATGAAGATCTCCCAGAAGATCCGCGACGAGCACGGTGGGGGCCCCTCCCGGCCGGAGGCTGGGGGAGGCTCCTCCGCCGTCGAGTCCGGCTACGACGCCGAGGCGCTGGCCGGGATGCAGGCCATGTCGGACGAGTTCAAGGCCCACGGCAACCGGGTCTACCTCCCGCTGGCGGACGGCTGACCACTGCCGTACAACGGGGTGCTCTTCCGGGACTCCAGGCGTCCCGGAAGAGCACCCCGTCGTCCTGCGGGGCTCCTGCCGCTGCGGTGCTCCGCCGGGCTGAGCAAGCCCGGCCCGGCGACGCCGCCCGGAATGCAGAGGGCCGCCGGGGGCTGCACCGTCGACGGCGGCGCCCCTGCCGGTTCGGCACGCGGCGGCCGCTCACCATCCGGCGTAGTCGGCCGGGCGGTCCCGTTGGGCGGGCACCCGCGGCGCCGCGTCGTCCCGCTCCCCACCGTGGCGGCGGCCGGGCGGGACTTCGAACAGGGTGCGCAGCGCGTCGGCTTCGGCCAGGGCCTGCGGGGACGGCGGGCGCGGGGTGTTCCGTCGGCAGGCCGGGGCGTCGGTGGGCGCCGGTGTCGGGTGCCGGTCCAGTGCGGTGATGGCGCCGCCGTGCTCGACGACCGTCAGCCCGGCCCCGGCGGGGGCGAGCGGGCAGTGGGCGATGACGGCGCCGGCGGGTGTGGCGATGGACAGATGGGGCTGGTCGAGCCAGTGGCGGACCTCGACCGGAGCGCCGACCAGGTGCTCCGGCACGGCGTAGAAGTTGCCGCGGAAGGGCACCAGCCCCTGGCTGGTGACGCTGCGACCGGCGCGGACGCGGACCGGGTAGGGCGTGGGGGGCAGCTCCCGCAGTGCGAAGCCCGGGCCGCCGGCCGTGGGGGGTGCGCCGTCGGTGCTTCCGCCCCGGGTGCCCAGGCGCGCGGCCAGTCGGTCCAGGCCCTGCTGGGCCTCCTGGAGGGTCGTGTCGGCCGTCATCTCGCGCCACCAGGAGCGGAGGGCCTCATCCAGGGTCCGACGCGCGTACGAACGGCGGTCGGTCGGCAGGCGGCACTCGACGCGCACGCCGTAGTGTCTGGCCACGTGGCCGAACGCCGGTGCCACCCGGTCGGTCTTCTGGCACCACACGGTCGGAGTCCGGCCGAACCGCCATCGCCCGGGGGTGCCGCCGAGACGTCTCAGCACGACGTCGACGGCTTCCACCAGGTGGGGCAGTTCCTGGTCCTCCGCCAAGGCCACTGACCAGCGGCCGACACCGTTGCCCACGCCCGTGCCGGGGCCGGTGAGCGAGCCCAGCAGCAGGCGGGCCCGGCTGCCGTAGCCCCAACCCGCCGGCGGTTCGGGAAGGCGCAGCCAGTCGAACTCGACGGCCAGCCCGTTCCGTTCGGACAGGGACCGGCTGCTCGCGGCGATGGCCGCCTGCTGGCACTGCTCGCAGCCCGGCCGTGCGCGGTGTCTGCGCAGGGCCCGGGTGAAGGTCGAATAGCCGCCCGCGTAGCCGAGGTCGACGGCCTCGTCGTAGAGGACGGTCGCCGGAAGGTGCGGGTCATCGGCGAGTCGCTGGCGGCAGTACGGCAGGAACCGGAGGAAACCGTCCTGGGAGGAAATTCGGATGCCCGGGGTTCGATCACCGCGAAGGTAGGATCTCACCGTTTTCCGGTCGCGCCCGAGGTGTCGGGAGATTCTGGTTATTGACCATCCTTGGCGATGGAGCTTATCCGCTTCCCGATATTCCTTCCAGCTGAGCAAGAAGCCTCCCGGGATCGAAGTCGGGCCGTCGAAAGTCGACGAATATGCCAAGGGCAATTCGCAAACATAGCACCACGGAAAGAGAAGAAACGTTTCTATTGCAATTCTTTTACTTGGGGAATTTTGGCGAGCGGCGCCTGTGATGAGTATAGAAGTACTCCGCTCCGTCTGTTCGATGGTGTACCGTTGTCGGCGGAAAAAGTTTTACCCCGGCTCCCATTTATTGGGTAATTTTGCGGAGCATCTTCGATATCGAATATAGAAGGACGCCCGGATGTCGTAAAACTAGGCCAGCCACTTCTCGTTGATGAACGCGTGACCTCACAATGCCTGCCCCATGCCCCGTCACCCCCCGTACGGGAGCCGGTCGCTCCGCTCGGAGCCTGGCTCTTCGTCCCCGATCGCCGGAACGCCGTGGGCGACGTGTCCACCGGCTACCTCTCGCGCAACGGCGAGCGCGTCGTCCTGTCCCACACCTCGCGTCCGTTGGCCGAACTCGTGCGGAGGATCAGCCAGTTGGAGAGCGACTTCGCCACGCGGATCGCCTCCCTGATCTTCTCGGACGCATCATGACGCCGCCCGCCGCACCGGGATTCCCGGCGCGGCCCGGGGCGGGCGGCCGGACCGAGCCGCAACTGGACGACCACATGGGGGGCGTGCCGTGTACGACCGTGTGACCGAACTCCTCGACCCGTACGGAGACCGCGGCTACGGTGAGCCGAACGGCGAGGCGTGGGCCGGTCCAGGCGGCCGTGTCCGCGAGGCCGGCCACCCGACGGGCGACTGGTACGACGACGGTTTCGCCTATGACCTCGGCACCGCGTACGGCGATGCGCAGGCGTTCAGCTCCCTCGTCTCCTCGGCCGGCGGTTGGGGGCCCGAGACGGCGTACGTGCCGCCCCCGAGAGCCCCCGTCGACCCGCCCGGCCCGACCGGAGCCGGCCGACCGGACGGCCTGCCGGCCTCTCGGCACCGCCGACGCCCCGCCTTTCCCCGCCCGGCCTGGCCCAACCTCATCAGCTCCGTGTTCGGCGCGCTGACGGCGATCACTGTGACTGCGGCCTGCGCGCTGGGCTGGGTGTTCTCCTACGGCCCCTTGCAGGAGATGGCGTTCTCGCGCGTGCCGTGCGGCCTGTCGCAGTTGTGGCCGGTGGTCGTCTACGGGCCCTGGCTCGCGGGTGGTCTGTCGGTTCTGCGCGCCGTCCAGCACGGGCGCCAGCCGTTCCACTCCTGGGTCGTCGTCGTGCTCTTCTCCGGCCTCGCGGCCGCGCTGTGCATCGCCGACGTCTCCTGGACGCCGTCCGCCGTCGTCGTCGCCGGGCTGCCCCCACTCACCGGCGCCATCTCACTCCACCAGCTGGTGCGCCAGCTCACCGCCGCCCGGAGCGCGCGCCATGGGCTCGACCGGCCGGCCGGGCACCGGGCGCGCCGGTGAATCCGCGGCAGTGGGCTGCGGGTCGACGCGTGGCGATGGGGCGAAGGGGTGACTGTTCGCCGGTGTCGTGCGGGCCGCCTCCGACGAGTGTCCGGCCCGGGGCAACCGGGTCCACCCGCTGCGGGCCGGCCGGCCGGCGGTCCGACAGGGTGCTGTCCCGGCCCACCCCTGTGGGGCCGGGACAGCAGCCGGTGTGGGGGCGCGGCGGTCAGCTCGTGGCGTCCTGGGGGTACCAGCGGAGTTCGACGGTGTTGCCGTCCGGGTCCTGGACGTAGACGGAGGTGGCGCTGCCACGGGCGCCGTAGCGGCTGACCGGGCCGTCGACGACGGTGAACGTGCCGGCGTCGATCACCTCCTGCCAGTCGAGGGGCTCCACGGTGAGGCAGATGTGGTCGACGTTGGATTCGTGCCGGGGGCGGTGGAACAGGTCGATGATCGTCTCGGGGGTGACCCGGACGGAGGGGAACGAGACCTTGCCGGCCCGCCACTCGTCGACCCGGACGGGTTCGAGGCCGAGGAGTCCGGTGTAGAAGGCGAGCGACCGCTCGATGTCGCTGACGTTGAGGACCAGGTGGTCGAGGGCGACGACGCGCATGGTGATCGGCTCCGGTTCGGGGTGGCGGGGTGGGAACGGGTTCAACGATCCTCCGGTCGGTAGCGGTGATCAACATCGGATGGACATACGATCGTTGAGCCGGATTTAACGATTGCCGGTTCAACGACGGGGGAGACATGCTGGAGCGGCTGGAGATCGAGGTCTTCCTGGCCCTGTCCGAGGAACTGCACTTCGGCCGGACCGCCGAGCGGCTGCGCCTCAGCACCGGGCGGGTCAGCCAGGTGGTGAGGGCGCTGGAGCGCCGGATCGGCGGCCCGCTGTTCGAGCGCACCAGCCGGTCCGTCCGGATCACGGCGGTGGGGCGGCAGCTGGCCGAGGACCTCGCGCCGGTGGTGGCCGCGATGGAGGAGGCGGTGCGCCGTGCGGTGGACGCCAGCCGGGGGGTGACCGGGCAGCTGCGGGTCGCCTTCCTCGGGGAGTGGACGGCGCCGGTGCTGCTCCGGGTGGTGGCGCTGTTCGAGGAGCGCCACCCCGATTGCCGGGTGGACGTCCGCGAGGTGCAGCTCGCCAACTCCCGGGCAAGCCTGGAGGACGGCTCGATCGACGTGCTGGTCGCCTCCTACCCCTTCGACGGCATGGTGCTCGGGCCCGTCGTGCTCACCGAGCGGCGTGCCCTGGCCGTTCCCGCCGGGCATCCGCTGGCCGCCGAGGCCTCGGTGTCGCTGGAGGTGCTCGCCGACCACCCGGTGGTGCAGTACCCGGCGGTGACCTCGGTGGGCTTCAAGCGCGACCGCACCCCCGACCGCACGCCGTCGGGCCGCCCCGTCCCGAAGGGGCCGGCGGGCGGGACCTTCTCCGAGATGCTCAGCCTGGTGGCGATGGGCCGGGGCGTCCTCCCGGTCGGCGAGCACTGCCGCCGGTACTACCCGCGCCCTGATCTCGTGTACGTACCGATCCACGACGCCCCGTTGATCCGGCGCGGGCTGATCTGGCGGCGGGGCAACAGCACCGCACGGGTCCGGGAGTTCGCCCGGGCCGCGGCGGACGTGGCGGACGTGGCGGACGTGGCGGACGTGGCGGAGGCCGGGGACGCCGGTAGTACTCCGGTATGACGGCCGATCCGGCTCTCCGGTGTGACGATCGGCGGGGTGGTGCGGCGGGAGGATGAGGACAACAGCAGAGCGAGGGTGAGGAGCCCGGGGATGTCCGCGATCCACCGTCAGTTCGGCGCCGACATGGGCACCGTCGTCCGCGACGCCGTCCGGGCCGGGCTGGCACTGCCGGCCGGCGCGGTGGGGGCCGTGCTGGGCCTGACCGGGCAGTCCGGGCGGGCCGCACGGTGGCAGCAGCGGGTGTCCGGCGGCCGGGGCTGGACGGGCGGCCGGGTGCTGGCCCGGGTGGTGCTCGGTCTTCCGCTGGACGTGGCGGCGCTCGTGGTCGTCGGCTACGCGCTGTTCAACTCGGTGCGGAACTTCGGCTACCCGATCTGGTACCTGCACACCGACTACCACCACGCCTGGGGTGGCCCCACCATGGCCGGCGTCTGGACGGTGCACGCGCTCGGCTGGGCGCTGACCCTGTACGTGCTGCTGCGCTGGCCGGTGCGGTGGATCGCGAACGGCCAGCGGGCGCTGTCGGCCCGGCTGTCGGTCCGGCTGGCGGCCCAGCGGTCGGACGGCCGGTCGGACGGCCGGCCGGCGCGCAGCGGCGTCGTGGCGGCGCCGCGGGCCGCCTGACCGGCCGGGCCCCGACTCAAGGCCGCGGCACGGCTCAACGCACGTCGTCCGGGCCGGTGAAGTCCGGCGAGGTGTAGCCGGGGCCGGTGAAGTCGGGGGTGGTGAAGGCGGCGGGCCGGGCGGTGCGGCCCTCGGCGTCGGTGGAGCCGCCGTTCGGCCCGGGGCCGGTGAAGTCGGGGCCGGTGAAGTCGGGGCTGTCATAGTCGGGCGGGGTGAAGCCCGGGGCGGGGCGGCCGGGCACGGCCGGCAGGTGGGTGTGCAGGTAGGGCAGCAGGCCGTGGTCGCGCAGGGCGGCGCGCCACTCGGCGCGGGCGGCGGCGAGTTCGGCGGCCAGCTCCCGGTCGAGGCCGGCCGGGACGGCGGCGCCGCCGCGTATGGCGGTGAGGAGCAGCCCGATGGTGCCGACGGCCATCGCGACGACCCCGGCGGCGAGCGCCACCCAGCCGGCGGTGACCAGGGAGCGGGCGAGGGCGAGCCTGGAGTCGGCGGCGCGCAGCAGGTAGCCGATCAGCAGCAGGACCAGCGCGGCGGACCAGGCGAGGATCGGCGTGAGCACGGTGAGGACGGGGAACAGCCCGGCGCCGTCGTTGCCCGAGCGCAGCTGGCTGAGCAGGCGCGGAGCGTACGGCTCGACGTCGGCCGGCGGTGGGGGCGCGGTGCGCAGGCTGTCGCGCAGCTCGGTGTAGTGGGCGTACTCGGTGGCGGCCGCCGCGTTGACGCGGTCGGCGTCGCGCAGTGCGCGGACGCGCAGTTGGTCGGTGGTGAGCGCGCCGGGGGCGCGCAGGGCGGTGAGGACGGTGCGGTCGCGCAGGGCTTCGCGGAGGAGGCGCTCGTACTCCGGGCGGTCCTCGGCGAGCAGCGGCGGGGGGTTGGACATGGGGACCCCGTTCATGCGGACCCCGGCCGGCATCGAGGAAGGACGCGCATCGAGGACGCGGGGCCCCTCAGGACGCCGAGACGGGCGCGGAGGCGGGCCGCCGGACGGGCGGCCGGGTGTGGTGTGCCTCATGGTAGGGGCGGGTGCGGCCGTGCTGACAGTCGGTTTCCGGAATTTCGCGCCCCGGGCCGCGCGCACGCGGCTACTTGCGCGCCGGGAACAACCGTTCGAAACGAGACATCAGTTGATCGCGGATCAGATGATCCGACCGGTAGGGGTGCTCAGATCGGCAGCCGCGCGACCAGCAGCCGGCCCTCCATGGTGACCCCGCCGTCCATCGCCACCGCCAGGTCGTCCGCGTAGACGTACGGCCCCGGGATGTGCGGCGGCTGCCCGTCGTCCGCGTGCACCGCGCCGGTGAGGTACGGGATCGGGCTGTGCCCGTGCACGATCCGGGTCCCGCCGTAGGTGTCGAGCAGCTCGTGGACGGCCGTCGGTCCGGCGTCGCCGCGGAAGGCGAAGCGCTTGGTGAAGCGGCGGAAGCAGTCCCACCACTCGTCCACGCTGCCGTCCGCGAGCACGCCGTGCACGGCGTCGTTGACGTCGGGGATGGACTCGCCGTACTCCAGGTACGCGGTGGTGTCGGAGTGGAGCAGCAGGTGCCCGTCCTCCAGCGCGATGGCGGGCAGCCGGGAGAGCCAGCTGATGTGGTGGGCCTCCAGCCGGTCCAGGTCGTTCTGCTGGCCGCCGTTGAGCCGCCAGGCGGCGAGGAAGGAGGCGGTGCCCGCGGTGGACTGGACGGGCTCGTCGCCGTACTTGGCGGCGCCGAGGAAGAGCAGTTCGTGGTTGCCCATCAGGGCGCGGCAGTAGCCGCCGGCGGCGGCGGCCTCGGCGGCGAGCTGCATGACCAGGTCGATGACGCCGATGCCGTCCGGGCCCCGGTCGGTGAAGTCGCCGAGGAACCAGATCCGGGCCCGCCCGGCGGACCAGTGGCCGTCCTCGTCGATCAGGCCCTGGTGGCGCAGTTCGGTGCGCAGTTCCTCGAGGTAGCCGTGCACGTCGCCGACGACGTAGACCGGGCCGGGCGGCTCGCCGGGGCCGGGGGCCGGGTACGGGTAGGTCGGCGCGGAGGGGTCGGGCAGCGGCGGGCCGAGCTCGATGGTGGGCGGGTCGTCGCGGCCGGGGAGCTGGAGGGAGGGGGAGGGCTGGTCGGGCAGGGTGGGCTCGTAGCCGGGGCGGTCGTCGTATCCGCCGCGGTCCTCGTATCCGCCCTGTTCCTCGTAGTTCCCCTGCTCCTCGTAGCCGTTGCGGTCCTGGTAGCCGTTCGCGCCGTCGTACCCGTTCCGCTCCTCGTAAGTGCCCTGCTCCTGGTAGCCGCTCTGCTCCTCGTAGCCGTCGGCGGCGCCCTCGTAGCCGCCCTGGCCCTGGGGCGAGAACGCCGGGGTCTGGTCGGCGCCGAGCCCCTGGGCGTGCACGGTGTGGCCCTGCCCCTGACCGTCCGCGGGCCAGTGCTGCTCCAGGTAGCGCGCCCCGCCGTAGCCGCTGTAGGTCTCCGCGTCGTACGGCGCCCCCTGGTAGCCCGGCGCGGGCTCGGGTTCGTAGTAGGTGCCGTACGGCAGCACGTCGAGGTCCGGCTGGTGGCGGGGGCCCGGGTGGGGGTGCTCGGGCCCGGGGAAGCGGTCCTCGGGAGTCATTCGCCCATCATAGGAAGACCACTCTCCCGCCGTCGTCACCTGGTGGGTATCCAATCCTCCGGAGCGTCAGCCGGGCGGTCACGCAAGGTCCGTTTTGTCCCGGCTCGGTATGGTCTCGTCAGCGCCTCGACGGCTGCCGGCCCGGTCCGTGGAAGGTCCGGACCTTGTTTGACGGGGGCGGTCCGGGGGGGCTGTCCAGGGCCGGTTCGGGGCCGGTCCAGAGCGGCGCCCGGGCAGGCGCTGGTGGGCGGGGGGAGGCCCCGTCACACCTCGCCCGGCGGCCGGGGCGGGCTGACGGTGGTGCGCGGGCTCCGTCGCTGGGAGGAGGCGCGGACGATCAGTTCGGTGGGCATCAGGGTGCCCGGCGGCGGCCCGTTCCCCGCGGTGCGGAAGCGTGGCGGGAAGAGCCGGGCGATGTCCACGCCGGTGCCGGAGTCGACGCCCTCGATCGCGTCGATGAGCAGGTTGACCACGGTGGTGCCGATCTTGCGCGGCTTGAGTGAGAGCGTGGTGATCGGCGGTTCGGTGGTGGCGTAGACGTCGCTCTCGCTGCAGCAGACCAGCAGCAGGTCGTCCGGCACCCGCAGGCCGTACCGGCGGGCGGCGGCGAGCAGGTCGGTGCCGTTGGGGTCGAACAGTCCGTAGACGGCGTCCGGCCGGTCGGGGCGGGCGAGCAGCCGGTCGGCGGCCACCGCGCCGGCCGCCGGGTCGTGCGCCGGGTAGGTCTCGTACACCGGCTCCTGGCCGACCTTGCCGCACCAGCCGAGGTAGGCCTCGGTGGAGAGCCGGGTGTAGGTGTCGGTGCTGGTGCCGGTGAGCAGGCCGATCCGGCGGGCGCCGGCCTCGGAGAGGTGGTCCAGGATGCCGAGCACGGCGGCCTCGTGGTCGTTGTCGACCCAGGCGGTGACCGGGCAGTTGCCGGGTTTGCCGTCGCTCACCACCGGGACGCCGGACCGGTACAACTCGCTGACCAGGGGGTCCTGGTCGGGCGGGTCGATCACCACGGTGCCGTCCAGGGCGATGTTGCCCCAGACGTCGTGGCGGGAGGAGGCGGGCAGCACCACCAGCGCGTAGCCGCGGCCGAGGGCGGCGCTGGTGGCGGCCCGGGCCATCTCGGCGAAGTACGCGAACTCGGTGAAGGTGAAGGGCTCTTCGCCGTAGGTCGTGACGGTCAGCCCGATCAGGCCGGACCGTCCGGTGCGCAGGGTGCGGGCCGCCGCCGAGGGGCGGTAGCCGAGGCGCTCGGCGACCTCGCGCACCCGGCTGCGGGTCTCGTCGGGCAGGCGGCCCTTTCCGTTCAGCGCGTCGGAGACGGTGGTGATCGACACTCCGGCGGCTGCTGCCACATCCCGGATGCCGGCCCGCTCCAGACGCCGTGAGGTGGTGGGACGCCGACCGCTCTGGTTGGCTGCTGCTGTCATGGCGGACCGATCGTATGGCTCCTGACAAGGGTCTGTGACCGGCGCATCGGGAGCCTTTGGAGATACGTTTCTCCATGAACGAGCCAGGGTGCGCCCCTTCGATACCCGCCTGAAACCAGCCGTCTTACCTCTGACATGTGCCATTGGAACCCTGCAGAATGGCTGATCCGCGCCTGTAACCCGTCCGGGCATCTCACTCCTACGGGTGAGGGGCGGTCGGTATCGTGCAAGGCACCCGACCGGGGTGGTCCGGGCGCGTTCCGATGTCCCCGGGCACGGCGGTGATCCCGACCGTGGCACGGCGGGGCGGACCGGAGAGACACGAAGGAGTACGACCGTGAGCAGTGGTACGTCAGCGCAGGGCCCGCGCCTGCGGCCGACCCTGGACGGCATCCCCACCTACAAGCCCGGCAAGCCGGCCGGCGCCGACGCCTACAAGCTGTCCTCGAACGAGAACCCCAACGACCCGCTGCCCGGCGTGCTGGAGGCGGCGATCGCGGCGGCCGGCTCGTTCAACCGCTACCCCGACATGGGCGTCAGTGAGCTGACCGCCGAGCTGGCCGCCCGCTTCGACGTGCCCGCCGAGCACATCGCCACCGGCACCGGCTCGGTCGGCGTCGCCCAGTCGCTGGTCCTCGCCACGGCCGGCCCGGGCGACGAGGTGATCTTCGCCTGGCGCTCCTTCGAGGCCTACCCGATCATCACCCAGGTCGCCGGCGCCACGCCCGTCCCCGTGCCGATCACCGCGGGCGGCGACCACGACCTCGACGCGATGCTGGCCGCGGTCACGCCGAACACTCGGCTGATCTTCGTCTGCAACCCCAACAACCCCACCGGCAACGTGATCCACCGCGCCGAGCTGGAACGCTTCATCGACGCCGTGCCGAGCGACGTCCTGGTGGTCGTCGACGAGGCGTACATCGAGTTCATCCGCGACCCCGAGGTGCCCAACGGCATCGACCTCTACCGCGACCGCCCGAACGTCTGCGTGCTGCGCACCTTCTCCAAGGCGTACGGCCTGGCGGGCCTGCGGGTCGGCTTCGCGATCGCGCACGAGCCGGTGGCGAACGCGCTGCGCAAGACCGCCGTCCCGTTCGGCGTCAGCCAGCTCGCCCAGGACGCCGCCGTCGCCTCGCTGCGTTCGGAGCAGGCGCTGCTGGCGCGGGTGGAGGCGCTGGTCGGCGAGCGCGACCGGGTGGTCGCCGGGCTGCGCGCCCAGGGCTGGGAGATCCCGGACTCGCAGGCCAACTTCGTGTGGCTCTGGCTCGGCGACCGCTCGGCGGACTTCGCCGTCGCCTGCGCCGAGGCGGGGGTGATCGTCCGGCCGTTCCCGGAGGGCGTGCGGGTGTCGATCGGGGAGACCGAGGGCAACTCGATCTTCCTGGCGGTGGCGGAGGCCTTCCGTAAGGAGATCGAGGGCTGAGGTCCTTCGGCGGGCCGCCGGATCCGCGCGGGTTCGCGCGGGTTCACGCCGGTTCGCGGGGCTTCGCGCGGGGCGCACTCCACGGGGGTGCGCCCTTGCGGCGTTTCCCGGGGGAGCGTGGGGGCACACTCCCCGAGCGTTGTCTGAAGATGCCCTCCCGGATGGCTGGGGATCGCTGGGAGGGCGCTGGGAGTTCGGCCAACGGCCGGCCACGATCGGGCCAAGGTGCCCGCGCGGGGCGGGCGAAGGGTCCGCAATGCCCGGATCCGGCCGGTCAGTCTGCTCCCAGCCCGTGCCCAGGGCTCCGCAAGAGCGCCCCGCGAAGCTGTCCGCCATGAAGGTGCTCCCACGGCGGCGAGGCGCAGTCCTCGTCAACTCCGCGCTCGGCGTGGCCCTGCTGGGCGGTGCGGCCCTGGCCTACGTCACGGTCAACGGCAGCGGCGGTACGGCCGCGGCCAAGCCCGTCGCCCGTACCGTGACCGTCGCCAAGGGCACGGTCCTGGCCACGGTGTCCGGGACCGGCACCCTGGTGTCGCCGACCGACGCGGCCCAGGACTTCACCACCGGCGGGCGGCTCACGGCCGTCAAGGTCGCGGTCGGGGACACGGTCAAGAAGGGGCAGGTGCTCGCGACCGTCGACACCACGGCGGCCCAGCAGCAGGTGGACGCCGCCCGGGCGGCCCTCACCACGGCCAACGCCAACCTCACCAAGGCGCAGGCCGGGGTCACCACGACGACCACCGAGCCGCTCCCGCCGTCCTCCGCGTCCTCGAGCGCTCCGTCGGGCTCGGGTACGGCTTCGGGCTCCGGCGCCGGCGGCGGTCGCGGGGCGGGCGGGAGCAGTACGCCCGCCCCGCAGACCACCACCATCACCACCACCAAGGTCGACGACGCGGCCGTCGCCCAGGCCCAGCAGCAGGTCGCCACCGCGCAGGCCAACCTCACCAACGCCCAGGCGGCGCTGGCCGGCACCACCTTGACCGCCTCGGTGGACGGCACGGTCGCCTCGATCTCGGCGAAGGTCGGCGACACCGTCGGCGCCACCGCCGCCGGCTCCTCGTCCTCCTCCTCCGCCGCCAAGTCCACGGGCGCGAGCGCGGGTTCCGCCGCCCCCAGCGGCTTCATCGTGCTGACCAACCCGACCGGGATGCAGGTCACCGCCAACTTCTCCGAACTGGACTCGCTCAAGCTGAAGAAGGGCGAGGCGGCCTCCGTCACGCTGAACGCGCAGTCCGACACCAAGCTCAACGCGACCGTCCTGTCGGTCAGTTCGCTGCCGGTCAGCAGCTCCGGCGGCGCCGCCGGCTCGTCCGCCGTCCAGTACTCGGCCACGCTCCAGCTCAGCGGGGACACCAGCACCCTGCGCACCGGCCTCAGCGCCACCGTCCAGGTGGTCACCGGCGAGGCGGACAACGCGCTCTCGCTGCCCACCTCCGCCCTGTCGGGCACCGGCTCCTCGCGGACCGCGACCGTGGTGCACACGGACGGCAGCACCGAGCGGGTCACCGTCGGGGTGGGCGTCGAGGGCGACAGCACCGTGCAGGTCGTCTCCGGCCTGAAGGAGGGCGACAAGGTCGAACTCCCCACCACCAGCGGCACCAACGGCTTCCCGAACGCCTCCTTCCCCGGCCTCGGCGGCGGGTCCGGCGGCCGGGGCGGCGCCGGTGCCGGTGCCGGTGGTGCCGGGGCCGGCATCCCGGGCGGGGCCGGTGGCGGCGGGGCCGGCGGCGGTCGCGGTGGCAGGGGCTGAGCCATGCGTCACGTCATCGACAAGCGCGTCCCCGCGAAGCCCGTCCCGGTGATCCGGATCAGCCGGCTCACCAAGTCGTACGGGCACGGCGACGCCACCGTGCACGCCCTGCGCGGCCCGGACGACCCGGCGGCCGGCGGCCCGGCGGGCGTCAGCCTGGACATCGAACAGGGCGACTACGTCGCGGTGATGGGCAGTTCCGGATCCGGCAAGTCCACCCTGATGAACATCCTCGGCTGCCTGGACGTCCCGACCTCCGGCCGCTACCTGCTGGACGGCATCGACGTCGGCCACCTGGACGAGCAGCAGCTCTCGCTGGTCCGCAACCGCAAGATCGGCTTCGTCTTCCAGTCCTTCAACCTGGTGCCCCGCACCACCGCCCTCGCCCAGGTCGAACTGCCGCTCGCGTACGCGGGCGTGCGCGCCGCCGAGCGGCGCCGCCGGGCGCTGGCCGCGCTCTCGCTGGTCGGGCTGGAGGAGCGCGCCGGGCACAAGCCCAACGAGCTCTCCGGCGGCCAGCAGCAGCGCGTAGCGGTGGCGCGCGCCCTGGTCACGGCCCCCGCGCTGCTGCTCGCCGACGAGCCCACCGGCAACCTCGACAGCCGCTCGACGGAGGAGGTGCTGGCCCTGATCGACGGGCTCAACGCCACCGGCCGCACCGTCGTGCTGATCACCCACGAGGACGAGGTCGCCCGGCACGCCAAGCGCGTGCTGCGGCTGGTCGACGGGCAGATCGTGAGCGACGTCCGGCAGGCACCGGTCGACGGGCCGCCGCCCGCCCTGCTCCAGGTGGGGGTGCCGGCGTGATCCTCTGGCAGACGCTCCGCTTCGCGGTCGGCGGCCTGGCCGCCAACAAGGTGCGCTCGGCGCTCACCATGCTGGGGGTGCTGATCGGCGTCGCCTCGGTGATCCTGCTGCTGGCCGTCGGCAACGGCTCCTCGCAGGCAGTGAAGGACTCCATCACCTCGCTCGGCACCAACTCGCTGACCGTGAGCGCCGGTTCGGCGGCCGGTGGCTCGCGGGCCACCTCGTCGGTGAAGAAGCTGACGGTCGCCGACGCCAAGGCGCTGGCGAGCGACACCGACTCGTCGGCGATCAAGTCCGTCGCGCCCGTGGTCACCACCAGCGGCACGGCGCTGTACGGGAACGTCTCCTACAGCCCCGGCTCGATCGTCGGGACGTACCCTGCGTACTTCGAGACCGCCAACCAGAAGGTCGCGCGCGGCGAGTACTTCACCGACGACGACGTGCTCGGCTCCCGCAAGGTCGCGGTGCTCGGCGCCACGACGGCCAAGCAACTGTTCGACGCCGAGGACCCGGTCGGGAAGAAGATCGTCCTCGGTGGGGCGCCGTTCACCGTGGTGGGCGTGCTCCAGGCCAAGGGCGGCAGCGGCTTCACCGACCCCGACGACGTGGTGATCGCACCGCTGCCGACGGTGCAGAACGCGTTCACCGGCTTCGGCCCGGTCAACCAGATCCTGGTGCAGGCGGCGTCGGCCGACAGCACGACGGCGGCGCAGGCCGAGATCACCCGGGTGCTGCTCGGCACGCACGCCATCGCCGACCCGGCCAAGGCCGACTTCCGGATCACCAACCAGGCGTCGCTGCTCACCGCCCGGGAGAGCACGACCAAGACCTTCACCGTGCTGCTCGGCGCGGTGGCGGCGATCTCGCTGCTGGTCGGCGGGATCGGGATCACCAACATCATGCTGGTGACGGTCACCGAGCGGACCCGGGAGATCGGCATCCGCAAGGCGCTGGGCGCGCCGAGGGCCGTCATCCTCGGGCAGTTCCTGACCGAGTCGACCCTGCTGTCGGTGATCGGCGCGGGGCTGGGCGTGGCGGCGGGCATCGTCGGCTCGCACTTCAGCATCGTCGGCATCAAGCCGGTCGTGATCCCCGAATCGGTGCTCGGCGCGTTCGCCATCGCCGTCGCCATCGGGCTGTTCTTCGGCAGCTACCCCGCCAACCGGGCCGCCGCACTGCGGCCGATCGACGCCCTCCGTCATGAGTAGGAGCACTTCTTCGATGAACCAGGCCGATCAGGTTGCGCTGCTTTCCACGCCCCCGGACGCGCGGGACGTCAGCGGTGAGCTGGCGGCACCGCCGCGCCGCAAGCTGCCCTGGCTCAGCCTGGCACTGGCCGGTGGCGTGATCGCCACGGGGGCCTTCGCGGGCGGCGTCTGGTACGAGAAGGGGGACGCGCCCAGCGGGAAGTCCTCCTCGCCCCGGGCCGCGGCGGCCGCGCCCTCTGTGGGCGGGTACGGGCAGAACGGCGGTCGCCGGGGTGGCCAGGGTGGCCAGGGCGGGTTCACGCGCGGCACGGTCAAGGCCGTGGACGGCAACACGGTGTACCTGACGGACGCCAACGGCAACACCATCAAGGTGACGACGACGGACTCGACCAAGGTCCAGCTCAACAAGGAGGGCAAGGCCGCCGACCTCCAGCCCGGCCAGAGCGTGACGGTCGTGGGGACGCCCGACTCCAACGGCGGCTACAACGCCAGCCAGCTCGTCGAGGGCGCTGCCGGCGGTGGGTTCGGCGGTGGTGGCGGTGGCTTCACCGGTGGCGGGAACCGGAACCCGTCCGACGGCTGACCCGGAGCCGTCGGACCCCCGCGAGGCCCTCGCCCTGCTCGGGGCGAGGGCCTCCGCGTGTTCAGCGCCGCTCGTCCCGCTCTTCTGGGCGGGGCATCTTCAGGGTTGCCACCACGCCCAGGGCGACCGTGGTGATCGCCAGGCCGAGGAGCGCGAGGAGCAGCGCGCCCACGAAGAACCTCACCGGTCTCGGTCCAGGTCGCGGAGCAGGTGGAGGAGGTTCAGCAGAGTACTGACGGGGGCGTTGCCGAAGTCGACCAGGATGCGGCCGTCGAGGGTGGTCTCGGGGGTGGCGGCGGAGCCCCAGAGGAGGCCGTGCGGGATGCCCCGCCGGTGCAACTCCCCCAGCAACGCGGCGATCTGGATTCTGCTGTACTCGCGCATGCGGGGATCTTCCGGGGCGATGGGGTCACAGCTCACGACGCGAAGTCCAGCTCGTACCAGACACTCTTGCCGCGCTTCTGCGGGTTGACGCCCCAACGGTGGGTGAGGCCTTCGACGAGCTGGAGGCCCCGGCCGGTCTCGGCGAGGCCGGCGGGCGTGCGCTGGTGCGGGAGGGCCTCGGACTCGTCGGAGACCGAGACATGGAGGGTGCAGCCGAGGATGGAGAAGAAGACGACGGGGGCGGTCGTGTCCCCGTACCGCCAGGCGTTGACGATCAGTTCGGCGAGCGCGAGCTCGGCGTTGAAGATGGTCTCGGGGTCGCAGTTGTTGCGGGTGAGGGCGGCGCGGAGGGCCTGCTTGGAGAGGGTGAGCGAGGGCGTGTTACGGGTGCACACGGGAACCTCCGTGAGCCGGTGGTGGTGGGAGAGAGAAGCCGTGAGCGAGGCCAGGACGGGGGCTGGTTGCTCTTCGGCGCGGGGGCAGCAGGCGCCTACTACCTCGGGCTTAGGAGTCATCTCATTTGGAGAGTCTGCGGTAGCAGATGACGGCCACGGCGATGCTGGCGAAGGCTGCGAAGTGCTCGCCCTTGCGTTCGTAGCGG